>JBBSVW010000022.1:0-1620 GCA_038046605.1 Microcaldota archaeon | reverse complement strand
TCGAATTGGAGGATAGCTCAAGGGGCAATTACATTTCAATTGCCCTCAAAACCAAGGAGTGGACAAGGGCGCAGGTTAGGAAATTAAAGCTTAAACTTATCTGCGCCAATGAAATTACGGACCTGATAGAAGGGGGCATAATGGGATCAAACCTAACCGGCAATTTGGGGGCGCAGGTTGCGCTGGAACGCGCCAGGCAATTCCTTTCCGAAGGAAATTACAATTCCGCCCTTAGTGCATTTATGGATGCTGCGCAAGGCAGCAAAAACGCACCGGATCTTTTAGCTGAAATTGATGCGCTTGATGATGCGGCAAGGTTCATGGCAAGCAATGATTATGAAAGTGATTTTGGGAATAAAATTTTAGGGGCAACAGCGGATGTGCGAAGGCTAATTGCCCTTGCGGATATGGCGGGGGCAAAAAGTGATCTGGATGCGATGGGAAAGGAGTTGGAAGCGCTATTGGAGGAAAAGCTTTCCGTTGCAAAAAAGAGGTGCAATTCCGGATGCACAAGCGCCATGCTATCGGATTTGGGAAAATTGGCAACCGGAGTTATTTCCAAAAATTACAAGGAGGCGCTAATTGCAGCATTTGAAATTGAGCAGCTCGCAAAATCGGAGGAATTGGGAAAAACAATTGAAATGGATGGAAAAGTTGCGGCATTTGCCCTGTATGCGGAAATTCGGGATGGGGCGCAGGGGGCCTTAACTGATTTTGCAAATTATTTCAGTGCCGATGAAGGGATGCTTAAAGGGCTTAGCTCATACCCGCTTTACAAAACAGCATTAATGGCTAGGAATGCCCTTGAAAAAAACCTCAAGGATCTCTTGGCAATTGGGAATGCGCTTGAAACTGGGGGCGAGGAGAAATATTCGGAAAGCCTCATAGGCGAAAAAATCAAATCTGCTGGGGATTCACTTCAGGGGCTATTGAATACAAATTCCGAAATGGCACGGCTTGCAAAAAACGCATTTGAGGAGGCAAATGGCAGGCAAAGCCAGTTTGGGGATGAAAATAGCCAAAGTGAACTGGCAAAAGCAAAGGAGGCATTGGACAAAATGAAATATTACACCGCATATATGGTTTTGCGTGATTTGAATTCGGCGCTTATCCCGGAAAGTTCGGGCGGCAATGATGGCATTGGCAAATACGCACTTCCGGCAATAATTCTTGCTATCATTGGCATTGGCTATTTTGCCTTGTTTGCCAAAAATAAGAATGAGCAAATAGTGAGGGTTGGGAATGGCGGAAAATCAGATGGCAACACAAATAACCTAAACCTTCCCAATATCCCTGAATAGGGATGAAATGGACTGGTCGAAATGGGTGCGCTTGATGGCCTCACCAATGAGCTCGGAAACTTGTATTTGGCGGATTTTCCTAACGCCCTTGGCATTTTCAGGAAGGGGGATTGAATTTGTGACCACTATTTCCTCCAACTGCGAGGCTTTTAGCCTATCAATTGCAGTCCCGGAAAGCACACCGTGGGTACCGTAAGCATAAATTTGTTTTGCCCCCTTTTCCTTAAGTGCGGCAGCGCCGTTGCAAATTGTACCGGCAGTATCGATTATGTCATCAAGCAGGATGCAAACCTTTCCCTCAACTTCTCCGATGACATTT
>JBBSVW010000021.1:0-8291 GCA_038046605.1 Microcaldota archaeon | reverse complement strand
GGGGTGGTTTCGGGTGACAATTGCAATAACGTTATGCTTCATATGTAAAAGGTTAGTATTGTAGGTGGTTTGCGAGGTAAAGGGGAATTTTGGCTGTTTTCGGCTTTTTTTGCGATTTTACGAGGCAAATTCACGGCAATCTGCCGCCAAAACTAAACCCTTACCTTCATATAATGCATGCGATTGCAGCGGCAAATGCAGAATCAGAGCAGATATGGCGAACTTTTCATCCTAACCGGCCTTAGCTTCAATACCCCGCTGTTAAACATCGGGCCCCTAGGCATCTTCACTTTGAACACACCTGTCGGGAATATGCTTTTTGATTTTTTTGGCATGACAATCAACCTCTTCCCAAATGGCGCAATTGGAGCTGTTCTGCGATTTGAATGAAACCGCCAATCACTCCGCGCGCAATATAGTATAGGGAATCCTCCTTTAAATTTGTTACTGACGCAACCTTGAAGTCGTTCTTATCCTCGAGGGAAATGCCGATGAAATAGTTCTTATCCGGCATCAGCCGCTCCATCGTTGCCTTGAACTCCTTTTGCAATTCCTCGACTTCGGATGCGTTCATGTGTAGCCACCTCAATAGCTAATGTTTGAAATTCCTAGAGATTGATCCTTCCCGATTGCCACAATTGGCCTTCGGAAGCTCTCCTGCAAATCAACTGTGATCCGGGTAAATCCTGGCCTATCGATCCGGAGGGGTATTTTTGCCCTCTCGGCTGCCTCCACAACTTCCTGCAATGTCCAGATCCTTTCCTGCTCCTTGTAGCTCATTTTTCCATTTGCGTTTTCATCCATGTCCATCACCTATTTGTTCCTGGAAAGGGATTGGAAGCGATCCGCAATCAACCAGCTTGGAACGTTGCAAACCTGCAATTTTCCAAACCCTTTTTCCAAGGTCCTCTTAGGAGGAAAAATGGAGTATATATAGCTCGGACCAGGAGGTGGCTTCGGGTGATCCCAAACAGGCAGGTTGCGAGGTATTTTATTCCAAACCACCATCTGTAGTTATTTATGGAAATTCACATCCGCTTACACTCCTTATTTAATTATTCTCGAACGAAGTGATTATATGGCGCAAAAGCACTTCGATTGGAAACAGCGCACCGAAGTATTATGCAAGCTTGACCGTTGTTTTGACCGCAATGCACTTGAAAAGATGGTCAAGGAGCACATAATTACGCCATTAGACCGGGTGCATGGCCCGCAAATCGACAAATTAATGGCGCAGCACGGTCCAGATGCTGGGAAGAATTTTTTCTTTGTTTCCGTCAGGAATCCCACCTACTACTTTTTGGGGGGAGCTAGGACTGCCCAAGACGTATTTCATAATCGTGTTTCCTACCATAAGCCCGTATTTCCTCGCCGCGATGAAGATAATGTTGTTTATGCCCTAAAGGGGGTTGGCGCAATTACCAAAATCATTTGTCCATAGAGGAAAAGATCTATTGCTTTCTGCATGGTGGGAAGAACCTTCACAGAAATCGCAAGAGCGGCGATTTTGGGGAGGCGCAAGGCTTGGAACAATCCTAACCTCAGCAGACGCAGCCAGTGCCATGGCAAGCGAATATGAAAAAGCCAAGAAGGAAGGCGATCCAGCTATTAGAAAAGCTGAAGCATACGGCGTTAGGAAACTCAATTTGATCAATCCGATTGCCGCGTTCAAGCCTTTGGAGCTTCCGGCATTGTTGGTGTATGGAAGGAATCTTGAAAAAGTTATTCCAAAATTAGCCCGGAAACTGCAGGAAACGAAAGGTTTGTCCCTCGACAGAGCTAAAATTCACCCTTTTTATTCAACCCCAACTCATGATCATATAGTTGTGGATCAGGAAACGATGCTTGCAAATTTAGGTGTGAGCCCTGATTTTATTCGCAAACAGCGCATTTACGCATACTCTCTCCCGATTCATGGGATTGAACGGATCGCCGAGCTGGGCCGCGATCCGGAATTGGTGGTTTCCTTAAAGGACCAATTTAGGCTCAGTGAAGGAGGAGATGCCAGGAAAAGGGCAAATCTTCGTGTAAACCTTAAACGTTTCGGTGCAAGCGCAGGCCTGCTCATGCACTTGCTTCACCATAGGCTTAACTTGGCGGGCACAACTGATGAGGGCAGCATGTTTTCGGATCAGAATATAGCAATTGGTCTTGCTGCTGATGGGCCAGTCTTCCATGATTATGATACGGTGCATCCTATTACTCGAAAAAGCCAAGAAAGCGCGGAGCTTGATGTTGATATCGCCAGATCTAGCTTGATATCCCTTGGTTTGGAAATTGGTGCTTCAAGGTCGCTGATTCAGCAGGCAGATAGGGCGCTGTTTTCCGTATACCGAACTTTCCGAAAGGGAAAATACACAAAAGATTTGGAGTGGGAATTTAAGAAAATCTACGAATTAGAGAAAGCCCGGATCAAGGAACGCAAACCTTAGCCATAATGAGTTGTTATTTGTAGTTGGCTCTTTAGCCAGACTTGCTTATTTCGCTACAGGATACTGTTAAATCCACCATTGCACAATTTTTATCATATGGAAGGCAAATTTCCCCTTTTTGCAGTCGCACGACCTGAAAGTTGGTGGTTAGTGCATCACGTGAGGCAAGAGGATATCCGTTTCCGGCGCTTTGGGAATAATTTGCACTCACACGCAGCGAAAAGCGCCCGTTCTATCCCATCAGCTTCTCAAACGCCGCAATGTGCTTCCGGTAAACCCTCTCGTCAATGAAGCCGAAAACCCCCTCTAGGTTGCGCTTGAATTCCTTTGAAAGAATTAGTTGGGAAGCTGTTTTCAACACCTTGTTCAACTCAGCTTTTTCTGCAATCATCCGCTTCAGAGAATTGGAATCCTCCAATTGAGGCAGGAGCATGAAAACATCCCGCAAGTCGGATGCCCTTGCGCAAACCAGTTTCATCGCAGCCAGCGCATCCGGATTGATTATGCGGGTTTCGAGGGAATCTGTAAAGGTCTTCCCCTTCAAACGCCTTCTTTTCGAGTGCAAAAACACCCACTCTGCGGAAAAGGAAATTCCAGACCGCCGGTCATAAACCTCCATTATCAGCAGGTCGAAGCTTGCCTTGAAGCCTTTTTCCAAGGTTTTCTCCAGCCTGATGAACGACCCTGCATATTCACCGCCTGTTGCTGCGTCCTCTTTTTGCAGGAACCCGGCACTTTCCAGTTTCTTGGCTATCCTTTCCGCAGCCTTCCGATCTTTAATGACAAGGTCGCAATCCACCGAGAAGCGCGCAGGCGCATACGCGTTTGCGGCATAGCCTCCAATGATGGCAAACTCCTCTTCCCGCAACAAGCGCAGCGCTTCGAAAATCTCCCGTTCGCGAACCGTTAAAAGATCCATTTCAGCCACCGTATTTTCGCTTTACATACTCAAAAGCATAAGAATACAAATAATTGCCCCTCATCTCCTTTACCGCCTTTTTCAACGGCGCCACTTTCAAGCCGTTTTTCTCAACAAACTCCAGCCTTTCAACCGGCAGCAAAATCACGAATTCCCCGATGGTGCTCCCCTTCCCGATATAATTCGGCACGGATCCGGCGTTCAAATACTTTTTCCACTTTTGCAAATCCGTCCTCAAAATATTAACGAAATAAGGCGAACGCTCAATGCCCCTTTGAATGTAGGAGTAATCGCTCCAAATTTCAACTGCCGATGCGCCGCATAACGCGTAAGGGAAAGGCGCGTGCTTCAATAACTCCGGCACGCGGAAATCCAACAAGCCCCTTATTGCCGTCTCCGGCGGGACGCAGGTATATTCGCTCCTGCTCGCCTTGTCCAGCCAGCCGGCCCGCAGCAAAATTGCAAATATCTTCTTCCGCATCGGCTCGGAAACCGCCCATTCCAGCTCCCGCTGCGTAAACCTGCCGGTAGCGCCGTGCCGGCTGAAAACCAGTGCGTACGCCCGCATGGCGAAATTAGGCAGTTCCATCATAGTTACCTATTAGGTAACCAGTAATATTTAAGCGTTTCGGCTGCCAGCAGGTGCGGCACGTGACGCATATTCGTGAGGAGGGAATCGAAAGCCATATATATGTTAAATAATATATAGATTAACAGAATTGGCATCAAGTTCCGGTGATAAAATGAGCTATAAGACAATCAGCGTCCCTACAGATGTTTACGAGATGCTTTCAACGATAAAGGGGAAGGAATCCTTTGGGGCTTTCTTTCGGAAAATGGTTACCCGTAGGAAGACCAAGGTCATTGACAGCTTTGGCAAATGGGTGATGAGCCCCGAAGAGGAAAGGAAAATTTCGAAGGAAATCAATAAATTATGGGGCGAATGGGATGAAAGTGCTGGACACGGATTTGCTGGTAGCGGTGCTTCGGGGAAAGGAAGACGCAAAAAAGGCGCTTGAAGCGGTTTCGGGCGATGAGCTTTTTGCCTCATCCATCTCGATTTTCGAGTTGTATTTTGGCGCGTTTATTTCCCAAAGAAAGCAGGAGAATCTGCGGGCAGTTGAAAACCTCGCCTCCTCGCTGACGGTTCTGGACCTGGACTTTGTTTCATCCAAGCTTGCAGCGGGAATTTTGGCAGAATTGCGGACGACCGGGTCGCTTATTGGGTTAAAGGACTGCTTGATTGCCGGGACTTGCCTAAAGCACAATGCTGAACTTCTTTCACGGAATATTTCCGAATTTTCGAGAGTGAGGAATTTGAAGGTTAGGAAATGGTAGCGCGGGCGGCATCATAGCGCCCCAATAGATGAAAGGGGTTTTATTCTCCGGCTAGATATTACGGATATGGAAGGCCGCACTCACCTCTTTTGCACCCTTATGTATTTGGGAGCAGGGGCTTTTGTTGCATTCAAAGCAGGGGCATTTGGCCTATTTGATTCCGTGGCATTCCTAATTGCAGCAATGGAAGGTGCGCTCTTGCCTGATGTTGATGCCCCAAAATCACTTGGCACAAAAATAAAGCTCGCAGGCATCCTGAAATATGCTGCCGTTTTTGCAAAAACAATCGCCTACATTACAAAATTCGGCCTGTATTTGGTTTTGAAGCTGGTCCTTTGGATGTTTAAGAAAAGGGGCGCTGAGCACCGAGGGATAATGCACTCATTTTGGGGGTTGATTTTGGTGTGCGCATTCTGGCTTGCAATTGGCTACGGCGCGCTTTCAATCCTCAATTCGACAAAATATTTCAAGGATCTTCTCTTTATCATATTGGGCTTGCTTCTTGGCTATTTGATGCACCTGTGGCATGATGCGCTCACGCTTTCAGGCGTCAAATTCACTAAAGCATTCAAAATTAGCGGATGGCTTAAAACCGGTAAGCACGAATGGCTGTTGCAGTTGTTTTTCCTGATTGCAAGTTCCTTTGCTGCTCATGTTGCCAATTCGGTTTCCCCACTACATGGCGCCGTCGCACTCATTTTGGCAATTCCAGCTTCCTATTTGTTTTTTGGAACAAGCTAACCTTGTTTTATCCCATCTTCCGCACCCTTTTTATTGTTTGGAGGGGCGTAGGTAAGTATGGTCGCAATTCGGAAAGATTTGAAAGGTCCAGAAGAAGTTGAATGGCTTAAAATCACCCATAGCAAAGCTCTTGGATCGGGGGAGTTTGGCACTGTTTTTCCAGGAAAGATCAAGTTCATTGGAGGTAAATCATTTAAGGTTGCCATCAAAGTGTTCCATGGTCCATTAAGTGACAGTCATGCCCATAAGTACCAGACAACTATAGATGACCTAAGGAAAGCGGATGTGCCAATGGTTAGGATGGGGATGTATAAGCTAAAGGACAGGTGGGTGCAAGTCTTTGATAAATATTCCAGGGGGAACAAGTCCGTGATAACCCCCGTTTTCCAATCATTGCCAAGTGTGCCTTTGATTAAACAATATTTGATTGCATGCGCAAGGATTGTCAATGCAGGCAAACCCCCGATTGGTGATGCACTATCCGAATTGCCCCCGAGGATTTCGCCCAGGATTAAGGTTAGGGATATTGATTCGCTCACCCCGATGGCAACCGGCAGAATGGATGAATTCGAACTAGCCCATCATGCGTATTTGGCGTTCCCAGTTTTCCAATCGAGCGATAACCTTTCCCAAAGCCAAATGAACGATTTTGTAAACTTTTACCTGGGCCAAATAAAATCGGATTTGATCCGGTCTGAGGTAAAAAAGCGCCTGGAACGAAAAGGCTTCACCTTCTAGCCCAGCGATCCATTTATAATTTCAAAGCCGGATATTTTGTGGTATTTCCATGATGAGAACCCATTACGTTTCGGAAGTAAGCCCGGAAGAGGAGGGCAAAAGCATCACACTAGCCGGCTGGGCGCATGAGACGCGCACTTTTGGGAAGATCAATTTCGTCTTGCTTAGGGATCGGACCGGACTTATGCAAATCATTCTCAAGGAGGGGGAAACTCCTGCCGCTCTCATTGAAATCGCAAAAAAACTCATCAAGGAAACCGCAATTGTTGTGACGGGCAAGGTCAGGGCAACAAAAATGGCAAATTTAGGGCGCGAGCTGGTGCCGGAGAGCATCGAAATTGTTGGGGAAGTGCTCAAGCAAGTCCCATTCGAGGTTACCGGAAAGGTGCCAGCTGATCTGGATGTGAGGCTGGATAAGCGCTTCATCGATTTGAGGCGGATTGAAACGCAGGCGGTTTTCAAAGTGAGGGCAGAAATCCAAAGGGCTTTTAGGGAAAAATTGGAGGAGTTGAAGTTTCAGGAGATAAATACTCCCTCTTTAGTGGAAGCCGCAACGGAAGGGGGAACTGACCTATTTGAGGTTAAATATTTCGAGAAAAAAGCATTTTTAGCGCAATCCCCCCAGCTTTACAAGCAGCTTGCTGTCATGGGCGGGATGGATAAGGTTTACATGATCTGCCCCATCTGGCGTGCTGAAAAGCACAACACAACGCAGCACCTCAATGAAGTTACTCAAATGGACATCGAGATGGGCTTTGCGGATGACAAGGACGCGCTTGAAGTTTTGGAGAAGGTGTTTTTGCATATTCTTTCAAGTGTGGAAAAGAATTGCGCTGAGCAGTTAAAAACACTCAAGGCGCCCCTTACTGTCCCAGGGCGCCTCAAGCAACACACATATTCGGATCTCGTCGAGCTCCTAAATAAGAACAAACATAAGATGGAGTGGGGCGAGGATTTTTCAAAAGAAAATGAGGAGCATCTTTTCAAATTGCTGGGGGATGAGGCGTTCATCATCACGGAATGGCCAACAGCAGTCCGTGCGTTTTATTCCATGCCCCGTGAGGACAATCCAAAGATCTGCAAAGCATACGATCTGATGTTTAGGGGGTTGGAAATTGCAAGCGGCGCACAGAGAATTCATGTTCCGGATTTGCTGATCAAGCAGCTTAAGGCAAAGGACCTGAATCCGGCTGATTTCGAATCCTATATCGACGCCTTCCGCTACGGCGCAATCCCGCATGCCGGCTGGAGCATTGGTTCGGAGAGGCTGACCATGAAGTTATGCGGCCTATCAAACATCCGAGAGGCCTCGCTTTTCCCAAGGGATAGGAATAGGCTCATTCCTTAAGGCAAAGTCGCGTAAGTTAGGCTGATTGGAAAGCAAATCCCATTCCGGCAAATGTCCAATTCGATCCGAATTCATCAAATTCATTTCAATCCAGCAGCGCTTAGCAAAGTGTACATCCCAAAGCAGAAAATCGCTGAAGCCGGTATCGTCAATATCCAGGCAAGGAATATCCGCCTTGCAACAAGCCAATTTACGGCGCTCATCCGCCTTGTTGCGCCTACGCCCATGATTGCGCCGGTGATTGCCTGGGTTGTGCTTACGGGAATCCCAAAATGCGCAGTTGTTGCAAGCACAACTGCCGATCCGCTCTCTGCTGCAAAGCCCTGGTAGGGCCGAAGCTGCGTCACTTTCATGCTCATGGTTTTGATGATGCGCCATCCGCCAAGGAATGTCCCAAGTGAAATTGCAATATACGAACCCACAATCACCCAAAGGGGAACATCGAATTTGCTGATGACGCCTTCTGTTAGGAGAAGAGCGGTGATCAAACCGGCTGTTTTTTGCGCATCATTTGCGCCGTGGGTAACCGATAGGAATAGGGCGCTAACGATTTGCAATTTGTTGAATATGGGATTTACCTTTGATGCAGGCCGATCCTTGATGAGCCTTAATATGATCCCAACGAAAATGAAAGCAAAAATCCCCGCGATGAACGGCGATGTGAACATGGGCACGATCACTTTTCCAAAAACGCTATCGAGCTTTATTACGCCCCATCCGCCAGCCGCAACCCCCGCGCCAACAAGGCCCCCGACCATCACGTGCGATTCGCTTA
>JBBSVW010000020.1:0-2313 GCA_038046605.1 Microcaldota archaeon | reverse complement strand
TAAAGTCTGCGTGGCACGTGGGAGGGGACCTTGGTCCCCTGTGGGGTGTTGAGAAGTCCAAGTTGAGGAAGTTAGATTGATCTCTTAAAGATGGCTTTGGAAGCAGGCTTAATTTTATAAAATTGCAACCATTGCATCCGTATTGCGCCTATTATGCCCCTAAGGAAATATTTCCCCTAATTCAATTTACCATCTTGAGGCAATAAGGCTAAGGAGGGCAACAGAAAATGTTGCAATTACGACAACGTACACGTAAACGCATAATTTCTCGAATGTGCTTTTTGGCATCATGGGATCAACCTTTTTTTACCTTATTCCAAGTGCTAACGGCTGGAAAAATACATCAAAAAAACAAGCGCGAGCGCCACAAGTATTGCTATTGTTGTTGGCTTATCCCACTGCGTCATATCGCTCATAACATCAAAAATATTAGTTGCCAAGGCTATTTATACATATCCGGCAAAGCATTGGCATATTTCCCAATAGCCGTACTTGCTTTCCTTTCCAAAATTTTTGGGTCTGCCCATGCTTCCACTCTAAGGATATAGGGGTATCCCATCGGTCCCTCCCTTGCCCCCTCCAAGAGCCCATATCACTGCAATGGCTATAATGAGCCAAATTATGCCCTCCATTGCCCTCACCTCCGTGTAATAATATGGGGAGGGTGGAATATACGATTATGTCGTTATTTTTACGACAACTAAATTATAGTTGGAATGGTAAAAACTACAAATAAATAATATTCGTAAGAAAAAATCCAAAGCGGGTGGAGCAGCTTCAAGCATTTTTATTCGCAGAGCAAATTAGAGGGGGATCCGGAAGAGCTTCAAACTGAGGGGGATACTTCCCCGCGGTTCAGGGCTGCTTCCATTCAATCTCATAATATTCATACTTGCTCTTTGGAAGCTCGATGCGTTTCACACGATAATAAGTAATGCTCGTTTCGCGGTCGCAAATGGCAAGGATCAAATCGAGGCCCATCCCCTTTGATTTGGCAATGGCTTCAGCTAGTTCCTCCCCTCCAATTTCCTCCTCCTCTGATAGGGCAAGCATCGCGAATTTTGGCTTATCCTCCTTGGGGTTTTCAATTAGGCCCCCTTTTTTCCTGTGGTAGAGCAGGAAATCAAGCTCGCCAACCTGCTGCTTTTTTTCGCCGGGAATGGCTAGGATGAAAGTCTTTTTCACACCGTGCGCGACCCTGATTGCGCGCGACCATTCGGAAATCAGCATCTTTGCGCTCCTTGGAAAGACATGAATCACATGCTTTGAATGCATCCATTCATCGTTTGCAAGCGCAGGGGATGCTCCTGGGAAATACAACCGGAAGTGCGTCCCGAACTTGAAGCCGCTTTTCACAACAAAGCCGCGAAGGCGCCAATCCTCGTATACATCGTAAAGCGCCAAAAAATCATCCCGTCGTTTCATGCACTCCTTGATTATCTTCTTATCGCCAATGTTTGCCCTCATCCCACCATGCTTGATCAGGAAGAGGGTTTCGTAGGCATCAAGCTTAAGGAATCTTCCGTGCTTTTTTGCCTTGTATGTGCCATGCTGGCCAAACCAGCCGCTTTCGTAAATTTGCTTCCCCTCCTCGTCGTTATCTATTATGCCCATGAGATCGTCGGAAAAAAACAGCGCCTTGCTCTTGATGTTCGGCGCTGCAAAATCCCTGTAGGGGTATTTCACAACCGGGCTTCTTCCATAGTTTCCGCTGGCCTCGGAAATTGGGCGGGCAATGATGCCCCTATCCCTCCAGTCGCGATAGCAGAAATAGCGTGCAAGGAATTTTTTGTTGGTTATGTAATTCTTGGCGACCTTGTTGAAGGATACCTCCTTCCCGTTTTGCAGGGCAGTTGCGTTCCGGACATCAATCAGGTAGAGCCCTTCTTCTGGCATCAAAATAAGCTGCGCCTTATTATGTGGGGATTCCTTGCCAAAAAAGCCGCGGTCAAGGGCCTGCACGGAAATCAGGTCCTTTACGAGTAATGTGCCATCATTTTCCAGCTCAAAGGTAACTGCCATTAAAATCTCCTCCGGGAAGCCCTAAAAAGCTAGGAATGCCCGTTTGAAGTCGAATGCCTTTATGTAAAAGGCAAGGTTAGGGTATGGGGGAAGGATTATTTATTTCCTTCTTTTGGGGCCCGGTAACACATTAGGCCTATTTTCTCCTTTTGGAACCATTGACCTTATTTGATCTGGCAAACGGAACTTTTTTTGCCGGTTCAAGGCGGATGATTTTCCCTTTCTCCGCATCGCTTAACTCCTTGGAGATATTCCGAAGGCCGATTAGTAATTCGCCCTCAAAAATCTTGC
>JBBSVW010000019.1:0-2422 GCA_038046605.1 Microcaldota archaeon | reverse complement strand
ATATGCCAAAACCCGGTAAAGCGGCACATGCAATTCGTTCCTATGCCCCTAGCTTTAGCAATTCACGTGCGCCCATTTTTGGGAGCCATCTAATTGTTGGTGATTTGCGGGTTTTTTTAAAGGCGGCAATCCGTGCCATAATCGCCTTGGGGGTTATTCTTTTTGTCGCATCCACCTGCAGCACCTTCCTTTCGCCATAAATTTCAAGCGCATTAATGTGGCAGTAATCCAAAGCCTCCGAAAGCACGTTTTCATTTATTTTTTTGGCCGGATAATTGCGCCTGGATAGCCGTTTTTTCAATTCAATTGGATTGCACCTCAAAACAACCGCCAAATCCGCAGGCAATTTGAAGTCGGAGAGGAGGTGGCTTTCGAGGATGATGGTGTTATTTGAACGAAGCAGACGAGCCAACTCCTTTTTCAGTTTCCCAAAATCCGCAATCATCTCCCCGTTTTGGATTTTTGAGAATAGTTTTTTGGATTTGATGAGCTTATTGACCTCTATTGCCTTCGCACCCATAATTTTTCCAAGCTCCCTTGAAATGGTGGTTTTTCCAGTACCTGGCGTTCCCGTTATAATGATTTTCATAGCCATTCCCATATTGCCGCAAGATTTGCAGCCTTCCCCTAAGTGCTACAAGCGACATCTTTTTAAGTTTGGCACAGTGTTAATAGAAGAGGCGAGCTACATGTCTTTTTCCGAAGTGCTATCGCATACTTTTACTGCCTATGGCAAGAATTTCAAGCACATCCTATTCTTCTCTTTCCCGTTTGCGCTGGTTTTCCTTCTTTCGCTGATGTTTGAGAACTTTGTATCACTATCCGGGCTGTTTTTGCGCTATGGGAGCATCCAAACCGACCTAACCCCCTTCAATGCGCTTGTGATAATTGCAGTCTTTTTGGTTTCACTAGCAGTCTTTTCATTCACGCTTGTTGGCATCAACCTGGTGATAAAATCCCAACGCACGCTAAAGCGCCTCACGCACTACGAAAATGAGAAAATTGAGGCGAACACCATGCGCATGTTCACGGTTTTCCTTGCGGCGTTCGTGATAATTTTGCTCCTAAATCTCTTCCTTTATGATTTCCGCCTGACCTCATCAGTTGGGCTCTTCCTTGCAAGCGTCCTGTCGCTCATCATAATTTTCGTCCCCCAGGCGCTTGTAATCGATGATCTTAGCATCACGAACGCAATTTACATGAGCATTTCTGTGATATTCCGCAGATTCACATACTTCCTAGCGTTCCTCCTGATTGCAATGTTCCTGATTGCCATCAATACGGCAGTTTTCATTGAACTGGGTTCGACCGTCCCCTACGCCAGATACCTCGCCGTCCTCGTGAACGCCCTTCTCATCATGCCCTTCCTGGAAGTCATGAAGGTGCAGATCTATTTGAGCAAGTATACGGTTTTGAAGTAAATGAGCCTCCTACCTGCGCGCACTAAGCCCAAGAGCAAGCCGGAACCTACATCCATCAAGTTGTTGGACCGCTTTGGCATACCTCATGTTGTAGCGCCGTATAGCACATTGCCTCCAGAAATCAAGGCGCATATTAATGGAATTGTGGGCACGAAGAGTTTGAGGAAATTTTTTACCCCCACTTCATTGCTTGCAAGTTTAGGCATGTTTCTAAGCGGTGGACTTGGCGGCGCACTTGCCTCGGGTAGTATGCTTGGCCCAACAATTGGAAATTTTATCATGGATACTTATTCAATCAACAAAAAAACAAAAGAGCTGACCTTTGATACCGGCCGCGAGCTATATCTCGGTGTCCATAAGAATGGCCATTTGGTATTTGCCAAACCGCCTGAAAAAGGATTGCCCAAATATATTGCAAAGGCTTTTTTCAGGTTGCACATACCCTATGCATGGCAAAAAATGAAGGCAGGCGGAAGATTCCCAGATAATTACGTCAAGCAAATTGAGCCTCCAAATAGCTCTAAATAGGGTAATGGTGCCGAACTAAATGTTTTAGGATTTTTTTCACTCCAAAATGCCCTTATTTGTAATTTTTTCCTTTTCAGCTAAATTTCCACTTTTTCGACCATCGTTTATATTAATCGTTAGCCGCTTCAATTTATCCCTCTATGAAAGCTCAAGCGAAATCATTGTCTAAACCGGCATCAAAGAGCGCAACAAAGCAGATGGTGCAGCTCATCATTTCGGAAAAGCCCAAGACCGCGCAGAAAATTGCCGCAGCGCTTTCCTCCAACTACAAGACAAGCAACCTCCACGGCGTCAACTACTATGAGTTCGAAAAGGATGGGCTGAAGGTGTATGTTGCGCCCGCAGTTGGCCATGTCTATACACTTGCGCAAAAGGAAAAGGGCGGAGGCTACCCTGTCTTTGATATCGAATGGAAAGCCTCAAGCGAGGTCAATGATTCATCTGATTTCACAAAAAAATACCTCCAGGCCCCC
>JBBSVW010000018.1:0-8388 GCA_038046605.1 Microcaldota archaeon | reverse complement strand
AAGTATTTGTTAGCAGCCCGTACTTTTAATCGTTGCTAATTGGCATGCTATTGCTGGGGCCATTTAGGAAACCTAAATCATAAAAAAAGCAATTTGCGGTAGCCTTAAAAAAATATATTGGCGCAAGAAACCCCCACAATTTCTCTTGATCAAACCACAAAACAAGCGATGCATTGGCCGGCCAAAACACAGCCACAATTATTGCCCCTAAACCAAACCAGAAATTCAAAAACATCCAAAATAACCGCTCAGTTCCATAACCCCCAAAAAGCGCCCGGGGGGCCACCTGTATCGTTGTCAGTTCCTCCCCCGATGGGTGCCATTTTTATATACCAATAGGGTATATTGTATACTAAATTGGGCGAAAAAGGGGTTTTGATGGCAAAAAGCAAGGTCAATATCGGGCTTCCAAAAATTGAGGGTTTTGAGCGCGTAAAATACCATGGGCTGGCCGATTACGGGCTTTCAGCAAGGGTATATTCCGCGTATTTTGGAAGGCCAAAGCGGATACTTGATGCATTCAATATTTTATACTGCAGGGGAAGGGAAAAAACACCTAGCACTGGGCGCATATCACTAATATCCAAGCAATTAGTGGATGCAAATTATCTGGATTTGTACAAGATTGAAAGGTCGAACTGGCCCCTTATGGCCTCAAACCTAAATCCGCTTTATGAAAAATTCCAATTGGCAAAAGTTCGGCTAAATGATGCGGATAGGGGAATGCTGGAAAAAGCGCTCATTGGGGATTATGAGGCAAGCTTGCGGTTTGGCATAAGTGATGATGAAGCGCAGGGAAAAGAGGAATTCATCCCCTCCACAACCAAGATGCAACGCCACTTGAATTCCGTTGCCACGCTTGCCCTTCTTAGCCTTGCCAGGCAGCAGCAGCCGGATTTCAAGGAGGAACGCGAACTGCTACGGAGAATAAAGGCAAAAACATACGGGGCTTCGCAAAAAGCCCTTGACGGTGCAGGGGAACTACAGGGGGAGGATATAATTTCCATTGAGGGGTTCGCAGGAAGCCTTGCCCTTAGCACCCGCGTTGAAATGAAGGAAGGGGAGGAGCCATCGAATATGCTGCTATTCAAAATCATCCGGCTAATGCACATGCAAAAGGAGGCGCAGGCAATTGAGGGGGCAATTGTTGCGCTTTTTGAGTAATTGACACCCCATGGGGGCTAGGCCCCCACCACGTGTCGCCCACTACCCCCTTAATTACTTCTGCGAATTAGATTAATTGAAAATAAGGATATTTCTTTTTTGCCCTAATCAGAAATCGTGTGCTGCATGTAGATTCCAGCAGCAAGCGGGAAAATTGCCTTGAAAGCTATTGATAGCCAAGTTGCAATGGATGTGAAATGCGAAAATCCATAGCCGAAAAAGAAGCCGAAAACAAGAATTTCAAGGGCAACTGATTCCAATAGCCAGGCAATTGCAAGTTCAAGCCCCTCCTGCTCGTATTGCGCATGAATATCCCGCATGTATTCAATTGCGCCAATGACCACAATTATGACCGAAATTGGGATCATCAATAAGCGCGAATCATTAGCGCTGAAAATGCCAGCAAGCGGAATGATCCAGCCAATAAGCGCTATTGCAAACCAGACGGCGGCACCAAAGGTGAGCGCTTTAATCAGAGTTACCATTTTCCCACGCTAATGGATAGGGAAGGGCGGTATATATTGATTATTAGGAACGATGTTTTGCGGCAGGCAAATGCAATGCCCCATGGACCCGATGATTAACCCCCAAATAAGTTCACTTCTTTGCCCGCTTCCTTAAGGGCGTGCCTTCCAGCCTGCAGCCTTTTGTCCCGCAATTCTTTGCAACCGGCGAAACCCCCTTGCATGCGGGGCAATGGTATTCGTACTTTGTCATGGAAAACACCTCTCAATACATAATAGCTGAACGCGATCGGAATTTATATCTTATGCTAAAGATTCCCTCCCCCTAGTTTTACCATCACGGTCCGTTGCCTTGTAAGCCTCCAGGTTCAGCGCCTGCAGGTAGGTATCTGGCTTCACCAAATTTTTCAAGACCCCCTTTTTTATGAGAAAGCCGCTGAGCAACTCCAACCTAATTTGCAGGCGCCGGGTTTCGGGGCTGTCCCTCAATCTTTTGCCGAGCAGATAATCCAGCTTATCCTCCAGCGCGGCATGCGCCCTTTTCAGCTTCTCCTGCGACTTCAGCCATAATCGCCCAAGCTGCTTATGAAATGGCGCCTGCGCCACACTTGCCGCATCCCGTGCCTGCTCAATTACATCCACATATAGATCCAAAATTTTCTTTAGTTTGGGCTCTTTTACTCCCTCCACTTCCTCGATAATATTCCGAAACGGCTGTTCAGTAATTCTCGATATCCTATTGTGCACCTTATCTCGCGGAAAAAAAACTATAGGGCCGTATTTTACTCCTTTGAGGCCCGTCTTTGCTTTCAGAAGGGCAATCCCCATGCCATGGTCCTCAAGCAGCTGGGGAAGATGGAATTCGGCATAATGGGTTGCCCCATATCGATTAACAGCTTCCTGTGCTTTTTTTACCTCACGCAAAGAAAAATGGATCGATCCGCCTATTGTTCTTTTCCCTAACCGTTGCGCGAGCGCCCCGTTAAGCATGTGAGTGGGAATGCCCAATTGCTCCGCAGCCTCAGAAGCAGGAATGCATTTCATTTTCATTTTTTTCCCTCTCGGCTCAGCTGTTTCAGCCGTACTTCTTCCTGACTTCCTCCATCTTTTTATCAATTTTCTTTTCCGATTCCAGCCGCTCGAGCCCGTATTCCTTCATGCACAACAACACCCCATGGGGGCTAAGCCCCCACCACGTGTTGCCGCCTCCCCCCTAATTACTTTTGCGGATCTGTTTGGGCGTATTTCTTGCTAATCTCTGCTAGCTTCCTATCGATCTTCTTTTCCGATTCCAGCCGCTCGAGCCCGTATTCCTTCATGTCAACAAACTTGATGTATTCGGCGAATTCCGGGTGGACGCGTTTTACCTCAAGGTAGATGTTTTGGGCAACCCGGCGGTAATCCGCATGGCCCTGCTGCATGGAGCGCAGTTCCGTCAAATGGGCTACTTCGCGAAGGTTCATTGAAATATACCATCTCATTTTGTAGGCAAGGGGAACAACATACTGCGCATAAGCAGGGGACTCCTTTTCCATCTTCACCCAAGTTTGCTTTGCAACATCCATTGCCTCCTTGAACTGCGAATCGTAGCCGGCTTCAACCAGTTCTTTAGGAAGGTCGTAGCCATGCCTGCAGGAGAGGTATTGCCGCTCCTGGGTGAGCATCCGGTGGCGCTGCAAATCCCGGTATTGCCCGAAATTGGCGAGTATGTCAAAGGTGTAATGCGCATTTTCAAGCGCCCTTCCGGGCTTATGCCTGCGGTTTTGCCGCCTGCCCATGTACTCGGCGATGATTTTTTTCCTCGCGAGGGCATCAAGCGATTTTACCTTTTCCTTAAGGGAGCGAAGGGGCAGATTTGAGTAAGGGTAAAGCATTGCGGAAATCACTTTTTCCTGGGCATCAGCGTCAAAATCCACAAGGGAAACCTCTTTTTGGAATGAGGCATTTGGTGTTGGGATGGGATATTGCGGATTTTCTTCCCCATTAAAGCCCACTTCGCTTTCAACGCCCATTTCCAAGGCCAATTTTTTCATCCCATCCCTGGTTTTTGAGAGGTAATTTTGCGTTGCCTTGCCGTAATTGTCATTTGCCCTCTTTACAAAGGAGGGAATCACCTTTGAGAGCTCCTCTTGCATCGTTTGGGCAATTTGGGGCATTTCCGAAAGTTCGTTTGCGTACATTTTCAAAATCAGGTATTCGAATGCCCGGCCGTTCCCAAAAAGGCCCACATTCGTTTTTGCGGATGCCGGTAAAAGCCCACGCAGAACATCGCAAACCTTCGCGCGGATTGTTGCCTGGTAGGCGCGGTCGGTGGCATCCGCCCCTTTGGGGAAGCGCTCCATCTCAAATTTGGTCATTTTTTCGAGGAGATTCGAGTAGGTGCCGAATAGGAAATCATTGGCGCGAATGTATTCATCGAAAGAATTAAGCTCTGCAATCTTTCCCTCCCGGAAATATTGGTACTTGCCATCCTTTTTCTGGTTGAAATATACATACCGTGTGGATTTTTCCAAGGGGGATAGGCCAATCCTGGCATCCTCGAGCGCCTTTGCGGCGATGTTGCTTACCTCTTCGCAAGCGATATGCGCCCCGCCCAGCTCGGCAACGGAATCATCCCCATAGCCTACCAGTACGCGGTCGTAGAATTCCTCCGCTTTTTGGGTTGCGATAATTTGGCCCGATTCATCGCCGCCACTGAAGGCAACTATTTCTGAAAAGCCCATCTCCTTGTTTTGGATGAATTCATCAAGCAGGACGCGGCGAAGGCTCTTGGTTGTCCGGCTGTACCTTGAAAAGAGCGCGCCCATCACAACTTCCGGCATGTTGCGCAGGGCAAAAATTGGCTTATCAAGATTGGTTACAAAGGGCTGCAGAATTTTTTGTTCATCTATTGTGAATTCGGAATCCATTTTTTACCCACACATGGCTATCCGTAAGAAGCGAAATTTAAAAAATAGCAGGGGAGGCAATCAACGCGCAAAGGTGTTAATCTCCACCATGAAATCCGTCGGGCCCCTTAGCCAGTCCACGGTTTGCTTGCTCACGCCTTCCTTGTACTCGAACTGCAAGCAAAACGAGTTATCCTCATTTACGCCGGGGCAAACCGTTACCACCTTTTCGTCCGGCGAGAAGCTCATATCCCAAAGCTGCACCTGAACCGGCTTTCCTCCAGCATCCTTGATAATTCCCTTGCCGGCGAAACTTCCGTCCGCGTAAAGGAATCCAAAGAAGCTTGAATCATCCGGCGCGGTCGCCTTTAGCCTAACGACCTTCTTTGAGGGCGGGGAAACAAAGGCCAATACCAGTATGGCCAGCAATAGGAAGCCGAAAATGAAATACTTTTTCATGCGGATCACCAAGGGGGGCTATTGGAATGATGACCCCTTCATCCTATTTAAGGATATCACAAGCGGGGGCTTTATTGGAATGGCTAATTCTTCAGGGGCCTATAGCTGAATTAGGCATATGCTCTTGCACTATGCAAGGAAATATTGTTCAAGCAAGCAGGACATTGACATCATATTCCCCAAGGCCGCCCCTGCCTTCGGAATTTTGAACGTTCATTCCGGGGGAGAAGGGAAAAGTTTGGCAGTAGAAATTGTCCTCATCGGTTCCAGGGCAGATTGTGATGGTATTAAGCTCGGGATCGTAGGCCATGTCGTAAATTTGGAGGGGCACGTTTTTTCCCTCCTTTTCCATTCTGGCGCTGCCAATCCAGCCATCCCGCGAGTAGAGCGTTGCACTTACAGTTAGCTTGTCGGGGCCGGAATATTGCACGTTAAGCGATTTGCCCCCAATGAGGGCGCTTTGGATGAAGGCGGAAAATGCAAGCAGGGCAATCAAAAGCAAATATGGCTTCATCTTATCACGTACTAAAATAGCGCATATCCGTATAAATCACTATCTGAAAATTAAAGCGCGGATAAATTGCGTTGGAATCATACCTGCGCATCCGAATTATTGCCAATTTTCCCTCCCCTTAAACCGCCCGTTTTTAATGCATATCCCCCATATAAATGGACTTTTTTAGGGGTTAAAATGAGCTTTAAGGAACTTTTATCAAATGGCGCCATCAGGAGCATACTTTTAACGCAAATGCTAACTGCCGTTGGCTTTGGGATCATACTCCCCATTGTGCCGTTTTATTCCCAGGCATTTGGGGCAACACCCTTTGATATCGGCCTTCTTACGGCAATCTTCGCATTCATCAGCCTTGTGCTTGCACCCGTAATAGGTAAAGTTGCGGATAAGGTTGGGAGGAAGAAGGTTCTGCTTGCCGGCACAATTGGCTTTGCAGTCTCATACCTGTTATTTTCCATTTCAACGTCCTTGGAAATGCTCTTTTTTGCGCGGGCAATTGAGGCGGTATCGGCTGCAGGCATATTTCCCGCGGCTGCATCGCTGATATCGGATTTGACTTCTGAGCAGCAGCGTGGAAAGGCAATGGCGCTTGTTGGGATGACATTTTCCATGGGCTTTATCCTGGGACCGGCAATTGGCGGCCTTGCAGCCAGTGTTTCAATACCGTTTGCATTCCTCCTTGCAGCAACATTTTCCGGCCTTAATTTCCTATCGGTGTTTTTCCAGATAAAAGAGCCAAAGGAAAAAACCGAGAGCAAGGATATTGTGGAAAAGGAGATTTCAATCCTGCAGCACATCAAATCGCCCCTCCTTTTGATTTTTGGGGCGGGGATGATAATTTCGTTCATCATTGGCGGGCTGCAGGCGGTACTTGCGCTATATACGCAAGAAAAGCTCAAATTCGGCGAGGCGGAAATTGGCCTTGTGTTCACCTACATTGGCGCGCTCATCATGGTTTTCCAGTTCGTTTCCGGAAGCTTGGTGGGAAGGTTTGGGGAAATTAAAATGATCAAGGCTGGGCTTTTCCTATCCGCGCTTGGGTTTATGCTGCTGATATTTTTCGATAGCTGGCTTACCCTTATGCTTCCGCTATCGGTCATGGTAATGGGGAATGCATTTGTGTTCCCATCGGTAGGTTCGCTTGTGAGCAAGAGGGCGCAGGGGAAGCGGGGCGCCGTTATGGGCCTGGTTGCCAGCTTCCAGTCATTTGGGCAGTTTTTGGGGCCGTTGCTTGCGGGCTTTTTGTACGGAATAAACCACCAATACGCTTTCCTTGGGCTTGGGGCAACTGGAATCGTTTACTTTATCGTATTTGCGATCGTTGAGAAATAAATTAAACAAATAGAACTGGATTTGCATTTTGTTATTTTAGCCACGCCCGGGGATTTTCCGCTACTTAAAACTCCGCTGCCTTTGCTTCTCAATCTCCTGCAAAATGACCGCCGTTCTGGTTTTGTCGACGCCCTTTATTGCGCGCAGCTTTTTTGTGAGGAATTCGTTTAGCTCTTCCGTGCTGCCCACATATGCCCTGATCACAAGGTCGGTTCCTCCGGTGACAATTGTCACATCCGCTACCTCTGGGAGGGATGCAATGCGCTTGGCGATTTCCTGCTGTGAAAAGTCGGGAGTGGGATAATTTACAGTCACATCAATGAACGCGCCAATGCCCTTGCCGGTCTTCTTCTTGTCAATTATTGCACGGTAGCCGCGGATTACTCCCATTGCCTCCATCTTGGCGATGCGGTTGTGGATCGTAGTTAGGGGAAGCCCCAGCAATTTGGCAAGCTGCTTTTTGGTCCGGCCCGAATTCTCCTCAAGTTCGGTTAAAATACGGAAATCCGTGAGATCAAGCTGGTTTTTCATGGAAATATTTTCCATATTTTGCTTAATTAACCTTACTATTTTGCAAATTATTCGCCTTTTTAGGAAATAAATTATTATTGCAGTGAGCGCACGATAAATGAGCAAATGCAAGGCGGTAAAAACCGGCGGCATTTCGAGGCGATTTTTTTATGATGGAATGGCAGGTGCAAAAGGCGGTAACTAAGCTGCAAAGCAACAGGCTAACCGCCATTTTGAAGGTGCAAAGCGCTATGATGCAAGAAGTGCATGATTACATGCATGAAAAGGGGCTCTTGCAGCTGATGCCAGTTATGATTTCCCCAATCACAGATCCGCTAAACCATTCGGTGCTGGAAGGGGAAATTTCCTATTATGGGGATAAGCTGCAATTGACAAAGAGCATGATCCTGCACAAGCAGCTTTCACTCCTGGGGGATAGGGAGGGCGTTTATATCGTTTCCCCAAATGTTAGATTGGAGCCAATGGAGAGGGGCGCAACAGGAAGGCACCTATTGGAATTCACGCAGGTTGATTTCGAGCTTAAGGGGAAAAAAGCGGCGGATGTGATGGAATTCATGGAAGCGCTTTATGCGCGAATATTCGCGAAAGTGAAAAAGGAGTGCGCACAGGAGCTAGCCTTCCTTGGGCGGACACTGAAAACGCCGCACTTTCCAATGAAGAAATTTGATTCCGCCGAACTGAAACGCACTTTGGGAAGCGATTGGGAAAAAATGGTTTCCAAAACCGCAGGGGATCCCATTTGGGTGACAAACCACGAGCGCGAATTTTATGACAAGGAGGATCTGGATAGGCCCTTCACTTACCTTAATTACGATGTGATTTATCCGGAAGGGTTTGGGGAGGGGCTTTCGGGGGCAGAGCGCGAGCATGAGCATCCGCGGATATTGGAAAGAATGCATAGGAACAAGATGGAGCTTGGGCCATATGGGGCGTATTTGGAGGTGGCAAAGGCAGGATTGCTTTCCCCATCAGCGGGAGCTGGCTTTGGGGTTGAGAGGCTTGTGCGATTCCTTTGCGGAGCTAAGCATATTGAGGA
>JBBSVW010000017.1:0-10341 GCA_038046605.1 Microcaldota archaeon | reverse complement strand
GCGAAAAAGCAGCGGCGCTAAAAAACCTTGAAACAGTCAGAAGCATTGATGCCCTTGAGGGGGCGGATGATTTTGATGAGGATGAAGAGATCTCTTCTGGGAAAAAACAAACGCTTCGCAAAAACAAGCACGATATAGAATCGCTTTTGTCCTTCCTTGAGGATTCCTACAACGAGGGCGCAATTTCCGATAAAAGCTACAAGGAGCTAAAAGTTGAGAACGTTAAAAAGCTCGGAAGGATTAACAAATTGCTTTCCGGCCAGGCAGGGGAGGCAACAGCGCTTGAGTCACCAACCGATGTATATGACAAGTTTTCTAAGCAAGCGGGGGTTGGGGAAGAAGAAGGCGGGAATGCGCAAGGGGATGATGAAGAGGGGGGTAATTTTTCCACCACCAAGCCATTGCGGAAAATGAATTTCCAATCCTCCATGGGCGGGGGCGATAATGAATCCGGCGATAATTCCGGGAATGGCACTGCGGGGGGCAATTACAATTCCGATGGGGATAAATTTGGCGGAAAATCACAAGGAAGGCAATACGCAAGGGCAAGCGCGCCGCAGCTAGATGAGGGGAGGGCTGTAAAGCCGATATCATTCAAGGAAAAACTTGCGGCTTTTTCAATTAAAGGCAGGATGGGGCGGGGCTATGGGTCAAGCGAGGCGGATGAAATTTTAAATGCGCTAAAGCTTCGCCAAAACAAAAAGGCAGGCGGCGAACAAGAGGGCGACGGCGGGAAACTTGGCAGCAATGATTATGCGGCAAGCGGAAATGAAGGGAGCGGCGAGGGGGAATTCGCCGGCAATGATTACGGGCCAGAAAATGAGGGGAATGATTACGGCAATGCAACAAGCGGCCTTGAGGACGGGGCTGATGATATAATGCAATCCTTGAAAATCAATCCCAAAAAGGGGGTTAATGAAGGAATTGGCGCATCTGATATTGCAAGGGGGGCGGATTCCATGGTTACTAATTCCAAAAACGAAATGCAAGTTAGGGCCGGGGCCCTGCTTGGAAAACTAGGGGGAATAATGGGCAAATTCAAAAAGCAGCAGGGGGGGGGCTTTCGCGCTGCCCAGGGCAGTGAGGCTTCCCCGGATGCCGGAGATGAGAATTCCTCTTCAGCCGCATCCTCCTCCTCTGTGCAAGGAGGCGCGCCCTCATGGGCTGACAAGCTTCCGGAGGAAATGACCCCACAGGAGCTTGCCGAATACAACAAATCAAGGCAGGAGGCCGAATCGGAAGCTTCTGGCAATTCGCCAACAAAACCAGAAGTATCCTCAAGTGCATCGGCCCCAACCAGCTCGGGCGGGGGCGGTGATGAGGGGAATGGCGCTAGTTCCGCCGAGGTTGCAAAGCTTACCCTCGAGCTTGAAAAATTCAAGGCGAAGATGGAAACCGTCGAGAACACGCGAACAGTTGTGGAGGAGCGCATCGAGCACATAATGGAAAACATCGGCGAACTTCGCACAATGCTCTTCGAAAAGGAAAGCTCAACCAAGGAGCAGGAATCAAAGCTTGACAAATTTGTGGAAATGGTATCCGATCTCGAGCCCCAGCGCTTTGCAAAAGAACTCGACAAGCGCGATAGGCAAATTGGCGAGGAGGCCATGAAGGTTGAAAAGCTCGAGACAATCACCGGCGATATGGCCCAGACCCTTTCGCGCGTACGCTCCATGCTGGAGGCAATAGGGAGCCTCAAGAACATAGCTACAGTCAGCAAGGACATCGCCGATAGGAGCGCAAAAATAGACAACACCGTTTCAAAAGTCGAGCGGCTTGCGGATGAAACCGGCCGCGTTTATATCGAGCTTGGCCGCAAGCTTAACGAATTCACCCTCTACCGTGGAAAGCAGGATATCATGGCCGAATCCCTAAAGGAACTGGTCGGAATGACTGAAAATATGGGCAATAAAATTGACAATTATGCGACCCGTGACGACCTGCTCGAGCTAAAGCGGGCCCTTGAGGACGCCAAGATCTCGGTTTCCGAACTTGATGCAAAGATGGAACTTGCATCCGAGGGGGACGAGCTCCCGGAGCACATCAAGGATTTGCAGGAGGAAAAGGAGGGCCTTGAACAAATTCTAGAAAGCAATGAGGAGGAATACATCGAGGGCAAGATCAAGGAAGTGGAATACGGGAAGATGAAGGATACCCACACCAAAAAGCTCCAAACGCTTAGGCAAAAGCTAAAATCGGAACTATCAAAGATACACTCCGAAAAAGTGGAACAGCTCCAAAAATCAAGGGAAATTGCCAAAAGCGTGCAGGATGAGGGCGCAGCGCAAAAGGAATCCGATGATGCGCTGGAAGCAGATGATTCGCAAAACATGCAAGAAAATTCGCAATCCGAAAACGATGATGGGGGCGCGGAAAATGGCGCGGATGCCTCGCAGGAAACCCAACCCCCAGTTGCGCAGGGAAAACAAATCGGCAAATCGCAAAAAGTCCCCAAATCGCAGCTTGTCCCCCAAAAAATAACCAAGGATTCCATTCAAGCCAGGGGCGCTGCAGGAAGGATCATCCCTTCAGTAAAGGCAAGGCCCTTTGCTCAAAAAAATATCCCAATCCAATCTCAGGATGACGCCCCCGAAGAGCAATCTGAAACCGAAATCGTTGGCGAGGTGGATGAGGCAGCCTTGGAGCATGCGCAGGAAACTTCGCAAATGGAAGATGAAATGGCAGAATCCTCTGAAAGAGAAGGGGAATCCACTGGCGAGGGCGAATCTGAAAACGAAACTCAGGGCGAAATTGAAATGGCTGTGCCCAGGTCTATTCCCAAAATAAGCCCAAACGCGCAAAAAAACACCGCCTCCAAGCCATCCGCTTTCCCCAAAAAACAAATTCCAAAGGCCCCCCCGCTTTCCCAAAATATCCAAGTACCACTAAAAACGCAAAATCCCATATCGCCCCCAAAAATCCAGAAAAATGGGGTTAATGCAATGCAAAATGCGCAAATTCAAAATGCCCCTTCCAAGGCAATTAATCCCATGCAAAAACCCGTTGCCGCTGCGCCCACATTAAGCTTAAAAACGGAAAAACCCTTACCTCCTAAGGGGGCAGTGCGGATCTTTGACATAATCAAGGGCGCAAGCGTTGGGAAAAGGATCGCCCTGCAGGCGCAGGCAACAACAATCAAGAAGGGCGCGACGCAGTGCCTAATCAAGCTTGAGGACGAAAGCGGGGTCATATACGGCACATTCGCTACAGGTCTTAAGGGGGAAATTTCGTTGCAGGGAATTGTTGCAAAGGACCCCCAGGGGGTCCCTTACATAAAAATATCGAGGGCCGCATGATCATTATTTTAGGCAAAAAGCGCTTTTGAGATATGCTGGCGTTTAAAAAAAAAATATTTGGTTTTTTTCATTGCCTTTTTTAAGGCAAATTCAATGATTGGCTCATATTTTGGATGTTTGGGGTTTGATACTATGGAAATTCCAAGGCCGCGGCTCAAGGGATTGCAGGAAATTGACTTAGAGGAAAAAGTTGCCGAAAAGGCAGTGCTTGCTATACGGCGCAAGACATTGCAGGTGGATACGGATATCGAGCGCATCAGGGAGGAGGTCGAGGGCGAGCTCGACAGGCTCGATACGCAGCGCTCCTCGCTCGAGCAGGGCATGCAAACGCTTATGGAAGAGCAGGCCCTGATCCTTAGCGCCCTATCCGAGCTTGAGGATAGGCAAACGCGCCACAAGCAAAACCTATCCATGCTCAAGGATGAGGAAATAGAAATCGAATCCGAAAGGAAGGGCCTCAATTCCGCCCTTAAGCAATTGCGCTCAAGGCAAAAGTCCATCAAGGACATGGTCAGCAAGAAATTTTCACCCTTTGAATCCATGAAAATGAAGGGAAGGCTAAGCGAACATGGTGATTTTTCCTCCGGAAGGGATATGTGGGCATATTCGGGGAGTGATCAAGGGAAGCCCAGATGGGGCGCAAATTCCCAAAACGAGCAGGCAGAACCTAATGTAAAGATAATATCCCAATCATCGCAATATGCGATGAGCGCAAGGCCAAATCTGGATTTGCCGCCATCCGAAGGTGATGCAAGGATAAATTCCGCATCCGCGGATTTCCAAATTGCCCCGCAGGCATCATCCCCCTACGGCAATCCGGCAAGTTCCAAAAAGCCAAGCATCCTTGGCAGGATCAGGTCCGCAACCGATAGGTACCTTCCCGAGCCCTTTAGGAAAAACAAGCCCTCCATTGCAATTCTTGAGGAAAGGGCGGAAAATGCCGATAGCGCGCAGGTGATTGAGAGCTATTCCTCTAAAAACGATCTCGAAAGCAGCCCTGATTTGCCTTATGAAGAAGTTGCACAAAAAAACCCCTTCCCAAAAACCGCCGCAGGAAATTCACCTTCCCAAAATCAAAAAAAATCAGCCGGGCAAACAATTCCCAAATCGCAGCCCGGCCCGCAAGGCGCATCACTTGAAAATGAGATTTCACAGTTCGAAGAAAAGCTAACGCTCATGGATGACGGGCCGGAGGAATCCAACTCCGAACAAGGCGGATCAATGGACCTCAAATCCAAGATTTCCTCAATTGTCCGCATGAACAAAAATGCGCCTGCAAGGGCGCAAATGACGGGAAATGCTCCAAGTGGGGCCTCCAAGCAAAATTTCACATCATCTTCCCAGCTCCCAAGATTTGGCGTATATGATTACAATCAGGCCTCCCCGGGCGCAAATCCTTCCCCGCTTCCCCAAATGGCAGCCTCCCCGAGGTATTCGCATCACCAATCAGTTGGCACCCTCAATTCGGCCTCGCAGCTTTATACCCCGGGAAATGACCGCCTGGCAAAAACCAAAAGCGAAATAGTAAGGAAACTTACAACCGAAGCAAAGCTTGCCAGGCTCCATAGTAAGCTCTCAGAGATGAAATCGGCCTTAAAATCGCTTTCAAAAGCGGAAGATTCAAAAGCAAAGTCGCTTGAAAACGGTGCGCGCCATGCAAAAAGCCGCATGGAAATGCCCATCTCTCCTTTGGCAAGAATTAATCCTGCAGCCCATCAAAAAAGCAAAGTTCCAAAATCCAATAGCGCTAAGCATGTGGGGGCTGCAAAGCAAAATGCAAAGAAAAAGAAACGCTGATTTTTTTATTAATGGAAGAATTTGCCAAAAAAGCCCTTCCCCCCCCTTTCCTCCTCCCGGGTGAATTCCTCGAGCAGTTCATGCTGCTTTTTGGTCAGCTTTTGCGGCACATGGATTGCAATCTTCACGTATTCATCGCCAATTCCCCCGACGCGCAAATCAAACATCCCCTTCCCATGCAGCCTAAAAATTTTCCCGGCTTGTGTCCCCGGCGGGATTTTTAATTTCACATCCCCCCAAAGCGTGGGGACTTCCATTTCGCCCCCAATTGCCGCAATTGAAAAGGGTATTTTCGCCTCCATATGTATATCCGCGATATCCCTTTCGAAAAATTCATGCTTTGCAATGGAGATCATAATATACAAATCGCCCTCATGGCCTGCCCGGCTATTGCCCTTCCCGCGGATGCGCAGGGCAAAGCCATCGTAAATCCCTTTTGGAATCTTCACCTTGAATGCATCCTCCTTTTTGATTGCCCCGCTTCCTTTGCATTCCGCGCAAGGGGTGGCAATCACGCTGCCCTCCCCCCCGCATTGCCTGCAGGGCATGATTGTAATAAATGAAGAATAGCCCATTTGCCTTGCGCTCTTCACCTGGCCAACGCCCTTGCATGCGCTGCAGGTGGCTTTTTTCCCATCCTTGCTGCCCGTGCCATTGCAAGAACTGCACTTCATCCTCCTTGGTATTGCAATTTCCCGATCAATTCCCATTGCCGCTTCCTCCAATGTGACCTCTAGCTGCATCTGCAAATCCTCCCCATGCGCCCTTGCCCTGCCGCGGCCCCCGGACATCATCTGCCCGAAAAGATTTTCGAAATCATCCCCGAAAAGAGGCCCCCCAAAGCCCATGTTCTGGAAGATCTGCGAAAAATCCGCGCCCCTGAAAATATCCTGCTGCGAATACCTCCTTGAGAAATCATCAGAGCCGAATTGGTCAAATTGCGAGCGCTTTTGCCCATCCGACAAGACCGCGTACGCCTCGGAAATCTGCTTGAAGCGATCCTCCGCCCCAGCGCTCTTGTTCCTATCGGGGTGCCATTCGAGCGCAAGCTTCCTGTAGGCATCCTTTATTTGCTCCTTGGATGCATCCCGTGGCACGCCTAAAATCTGGTAATAGTCCTTGGGCATAATTATCTTAACTAGCAGAAAAAATACCGGCAGGGAAGGATAAAAGCGTTTCCTTTATTTTAAGCCGCCTATTTCTGCCAGTAAATGGCTGGGCCAGTCCTGTAACCGATGCCTTAAAAATCCCATGTTGGCAAATAATTTTATGGAAGGGCTTAAGCAATATTTCCTGGAAATTGTCGAGAAAAGGATTCCAAAGGGCAATTTCGTTCTTGCGGTCTCAACTCATCCTAACAGCCAGCTTGTGATTGGTTTTCGGGCCGATCATTCCGCTATCAAAAGCCTAATCGAAAAATGGGAGTTCAAGGTTAATCATGAAACCGAGGATGAAATATCCTATAGGAAAGGGGACTACCAGATTAGTTTTTTTCCAAAATACAAGACCGAGAATGTAGCGGTTTCGCGACTTATTCCACAAGGCTACGATCCAGCAAGCGCATTAAACGAAATGGTAAAACATATTGGATCGGGATATTCGTTTGCGAAATTGAATACAATTGAAGGCGGGAGGCCCGGTCTCGAATTCCAGGTTCCATTCAAGCATGCGCCCTCCCAATCACCGGCTCCAAAGTACCGGCTGAAGATTGAGGAGGTTCAGGCCTATTTGTTGAGCGCCGTCTTGATGAAGTAGGCGACAATGGTGACGAAAACTACGGCGGTGCCAACAAGCAGGAGGTATTCGATTGCCGTCTGGGCGCGCGCCCCGCTCTTTTTTCCCATGGGTGCATTAACTTTTCCCTGATTTATAACCGTTTTCATTTGCCTATCGCCCATTTTGAATTCGCATGGAAATTTAGATATATTTTGCATGAATATTTCCGGCAGTGCATATTTGCCTCATCCATCCCGCGTTTGCCTATCATTCATCCCCGATCCCGCAAATGATCCGTAGCCCCCTAACCCGCCGCGCCCTTTTTATCTCATGCGCAAGTAGCGGTGTTCCCAATCAAAATGTTTCCAAGTATGCCTCCCACATTGAACACTATTAGCGCAATAAGTATCATGAACGGCACCCTTGGCAGGTATTTTACCGGCCTTCCCTCCTTAATGATGCCAATTGCAAGCGTTGCAATCACCGCCTGGATGACGATGAATAATATAACAAGCGTTTTTAGGGGCGTAATTGATAACGCCGAACCCCCAAGGGCGCTTGTCATGCCGCTTCCAATAAAGCAAACAATCGTAAGGGTAAAGCCAAAGATGAATGGGGCAAGTGCAAGCGAGGAAACGTATAGGAACATGACCGGCATGGTCGTCCTCGAGGCGCGCTCACGTTGGATGCGGATCATGTCCCTGGCATCATCCGCAATTGCGTCCATAACATCCGCAAGGCCAGCCCCTGCGCGCTTTGCATCCACGATAATTGTTGATGTCCGCCTAAAGAGCGCGCTTCCCGTTTGGATTGCAATATTCTGGAGCACCTCATCAAAGGGCTTTCCTTCCTTCAATGCCAAAAGCCCCTGCCGGATATCGCTGCTTAATGGGCCGTAATCCGAATTCCCAACCTCTTCGAGGGCATCTTCAGTAGTCCCCCCGGCCCGAAGGATTGCTGCCATATGCTTCAGTGCATCGGGAAGGTTTGATTCGATGTTCTCGATGCGGCCGCTTCGGATGCTTATTGGGACAACAACTGCAAGTGAAAGTATTGCAATAAAGCCGATGAAGACCGTTAGCATTTCCGCAAAGAATACGAACAGCATCCCAGAAACCGTCACGGAAAGGATGAAAATTACCGCTATGAACGCGGGGAACGAAAGCTTTAGCCCCGTTGCATCGTAGTACCTGCGCAATTTATCATATTGTGATTGGGCTGCCATTTGTTTTGTCACTTGGATTTTTTATGCCGGCTCCATCCGCTTTATCATGAATAAAAGCATCACCATTACTCCGGTGATGCCCGTAAATGCAATAACAATGTATTCAAAAGGGAAATTCGCGCCAAGAAGGGGCAACTGTGCAATTGCGCTAAGGATGACCATTACGACCGGTCCCACGACTCCTATCATGATGTAAATGACTGAAATGAAATTGAGCTTTTCCGTAAAGTCCCTAACCTTCATCCGAAGCTCGAATGAGACATCATCCGCAATGGCGGTGATTGTTTCCGAAAGGTTCCCTCCGCTTTTAAGCGCGCGAAGGATTTGCACAATTGCCTTCTTCAATCCACGGCTTTTGGTTTTGGCTGCAAGCTTCAAAAGCGCCTGTTCGGTCGACGAACCCCGTTCAATATCCTGCAGTACCCTTCGAAATTCATCGCTAAGGGCGCCGTATTTCGAATTGACAATCGAGCTCATTGCCTTATGGAAACTAACCCCCGCCTTCACCTGTGTTGCCAATTGGCGAAGTGCAAAGGGAAGTTCGCGGTTTAGCTTGGTTGCCCTTTCATTTGCAACTGCCGAAGGGTAGATTAGCCCAACGATGATCACAAGGACTGCGGCTGATATGGCAACAAAGGGCGCCATTACGGATAGTGATATGTCGGATAGGCCAATGGATACCCCCCCGAATACGAATAGGACGGCGGCGAAGGCAATTGCGGACATTACCGAGAGGATGACCAGGTACTCCTCTGGCGCCCAAGCCATCCCTGCCGAATCAAGGTTTTCCTTAAGCCCCTGAGAAAGCGGGATGTTGGCAACAAGGTTTGTGAGCTTGGTTAGGGGCCCCCGGAAGGCATTATATGCCCCTCCGATGAATGAAAGCCCTTTTGCGGACGCTCCCGTAATCGAACTGGAAAACGCAGAAAAATCGCGCATCCCAAACCTGATGGATCCCCCCGACCCTTCAACCCGCTCCTTGATGTTGACAATTTTCTCATTGACATTTGTGATGATTGGCCTATCCTCCTTTTCCCTAAGCCTTCGTATTATCTCATTGACATCGTGCTCCTTTACATCGGCCTGGGAGCTTGCAGGGGCGTCCTCGCGCTTTTCGATCTGGTCCCGCAGGTTCGTAAACCTTGTTTCCTTTTCCTCCTGCGCCATTTGGAATTACCTAATTGTTTCAAACTGATTTTGGATATGTATTAAGGGGGCCGGCTCTTGCAAACCTCCCAATACCAAGCCAATGTAAATTTCCATTTTGCCCATCAATTTAGCTCTCATATATGGAAATCATTTGGGGTATATAAATCGTTAGAACGCGAGCATCAGGTGTCGTGCACGAAAACTAATACACACTTTCCACATAACGCTTCGGGTGGTGGAAAGTGGACAAACTGGAAAACAAGAAACGCTACTTCGTGAGACATTTGGAGGCCGAGCCGATGACTCGGCTCTGCGGCTTGCTGCGCATCTGCAGGAAAACGGGCTACAACTGGCTTGAGAGATTTCAGCAAAGCGGCTTGGAAGGATTGCTCAAGGACGACCCCGGAGGTCGTCCGAGAAAGCAGGTTCCGATTGAAATCAGCACGGAAGTGCTTTCAATCCGCAATCAATTTGGGTACTGCGAGAAGCGCATCCATGAAGAGCTTGGAAGGAAGGTTAGTTATCATGCGATAAGGCAATCCTTGGCAGGGCTCCTGCGCCCCGCGCCTTTCAGGAAGAAGCGCACCTTCAGGCACTTTGAGCGGCCGCTGCCAAACCACTTATGGCAATGCGATTTCTCCCTGCTGGACGACGGCAGCTGGCTGTTTGCGCTGCTGGATGATTATTCGCGCTACCTGGTTGATGCGATGGAGTTCGAGGAAGCCTCAACAGAGAATGCGCTGTTTGTTGTCCGCCGTGCATTCAGGATGCACGGCACTCCCTTCCAGCTGATGACCGACCACGGAGTGCAGTTTTGGAACAACACCCGAAAGCAGCGCAATGCCTTCGGAGAGATCCTTGAAGTGCTCGGCACCGAGCATATCCTAGCGGGCGTGAAGCGCCCTCAAACCAACGGCAAGATGGAGCGCTGGTTTGGTTCCTACAAGGAGGAAAGCCCCCATTTCAGGGGGCTATCGGAATACGCTTATCACTACAATTTCTGCCGCCCGCACGGCGGAATCGGCTATGCGAAGCCTTTTGAAAGGTACTTCGCATTTAAGTTATGAAAAGTGTGTAAGGGTTTTCGTGCACGACAGTTCGGCGAGAGCGTCCCATAACTGATTCAAAACGCTTTTTGCCAGCGTCCTGACATTGTGG
>JBBSVW010000016.1:0-19251 GCA_038046605.1 Microcaldota archaeon | reverse complement strand
AATGGACTTTTGGAAAGCGACATCAAATCCTTCATCGACTTTGCCAACCGTGAAGGGAAGCGCACGCTTGATACCTTCAAGGACGTCCTTATAGTGAATCATTTCGATTGCGACGGCCTTGCATCCGGCTCCATAATTGCCCTTGCGCTAAAGGATAGGAAAATCCCCTTCCGCATGCTTACGGTAAAAAAAATGAGTGATTCCGTAATTGAAGCGGTGAAAGCCGACGGCGCAAAATACGTCATTTTCGTCGACATCGGCACGGGTTTTTTGGATAAGATAAACGAAATTGCACTTTCCGGGAAAAGCATCCTCCAAATAGACCACCATTTGCCGGAAACCATAAAGAACAAATCCGATGGGTTCTCGGTTGTCAATTGCCACAATTTCAACATCGATGGCTCCTTCTATTTGTGCAGCTCATCTGCCGCCTATTTTGTTTTTGCACAAAACTGCCCCGTGGAATCCGCAAAACGAATCGCCCAGCTTGGAATAATTGGATGCGTTGGCGATGTTCAGGATGTTTCGGGGCTTTCCGGGCTCAATTTCATCATGCTTGAGGAGGCAAAGAGGCTAAAAGTGGTTGATGCCATCCGCGACCTTCGGTTATTTGGCCGCGTTTCAAGGAGCCTGGTAAGTTTCCTTAATTATTCCTCCGAACCCTTACTTCCAACGCTTACGGGCAACGCCAAGAACTGCGCCCTCTTCCTCAAAAGGAGCGGAATTCCCCTATACCGGGAGGAGAACGGATCGCGCAAATGGCTTCGTTACTACGACCTTCCAAAAGATGAACGGATAAAGCTAATTGGAGCGCTCATGTTCTTTTGCTATGAGAAGAAAATGGCAGATGAAGTGATAAAATCCATGATCGGGCCGGTGTACCTCTTCCCCCACGAGAAGCGGGATAGCGAACTTTATGATGCCTACGAATTTTCCTCCCTCCTCAACGCCTGCGGAAGGGAAGGCAAGCCCGACATAGGAATAAAGTTATGCATGAACGAGCCTGGCGCCTACGAGGAGGCGCACTCCCTCCTATTGCAGCACCGCATGGAGATCAGCAAATCCATTTCAATTGCAAAGAAAATCACCGAGGATATGGGCGCTTTTTATCTGCTTGATGCGCGCAGTGAAATCCCGGATTCAATAATCGGCTCTGTTGCCGGCAGCTATTACAATTCCGGGATGCTGGAGCGGGATAAGCCAATCCTTGCGCTTTCAATAGATGAAAATAAGGACATTAAGGCATCCGGCAGGGCATGGAAGGGATTGGTGGAAAAAGGGCTTGATTTAGGGAAAATGATGTCCATTGCAACAAAGGAGGCTGGAGGATTCGGCGGAGGTCATTCAGTTGCAGCCGGTGCATCATTCCCAAACACGGATGTCGCCCTTCGGAAGTTCCTGCTCATTGCGAAGAAAACGATAAAGCAGCAGATTGGGATTTAAGGCAAGGTCTGAAAATTGCCCCTAAAACCTCATGCACTCGAAGCCCGATTTTTAAGAAAGTCAATAAAAAAAGGGTGGAAAAACTCGTATGTTGCCCTTTCTGGCTTATTTAGGCATCCTTTTCGCACGAGCTCTTGTATGTAAGGGGACACATCTTGCCCTTTCAAATCAGTTGTTTTCACCGCTTCGGCAAATCGAAATCTTCTTTTTCCTATTTTAAGAAGCTGGAACACTATGGATTTGGCTTTAGGCGAGAGCGGATGGAACATGGGGTTAAAGAAATCTCTCTCTAAATCAAGCACTATTCTTGGATATGCTTTTTCCAAGTGCTTTATTGTAATTTTGTGTTCGGTATCACCCAACTCGTTAAATAGGACATTGCACATTTTCACCAAGACGTACGGGTGCCCCTCACTTTTTTCAAAAACTTTTTTCTTTACTTCATTATCGGCAGCAACCTTTACTGACGTTAAAGTTTTTTCCATGTAGTCAAAAGATTCACCTTCAGAAAAAGCGGAGAGAAGCGAAGCCGGGAAAAACCTATTCAGAGGGGAAAAAGATTCAGACATCCTTTCGGGAAAGTTCAATTTTCCAGATAAGACTACCATGTATTTTGCATCCTGTGAAAGGCGCTGGAAGACTTCACGCAGAAAGCTCAACGCCCCTTCGATTCTTTCCAACGATTCTGCCTCGTCAATCAAAATTACTATTGCAGGATATTCACTCCCGATTTTTTTCCAAAATAACAAAAAGTTATTTCGCAGTATTGTTTGTGCGGCAAGTTTTTTCTCTTCAAATGTCAGGGAAGCCTCCTTATAGCTGACTATCGGCCTTAGGGTCGTTGCCCACTCTCCCAACTGCATAATTTTCTTTTGAACGCTGGCATTGGCATAAAATTCATTTTTCAAGCCCAGAATCAGGTAGTTAGTAAGTTCGGTGATATCCCTAACCAAACTTTCATAGTTAGACATCCTAAAAACGAGGCACTTTTCCCGCTTGGAGATTTCCTCCATTTTCATCAGAAGGGAAGTCTTGCCCATGCCCCTGTTTCCAGTAATGCTCATGTTCATTGGCGAGCCATGGATCGTTTGCAATAGGTATTGCTCAAACTGGTGCAATTCATCCAGTCTTCCGACAAAGTAGCCCGGGCGAGGGGGGTTCTGCGGGTTAAACGGATTGTAGCGCATAGGAAATAATAAGTTAGTAAAGTTTATATATCTTTGCTAACTATACTAACATTACTAACAATCTAAACATTTTATCCGCGAGGCAACCGAATTTGGGGCAAGTTCGTGGTATGCTATCAAACGGCTCTGTTTTCGCCTCATTTTACCCAATTCAATCAGATTCTGCTTAATTTTCCGATTTTCTGGGCTGTGAAAGTGCGCACCAATTTATTTCAGCAGGTATTTGTACGCCGGAATCACTGAAATTTTCCTGTTTCCAAGCTAGTTCCCTAATCTGTGTCATGTGCGCTTAACCTAAATTATGATTTTATGTTAACTGTAAATAACCAAAAATTGGTAAATATAGTTGTTTTCCTCTTTCGGATGGCCGAGGTGGGCCGATTCAGGAAGCCATGAAGCAATTCCATTTTTCTCTACACCCTAATCCCGCTTTGCAGCCGGAACTTGCCCGCATACTTCTCATCTCCGGAAGTTTCAAAAAAAGTTACCTGGCAGATTCTTGTTCCGGGCTTCAAAATCAGCGGCACCGTCGAGAGATTGACAATCTCCAGCACCTGCACATTGTTGCTTCCGGGCTGTATTAATGAAGATGAAATATGGACCATGAGGCCAAGCCGTGCAAACCGGCTCCTGCCCTCGATTCTGCCCGCATATTTTCCGGACAATTTGATTTTTTCCTTTGTGACGCCAAGCACGAATTGCTGCGGCTTCAAATGGAGCACCTCATGGGGCCCCAACACCACTTTCCGCGCGTGGTTTTTTGGCAAAATGGTATCCTCCTTCACAAAAATAGCCCTTCCGTGCTTCCTGAAAAGCATGAATTCGCTCCCCAGGTGCAAATCATAAGAAACAGCGCCAACGCAGCTTTTGTCAAATGGAGTTATCCCTATCCCCTTCTTCTTTATCGCCTTCAAAATATCCAGCCGGCTTAGCATCATCAGAATAAGATGGATTGCCGGTATAAATTGGTTGCTATTTTGGGTGCAATAAGGCAGGATAATGGAAAAAAATAATGGGATGTAAATGGCACATAATTTAGAATTAGGCAATTATGATAAAAAATCAGAATTGACCATCCGGAGCTTTCCCTTCCACATAATATACCTTGGATGGCATGGCCTGGTTTTCATTTTCCCCCTCAATTTTGGGAACTGGACGCTCCTAGCATAAAGGCCCTTCCTCGAGCTTTTCGTTACGGTTACTTTTCTTGCCTTTGCCTTTTTCCTTGCCGATACCCAACTTTTGGTTGTGCGTGGAATTACGGCAGTTTTTATTTTTGCCCCATCCGCCTTTGAAACCCCTTCCTGCGTATCCATCCCTGCCGCAACTATTTTTTCCTCCTCGTCATTGATGGGTTTTTCCTCGGGGAATGCAGAGCTCTCTGCGGCTGAGTTTGCCCCCTCGCCGATTTTTTCCTCACCCTCGCCATTTGCTTCCTCATAGATTTGCCCATTTCCGGGTGATTTTGGCCCCTCATCCCCTTCCTCGCCCTTCCTGCCCCTCCTAGATACGATCAGGTAAAGCGCAAGCGCGCCGGCAATTATGGCGATGATCAGCGGAGCAACCTTCGATAATGAAGCGGTAAATAGCCCGGTGATATTTCCCCCTTCGCTTACCTCAATGCGCTTCCTATAGGCTTTCCCGCTGATTTTATCCTCAAAATAAAGCGTTTCCCTGCCTTCCCTTAAGCCGATGGTTAATTCCTTTTCCTCCCCTGCTGCAAGCTCAAGTTCCTCCCCGGAAAAATTCGCGCCTTCAAGGGACCTTGGCGCAAGCCTCATGTTTTCCGCTCCAATATTTTTGAGTGATAAAATTACCTCGAATCCCCCTCCATCGCTTTCGGATTCAACCTGTTTTACTTCAAGTGAGCTTTCAACTGGCTTAATTTCAATTTCCAATTCAGCCGACCCTTCAGTAGCATATGCGCCCAGCTTGATTTTCCTAGCCTCCTTCCCGGCATCAACGCCAATCGAAACCACTATTCCGATTTCCTTTTCCTGCCCCGCCTCCAAATCAAATGGCTTTTGGGAAACCACGTTTACAAGTTCAGAGAAAAGAATATTCACATTATGCAGGTCCTCCACTCCGTCATTCCCCAATTTGATCCGAATTGGCGTTTCCGTATCCTTTTCGAGCTCGAAGGGGATCCCGCCGGCTGAAATGATGATTTTTGCTTCCATGGCGGTATCGAGTGCAATTACCTCCACGTTCAAATCAAGCGCCTTTTGGATGTATTTCCCACGGGCCTCCAATACTATTGGATTATTCCCAAGTTTCTCATTGAGTGGCGGTGCAAAGTAGATGAGCGCCTCTTCCTTCGTGCCCGGCAATACCTCAATTATTGATGGAGTGATATACGCCCATGTGGGCTTTTTTGAAAGGAACAATTCCGCCTTTTCCTTGAACCTGCCGTTATTTGTGATGCTTACCCTAAAGCTTTTTCCAATGCCTGCGCCGGTCCTCTTTGAAATGCCGTCCACATCAAATTTCAGGGAATGGCAAACATCAACCGGCAAAACAACAACGTTGAACGAGGCGGTTTCCTTGGAATTGCCTCCCACACTCCCGATCTCAATTTCGTAAGTTCCGGATTTCATTCCCTCCGGTGCCATAAGTTTTAGATCGATTGTTTTTTGCCCTCCAGCTGCTAGCCTGAATGCCTCTTGTGTTTGGAACAAAGCATCAAATCCCTTCCTGTCCGCAATCGATAGCGCGAAGCTATCCTCCTTAGTGCCCCTATTTGCAGCCTTTATGGAAACGGTTTCGCCAATGCCATCCCCAGCGCACATCTCAATTGCCCTTGGCGTTACACTTAGGGCGGAAACATAGCAATCCTCCACTATAATCCCCGTTGAGGATTTAGCCGAGGCGTATTTGCTCCTAACTTCAACTTCCACTTTGTTAACGCCTATTTCTAGCGCGTTCCCGTCGATTTTAACCGCGAAATCATTTGTTGAATTCTCCCCTGCAACAATTTCATTTGTGGAAAGATCCACTTCGCCCGAAGAAGCCAATGAGTATTTGTTTTCCTTGCCCTTATTGATAAGTTTCATTTTAACTAGCGCATCCTCCCCCTTGCAAACGCTAATTTCAGCTGGCGCAACTAGCACTAGCGCGTAATTCTGGACCACCTTTATTTTTGCGCCCACACTATATGTTTTGCTGAATTTGCGCGAGGTTGCGCTAAGCTTGCAGTCGTATTCGCCAGTTGTTTCCCCCCTTGGATAAATTGGGATATTGACCTTAGTGCTTTCCATCCCGCCAAGCGAAATGCTGCTTTTTGGCAGGGTTGCAAAATCAGGGCATTCCAGCAACAAATCATATGCATCCGGCGTTTTTTGCCCATCCATGAATACGTTCCAAACGGCCTGTGAGTTCGCCTGCACCGTAACTACCGGAAGCGCGCTTAATTTTACGCCATCACATCGGTCAACCTCAATTGAAGCTGCGATTTGCCTGCTATTGCTCCCGCAGCTATATGTGCTTTGCGATTCCGCATGGAATGTCAAAAGCCCCTGCGCGTAAAGCGTAATAGGAATGTTGAGTTTAAGCGTTGCCTTGCCCACCTGATTTGGCAACAAAACGAATTTTGCCTTGCTTAATGTGTAGCTCCCTTCCTCCAAATCTGTAGTAATGGTGAAGTTCTGCTCCTCCTGCCCCAAATTGACAACTGAAATTTCAAAATTTGCGCTCTCGCCGTTGCAAACCCGTGTTTTGCTTTGGGAAATCCGGAGCTCCATAAGGTTGCACCCGTTGATTGAAATTGCCCCTTTTTCAGAAACAATTTCCCCCCGGGCACTTTCCGCTATTACCTTGTAATCGTATGTTCCCACATCCAGGCATACCGGCGATAGGAATAGGTTGAATTTTTCAACCCCATATCCATCTAGCTCAAGGGAAGGCGTTACAAATGCCGATAGCCCACTTGCGCTTTCTACCCGAAGGTCAAATTTATCCGGGAGGGATTTTGCATTCTCCAAAACGCCCGAAATAACCAATTGGTCAGTTGCGCATGCGCTTTGCTGAGTTGAATCAAGGAAAATTGCCGAGGCGTTGACCAGGGGCAAAGCTATGAGTGCCAGTAAAATGATTTTCAGGATTGTTGATGGATATCCCAGATTAATTTTCATTTTTATTGCCCCCTTATAGCGAATAAGGCAATTATTGGAACATTTTGTTGCCTTATTCTCATATAGCGGTTTTATTTCATAGTTCCAATATTTTACTTAACCGCTATAATGCTTTGCGGCCATTTCCTTCCTCAAATGCCCCTTGTTTTCATTTGCATGGCCCCCTTCGAAACGCATCCCATAATATTGCTGGGCATGCCTGGAATTTGGTTTTTTACCATGGAATAATTCCCTACTCGTCTTCCTCCCCGTCTTCCTTGAAGCCCGTTTTCAGGGCATCCTCATCATTCACATCCGCAAGGTCCATCTCTATGAACGCTGGCGAATCAATTTCTTCCGTAGCCTCGTATGCCCCGCCCCTTCCAGCCCCCTTGCGCTTGAATTTTTTTACATCAAGAAGCGTGGTCTGCTTCTTTTCGCTAACCCCCACCTCATCGCCAATGTTCTTTAGATGGTTGGATGAGGCCTGCTCCCCAAACACAACGGTATCCTCCTTTACGCCATCCTCATCTTTTTTATTTGATTGGATGTATGCAAATGCTATGAGGGCAACGACCGCCAAAATGATTAGCACCTGGAATAGCCCAAGCGAACCAAAAAATGCAAATAGGCCGCTGAAAAGCCCGAGCTTTTGGAATTCGAAAACAATTGGCGTCGAATACCTCCTTCCATCCGGGCTCCTTAGCTCCAGCAGGGCGGTGTAGCTTCGTTGCTCATAGCCAATTGCGGTCACATTTGCCGAAAAGTTCAATGATTCCCCCGCCTTGATCACGCCAAGTGCCGGTTCTATTTCCGCGCTCCAATTATCCGGAAGGTCCCTAAATATTGCCGATACCTGCAAGGGCCTCCCCTCCTTATTGGTTACGGAAAATTCCACCTTGGCAATGCCATTGCCATCCCTTTCCTCGTATGTGATGCCAATTATTTCCGCATCCGCCTTGATGATTTCGTTTTCTAGGCCGATCCTTAGGTCAAACTCCTCAACAACCTCTGACGAATCGAATTTCAGCCTCACTCTTGGCTTGTAATTTCCCTCCTTTGCGCCCGTAGCTTCCAACTGGAAGTATATTGTACGCTCGCTGGAGGCATCCAATTCAAATGGCGCAACCTGCCTAAGGCTTACTCCTGCTGGAAGCCCATCCACAAGGAGCAAAATGTCCTTAATTTTGTAATCGCGCAAATTCTTGAATGTCATTGCAACATTTGCCCTGCCAGTTGTTGGCAATTCCGCTGCAACAACCCTCTTCACATTGATTGCATCGGGGCTTAAATCGCCCGGCTCGATTGTTGCACTTGAACTGCCTCCTGCGACAATTGCCACCAGGTTTTCAGTCTTGAGCAGGATGCCACTTCCGGAATAAACGCTGCCGGAGTGGTAACCCCCGGAGCTGTCGTAATATCCATTGCCATTGTAGCCATTCCCGTTGTAGTTTCCATCGTAGGCGTGGAAATTCCCGTTGGTATCGTAATAGCCATCCATTTCATCCCCGTAGTTGTATGGGAAGAACTGCCCCCCAAAATACACATCCCTGTATTTCAGGTTGACATTCACGGAATCATCCTCCTCCGCAAGCCCGCTTGCTGTGATGGAACAGAAGCTGCTTTCATCCGTTACCTTGATTTCGGCAGGTGTGCAAACCTCCCCCGCCGCATTGGCATTTATTGTGAATGTGCCTGTGCCTGAATATTCGCATGTTGCCTGGCAAGTGCCCGATGTCCCATCGCAGTTATCGGCGGTATCCGTATCGCCATTCCCGCAAAGGACCAGTATCTGCTCATTTGATGGCTCATTGTTAAGCTTGTTGTACTTGACCCGTACGGTGACCGTTGAATCCTTCCTTATCATTGATTCGGTTGCAATTGCGCAGCCCTTGGATCCCTCCGGTATGACGCGCTCCTTGCCCGCCCTGCATTGCGTATTGCCTATGTTCCCTTCAATGGTATAACTTCCAGTATCGGTGTACCTGCAAACAGCAGTGCAGCTTGAGGATCCCTCGTCGCAATTCAGGGCAACTGTTTTTCCATTTCCACACTTGACAAAAGCAGTGTTTCCATTCGCGCTTCCACCCGTGTTTGCGCTATCGTAAACTTGTGTATTGTAATATACGCCCCCGCTTCCCCTTCCGGAGTAAATCTTTATGGGTATCGAATAGCGCTTTGCGGATTCATCCGATTTGGCGCTAACCTTGATTGTGATTTTCTTTTCCTCATCTGGATCGAGGGCAAATGAGCTTTCAGATATGCTTGTTGTCAGGGATGTTTGCACCCTGATGAAGTAATCGTCCCTTATTGTCCCGCTGTTCCTGATTGTCAAAGTCGTGCTTGCACTTCCTCCCCTTGGCACATTTATTGTGGCTGATGAAAGCTGCGAGTAGACCTGCCTCCTGTTGAAATGCCCATCGTATGATGCAATGCAGATATCCCTTTGCATCGCAACATCGCCATCCTTCTTGAGGATAAGCTGCACCATTGAATCCCCAAAATCAAAATTGTCCGGATCCGCATTTATGTAAACCGTCCTTGCTGAGCCCTTCTTGAAATTATAGAGCATCGATGGGGTGACCCGCACATTTGCCTCATTATCCCGCAAAGTTACCGCATAATCCCCATCCGCAACATCGTTGTCAATTGTTATCGGGAACATTTCCGCATTGTCATTGATTACAATGCATCCATCCTCAAAATCCGTCCCGAAATCGCCAGTATCCAGCACTTTTACGGTGACCAAACCTAGCGCATCCGATATTGGGCTTAGGGCGCGAAGCCTAATTGTGTGCGAATCCGTTTCCCCGGAAGGCACATCCGCGCAGAATTGCAGCCCATCCCGTATTTCATTGCCAGTTAGGAAGAACGAATCGACATTGAACTGCCCGTCAAGGTCCCCTTCGTATTTGAGTGTAACGGTGCCTTCATTGCTTCCGCGATTCCGCACAAGGAAATCGAAGCACACTTTGTCATTTGAGAATGTTTCCTTCAAATTTTGCTGCAATTCGAGGCTAAGCCCTCCAACTATTTTGATTGGAAGCTCGATGTTTTTTACGCAATTTCCTTCGCCACTAATTGAAACCATTCCAAAGCTCCTTCCTACAACTGCCCTCTCCCCCCGGATTAGCACATCGACAACGCGCGCCTCCCCAGGTCCAAGCACTATTAATTGCTCCCCTTCCACATCGAATGCGGATGAGTATGCCAGTGCGACTTCGTTTTCGCTATTGAGATTGTTAGTGACCCTGATCTGGTATAGCAATACGGGGTTTGAATCATCAATTTCCGGAACGCGAATCAATTCGGCGGAAATCGAGCACCCTTCCGTATTAAGGCAAATTTCCGATGTTGAAATTTTACCGGCCCTCAAAACTGTGCTTGCGCTTTGCTGGTTGAAACCGCTCTTTGAAGCCGTTATGGTGTAAGTGTCCGGCTCAAGTGAAATTTTCAACTGTCCATTCGAATCCGTGTAATAATCGGGATTATTTTCAATCTTGATTTTTGCATGGGTAAGCGCCTGCCCGGTTTCGCATGAGCTAACTTTTGCAAGCAATGTCCCAACCGTATCAGATGGCGCGGTTATTTGTACATTCGCAGTTGAGCACGCAATTCCCTTGACTTTTGCACTAACCTTTAATGTTTTTGGATACGCACTCTCCTCTCCATATGCGCAAATGGATGTGCAGCTTCCCGAAAGTGAATCGGTTGATTCGCAATCCGCAACCTGCGTTTGCCCATTCCCGCAAATCACCTGTGCGCTTGCGCTGCCAAGCGCAATTCCTTCGTAATCTATAGAAATATCTGTTTGCGAATTTGCCCTCACAATGGATGGGTTCACGCTAACTCTGCAGCTACCCGTTGGTGAAACGCATCTATTTCCACTAACCGCAAGTCCGCTTTCGCATCCGCAAATTCCGGCGCGGTCCACAAGTATTCCATCATCGCAATATTTCGGCTTGCTAATTGAGCACGCCCCAAAGGATGTGCCATCCGAGCATTTCTCAGATGAGCTTTCCGTTACTGTGACTGTTGCCTGGGAACAAACAACCCCCCCGATTAGCGCTTTTGGATGGAATGTTCCCTTATTTTCATAATTGCAAAATTCCGAGCAGCTGCCGGATGTGCCATAGCAACTTACCGCGTTCACGGTTTTCCCATTCCCGCAATCTATTGATATTGCATTTGGCGACCTAGCCAATTCGTAATAGTTAACTGTAACAATCGAGCTATCCTCTTCCACAACCGCTCCTGGGAATGCGGTAATCGCGCAGCTTGGGATTCCCGCAACCGGCGAAGGCGTTGGGTAAACCGTTGGGCTTGGTGAAGCGCTTGGTGATGGGCTAATTGTTCCGCTCCTTACGGTAATGTCGCCCGACTCATCATATGCAACAAGCGCATTGTTATCGTTATAGCCTTCCACCTTAATCCTAAGCCCGCTGGTAGGGCCTGCTGGGACGGTCCATCCAACTGAATTCGAACGGTACTGGCCGCCTCTAATCGTATTCCAGCTAGATCCGCCATTTTTCGAATAGAAAACCTTGAAATAATCAATCCCCGAGCTTGCCCAATCAATTGTAATGGAATTTCCGCTCCGGAGAGTTTCACCGCCCGTTGGGTAATTGAGGCTGACATATTCGCTGCCCACATTTCCACCGCCATTGCCTCCGTTTCCCCCGCCGCCCCCACTCCTTCCGCGTACAATCACGGAATCCGAATAGCAAACCGTGCCTTGCGCAAATGCCTGCGGGAAGAAAATTCCCTCGTAAGTGTAACGGCAATATGCATACATCACTCCATTATTGCTATACAATGAATTGCGGTATGCAATTGCAGATCCGCCATCGCCGCAGTCCACTTGGACTGAATAGGGCGTGTAGCCGTAGTAAACCACCTGAATTGGAGTTGCATCCCCCACGTATGCGTAGGTTGGCGAATTCACATAGCAATAATCATATCCGTAATTGGTATCGTAGTAGTAATCAAAATAGCCGTAATTGTAATATGTGTTGGAATATCCGCAATCGGAAAAACAAGCCTCCCCATAGCTGCAAATCCCATCGCCGCAAATTGGGAATGCCGGCTGGGGTTGGTTGTAATACCTTGGCTGGGAATTGTAGCCGGATTCATCGTAAGCGTATGCATCCGCGCCAGAATTGACGTTTTCCCCAGTTCCATAGCCAGTAGAATCATAAGTTAGGCCGGTTGCAATCTCCTGTGATTTTTCGCTTGAGGATTGGGTGCTTGAATCAGATGAACTTCCCGATGTGCCGGATGAAACGTAATCTGTGCCGCTAGTTGCTCCGCTTGTAGAAGATCCCACACCTAAATTGCCTGATAAGGAATTTTCATTCTCCACACCTCCATAGGTTGTTCCATCATTGCTGATGGTTTCAAGCGTATCGGAATAACCCGGTTCGACGTTAATTTCCTCATCCGGAGCAGGTTTTGGAATAGAAACACTTGAGCATTTCCAGCCGGCCTTGTAAATGCCATCGTAATCATTGAAATTTGTAACATACCGGTTGTTTACATAGTTCAACTGATCCCAAAGGCAAACTGGCGCCCTCCCGTCCGGACATGAATCTGGATGGAATTCGGCTGCGCTACAGGTCCTAACCGTTCCCCCAAAGGAATAATCGCCGCAATCAATCCCCGGATGCCCGCCCGGCAAGTCATTATTGATGTAATCATAACATTGCTCAGTTTTTGCAATAGGATTGGTGGATGTGGCGTTTAGATTGGTGATCAATGCCACAAGCAGGATCAAAGCAAGCAGACCAATAATACGACCGTTCATAGTAATCCCCTCGACACCTCTAGGGGGCTAAGCCCCCTACGCGTGTCGCCCCTACCCCCTTATTTTCACCACAAACATGTTACTACTAATTAGGGACAAGAAGTATTTAAACCTTTGGAAACCAGCCCTATATACTCTATATAAATACTGTCTTGATAGAACGAACTGCGGGAATCATGTATGATTTAGGGGTTGCTACGAGTTGTCCCAAACTTCAATAGATCCGAACCTGGCCACTATACTCACCTAAAAGATACAATTAAATATACAAAACCCCATATTACATAACTTGTTCTAGGATTAGGCAAAAGGTTAAAGGCATCAAAAGTCTGTTTCTTTTCGTTCAACTTAGAAGGTCTAGAGTAAACCCAGCATTTCCCAAAGGGAAAAAACTGGAAAGTTTGCTAACATGAGGTAAAAAGATATGAAAGTAATTGTTCCAGACAACCCAGCTTTTTCTTTCGAACCGAGCAGAACACGTTCTGCGCGGCCCCAAAGAGCATTTGGCTCTTTGCGGAGAAAAAGTAGGGTTGGTACAAAAAGAAACGATTTTGAGGATGAAAATACATGAAAGTAATTGTTCCCGACACCGGCGTCCTGATTGATGGCCGGATATCGGAAATGCTCCAATCGGGGCATGAAAAAATAAGGCTGGTCATCTCCCGGGCAGTAATTGCCGAACTGGAATACCAGGCAAATGTAGGCCGGGAAGTAGGCTTTACGGGCCTGGAGGAACTAAAAAAGCTCCAGCAGATGCAAAAGGCAGGAAAGCTTGAAGTCAAGTTTGAGGGCGAGCGGCCATCCCCCTTTGAGATCAAGAATGCGCGGTTTGGCGAGATTGATTCAAAAATTCGGGGCCTTGCAAAAGATCTCGATGCCACCTTGATGACAACCGATGCCGTCCAAAGCAGGGTTGCACAGGCAGAGGGCATTGACGTTGAATACCTGCGCCCCATAGTTATGGAAGCCAAACTTTCCTTCACCAAATATTTCACCCAGAAAAACACCCTATCTGTGCATTTGAAGGAAAACTGCCCCCCAAGGGCAAAAATTGGGCTTCCAGGCCAATTCGAACTAACTGAACTTTCCAAGGAACCGGTTACCAAGGAAGAAATCGAGCAGATGGTAAAGGAGGCAATTGAGTTTTCAAAACGGGAGCAAAAAAGCTTCATTGAAATCGACAAGAAGGGCGCAACCGTCCTCCAAATCAACGATTTCCGTGTTACATTCACGCGGCCCCCATTTTCGGAAGGATTTGAGCTTACGCTAGTTAGGCCAATTGCAAAGATGAAAATCGAGGACTATGCGCTTTCCCAAGAGCTATTCGAAAGGCTCCAATCACATGCCGAGGGCATTTTGATTGCCGGCCCCCCTGGCTCAGGCAAATCAACCCTTGCAACGGCGCTTGCTGAATATTACTCCTCAAGCAACAAAATTATCAAAACTTTGGAGTCGCCACGCGATTTGCAGGTAAGCAAGGAAATAACGCAGTACGCTCCGCTTGAGGGCTCCTTCATGCAGGCAGCTGACATATTGCTGCTTGTTCGGCCAGATTACACTATCTATGATGAAATCCGAAAGCCCGATGATTTCCACACCTTCTCTGACCTGCGTTTGGCAGGAATTGGAATGGTTGGAGTGGTGCACGCATCAAAACCAATTGATGCAATCCAGCGCTTCATTGGCAAAATCGATCTGGGAATGATCCCCCAAATCATCGACACCATCCTCTTTGTTTCAAAAGGCCGTGTTGACAAGGTATACGAGCTCCGGCTAACGATGAAAGTCCCCGCCGGAATGTTCGAGCAGGACCTTTCCAGGCCGGTAATTGAGGTTTTTGATTTCGTAACCAAATCCCCCGAATATGAAATCTACAAGTTCGGGGAGGAAACAGTTGTTTTTCCCCTCAAGAAAAGGGAGGGCGGTGGCATAAAGGGAGGGAAATTCGACAAGCACGGAAAGGGCGGCAAAGGAAGCTGGCACGACAAATTTTCAAGCGGGAGCGATGATGGGGATGATTTTTCCGTCTCCCCCGATATTGACGAGGACAAGATCAAGCGCATCCTTACCTCCGAACTTGACAGCTACACCTACGAAATTGCCGGAAGCAAGCTCATTTTGTACGTCCCGGACCACCAGTTTGCAAGAGTAATTGGAAAGCGCGGAGCAAACATCATCAAGCTTGAAAAGAAGCTTGGCATGCGGATTGATGTGAAGAAGTCTTAGGAGTAGATGGCATAAGAGGGGGTACCTTTAGGTTCCATCTGATCCTCCACCAGATACTTTTCCTGTTGTTTTATACTGGTCCCTGAACCTTTTTGAAATTTCTTGAAGTTCCCCCGCAAATATCGCTTGTTTTGCCGTTTTGGCTGCCTTACTCTCGGGGTTAATTCCCTGTTCAAAACCATGATTTAGGATACCTTGAGAAATCTGAAATGTAACTTTCTTATCTCCAAGCTTTGGATGTAGTATATCCCCCAATAAATTGCCCTTTTCGATCCGCATCGCAATTCTTAGGTTCGTCCCCCCCAATCCGAAAACGCCTCCAACCTTCATCTCAGCTGTAATTCCACTCGGCCCGTCTTTTTTTATATTTCTCAATTTTCCCAAAAATGAATCAATATGTGATTCGGCTTTTGAGGTTGCAGCGATCAGTTCGCTACGAAAACCAGCTGCTTCCCTCGATTCCCCCATGCTTAATTCCCGTGCCATAATCATCACCAATCCCTTATTTCCCCCAATGTTTAAAAATCCAAATCCTTGGACCTTGCTTAACCCTCAAGCCTATACCTCTTGAGCACGTGATTGTAAATTTTCCTCCAGAAGAAATGGTTCATAAGGAAAATTGCGGCAACCATCGCAAGAAGGCTTAGGAAAATAAGCTTTGCCTGCACGGATGGGGCAAGCACCGTGCTATAGGTAGTTTTACTAAGGAATGATCCGATCCCCGTAACCATGCAAACCCCGCCCTCGCAGCCTGCAAACCTAACATATTCCGCAATAACAAGCGCGTTCCAACCGCCGCCAAATGCCGTGATGCAGCCCGTAATCAGGGATGGGAGCATCGCTGGAATGAAAACCCTGCGGTAATACAAGTTGCCCTTCACGCCAAATGCCCCCGCCGCCTCATCAAGGTCGGTTGGAAGGTTCCTAACCCCTGCCATCGCATTGAAAAGCAAATACCATTGCATTCCGGTCATTATCAGAAGGATTGCCGCAAACCCCAGGCTCTTTGTTGCAAATAGGGCAAAAAGTATGATTATTGGGAATAGCGCAGGGGAAGGAATTGCCGCGATGATTTCAAAAAACGGCACCAAAAAGCGCCTATAGCTTGGATTTCGCATGACAAAAATTGCCGTGGGAAGCGTCCAAGCAAGTGCAATGATGAATGCCACCACCAAGCGCACGAATGAATAGGCGAGTGCAAGGGGAATTTCATATGCCTCAACAGGCAGCGGTTCGAATGCAATTGAAAGCGCAAGTGAAAGGATGAGCCAAAATCCGTTGAGCAAAAGCGCGAGTGCAATGATGAGGGCGCCATACCTTACGATGTTGAATGCGCGCCTATAGTTCCTATTGAAGAGGTTTTTTTTCTCCACCCACTCCACAATCTTTTCCATGTCATCAAGAAGGGAATCATACGCCTTTGAGAGGATTTTCCTTGCCGCAATCATCGCCGGCGACCATTTGTAAAAGCTGTATACCGCGGATTTCATCCCGCCCTTGCCCTTTGTTGATTCGTACTTGAATTTATCCGACCAAACCGTCAGGGGCCTCCAAATGAGAAGGTCCATTGCGATAATGATGAGCATGAGGGTCCCAAGGCCCAGAAGGGATGCTGGAATATCCCCCCTGGCTGTTGTTTCAAGAAGGTAGCTTCCAATGCCTGGAAGCTTGTGCGTTGTGCTTCCAAGCGAGATTATTTCACTTGCAATCAGGAAATACCAACCCCCCGCCCATGAGATCATGCTGTTGTATATCAGCTTTGGGATGGTTGCCGGAAGGATCAGGTTCTTGAAGAGCAAAAAGCGCTTGAGGCCAAATGCCTTCGAGGCCGCCAGCACATCCTTTGGTATCGTGATTAGCGATTCGTACACATCGAAGGTCATGTTCCATACCATGCTTGTGAATATCAGGAAGATGGATGCAATCTCAAGGCCAAGGACGGACCCATTGAATGTCGAAACTATCAGGAACACCGCCGCCGGGAAAAAGCCAAGGATTGGCACGGATTGGAGCACATCAAGAATTAGCAGCATTGCCTTTGCAGCGCGCTTGTTGGTGGCCGCATAGTATCCATAAACAAGCGAGAAGAGAAGCGAGAGGACGTATGCGAAAAACATCCTGTAAAAGGAGTAAAAGGCGAGCAATGGGAGCGCAAAAAGATCCGCAGAAGTTTGGAGGAAATACCTGCTAAATAGGAAAAAGGCCGCAAGGATGCCAAGCGCGCCGATGACATAGCCGATGTTTTTCCGAAGTTCCATCATGTTTGCGTACCCATCTCCAATCCATTGGCCCCTTAGCGTAGATCCATCCGCATTCCGCTTCGTGCCTTCAAGCCTTAGGTCTGCAGGGGTTTAAAATACGTTTTCCACATAAAGATAGGTAATCGGGCAGGCGGGGCAGGCGTTGTTTTTGCGCAAAAGCGCAAGGCAGCAAATCCTTTTCCCATCCCATGAACTTTTTAGAGGTGCTTTTTTATGGAAATAATCGGGGGGCGGGTAACAAAAACGCACGCGGAAAAATTTGTCGAGGATGTGAGGCAAACTTCCCTATCGCTAAATCTTGTGATAAAAGAGGTCGGCCTTAGGGGTGGCCATCTGGTAGTAAAGTATTCCTACGACATCGATTACCAGCCCAGGCTTGCAAAAATGCAAATCGAAGGCGAGATCCACATGAAGGATACCGAAAAGGCAATGAAGGAATTCGATGAAAAATGGAAGAAAAGCAAGAACATCGATAGGCCAATTGCCGAGCAGATGCTAAATTCCGTGACGTATACGGGCATGGCTATCGGCTCCCTCCTGGCCTTTTCAGTTGGGGTCCCAGCGCCAATCACGGTTCAGAAATTCAAGGTTGATGCAAAGCCCTCTGCTGGATGATTTATTTTTTGGATTTGGGTAGAAGTTGAGTTGAACGGCGTGAATTTGCCTTGCAATTGCAGGCGATATTGCCTTCATTCGCCGGCATTTTTTCCTTGCCATATTCAACTTGTAATTTATGCGGCCCTCTTCCATGCGTCCGTTCCAATCCCGTCTTTTCAATTCATGCAATTTTTAATTTTGGTGAAATAATACGCAACTTTCATTTTTCGGCGCATCAAAGGAGGTAGGCCGCAGCTGCTTTCTTTTGGAGGGCAAGCATAGGCTCCTGCTTGATTGCGGCGTAAAGCTCAAAAGCAAGCGCGAGGAGTTCCCAACCCTTGAATCCCGGGTTATCCGTTCAATTGACAAGGTAATACTCTCGCACGCCCATATGGACCACTCCGGCTACGCCCCAGCCCTTTACGCTTCCGGCTACCGCGGAAAAATAACCCTTACAAAGCCAACGCGCGACCTCATTCAAATCCTTCTTGCTGACTACCTAAAGCTCAACACCGGATTTTCCCCCTACAACGAACGCGATGTCAATCATCTCCTAAAGAACACCGAGCTGCTCGAATTTGGCGAGTTGGATTCCTCGAAATCATTCAAATTCACTCCCGCCGGCCATATACTGGGCGCTGCCATAACCGAGATTTTCGATGAGAAAAAAGTCATTTATACCGGCGATATCAACACGCGCGATTCGCGCCTGGTTGATGGGGCCAAATACCAATATTTGGAAGGGGAAATCCTGATCATCGAAAGCACCTATGGCGCAAACAAGGATATGCACCCCGCCGCCAAGGATTCCGCAAATGCATTCGTGGAAGGTGTGCAAAAAACACTCAATCACGGCGGCAAAGTAATAGTCCCAACCTTTGCAACAGGCAGGGGGCAGGAAGTGCTCTTCATACTCGAAAATTACATGCGCTCCGGCAAGCTCGAAAAAGTCCCAATTTTCATTGACGGAATGGTCAAGAAGATGCTTAAAGTTTATCGGCATAATGCGCTCTATTTGAAGGATGAAATAAAGCGCCGGATCCTTACCTCCGATGACGACCCATTCAAATCACCCCATTATGTGCTTCCGCAGCGCAAGGACAGAAGCGATGTTTTTGAAAGCGGAAAATGCATAATTGTCACAACCTCCGGAATGCTAAATGGCGGCCCCGTGCTCTCCTATTTGGAAGAACTGGGAGCCGATCCCAAAAACAAGCTCTTCTTCACCGGCTTCCAGGCGGAAGGCACACCGGGCAGATCTTTGCTCGATGGCGCAAAAACACTCGTTGCAGGAAACCGCAAAATTGACATCGGCCTCCAAATCGAGCGCGCAAACCTATCGGGCCACTCCGACCAAAGGGAACTGCTCCAAGTTGTCCGGGCGGTAAAAGGCCTGAAAAAAGTCTTCATTGTGCACGGCGAGGGCGAAAAGCAAACCGAATTCAAGGCGGCTATTGTTAAGCAGGCGGAAAAGGATGGGCAGGAAATCGAGGTCTACATACCGGCTGTTGGAGACTCTTTCGAGCTATAGTTGACCAACCAAAACCTCAAGCGAAACTAATTAAGTCTAATTATAGGCAAAGACTTATATATTTGAACTTCTTATTGTAGTACATGTCTTGGGA
>JBBSVW010000015.1:0-9138 GCA_038046605.1 Microcaldota archaeon | reverse complement strand
CATGGCAATAATGCTTGCGCCAAAGATGCCAATATCCTGCATCCGGTTGACCGTGTTGCAGCCAGAACCCCCTGTGCCGACAACGTAAATTTTCGGGACGCTTTGCTCTATGAACTTTTGGAGCTCCTTGTCTTCTTCGCTAAGCGGCGCCTCCTCTTCTTGCGGTTCGGCTGAAATGGATGTGCTTTCCGTTGAATCCTTTCCCCCTAATTCCCCATGGGCCCCATCCTGCGCATTTTCGGCGCCCTTTTCATCCATCTCCCTAAGGCGCTTCTCGTTTTCCTCCTTGATTATTTCCGCATGCCCGGTTGAACCGCCTTCCTGCTCCTCTTCGAATTCCCCCTTCAGGAATTCAATGTTCTCGGAGAGCTTGTCAACAATTCCCATAATAAGATCACTTTGGACTATTGCCATCCTCCAGCTTTTCCTCCTCCGTAACAAGGGTATAAACATAACCAATGAGGATGAATTCGATTATCATAAATCCCCATTCGGCTGCCTTTAAGTGGATTCCAAAAAGCACCCCATCATAAAAAGCGGCGATTGCAAGCAGGGCGACAATCAGGAATGCAACCAACGTGTAGAGCAGCCTGTTGAATAGTTTGCGGCGTTTTTCGAGGTGTTCCATAAGCTCAACTTAATTGGTAATTGCTTAGCGAAATCAAATTTAAAAGGGTGTTTATTCCATCTTTACCCTGATTTTCATGGAATTCAGGAAGGACGGCCCGCATTATGCGATCCGGCTTGAAAAGGGGGAAAAAGTGATGGAGGCCTTCAATGCATTCCTATCCGAAAAGCGCGTTTATGGGGGCTTTTTCCAGGCAATTGGAGCAGTCAAAAACATTACACTGGGCTATTTCGACATTGGAAAAAAGGATTATTTGTGGAAAACATTCCCCGAGGATATGGGAGATCATTTCCCTTATGGGTTCCATATCCGAAACCGGCGCGCACGCGCACATTTCGGTTTCCGGGAAGGATTTTGTTGGCCATTCCGGGCACTTAAAAGAGGCGGAAGTAACCATTACGGTGGAGCTTTTCCTAACCGAGCTTAAGAAAATCCGGCGCAAGGAGGATTTGGAAACCGGATTGAAATTGATGGAATTGTAGCTAGGTTTTTAATCGAATTGCGTTAGGTATATGCGAATCCTGTTTTGGAATGGCAATATTTTTTGGCTTAGTAGGTTCAATTACGTTTATCATCCCAAATGGTGCAATTGCCCTTATGCTAGAACAAATCACTTCCCTTCTTGCCCAGCTTTACGATGTAAAATCGCTTATTCAATGGGGCGGCTACGCGGCGCTTGTGGCAATTATTTTTGCCGAAACCGGCCTTTTGTTTGGCTTTTTCCTCCCCGGGGATTCCCTGCTTGTGACCGCAGGGATTTTGGCTTCAACTGGCCTTCTTTCCATTTGGACCCTTAACTTCCTATTGATCCCAGCTGCCATACTCGGCGATGCAACCGGCTACTATTTTGGGAAAAAGGTGGGCGCCCGTTTGTACTCCCGCCCTGATTCGCGCTTCTTCAAAAAAGAGCACCTCATCAAGGCGAAGGAATTCTACGATAAGCACGGGGGCAAAACCATAATTCTAGCAAGGTTCATACCGGCAATCCGTACCTTTGCGCCAATAATTGCGGGCGTTTCCGGCATGTCCTACGCCTCATTTGCAACATACAATATCGTTGGCGGCATCCTATGGGTAATGGGGCTAACCCTGCTTGGCTATTTCCTTGGAAGCACAATTCCGGATATCGAAAAGAACCTGCTATACGTGATCGCTGTTGTTATTTTCATCTCATTCCTGCCTGCCATCTATGAATACTGGAAGCACAGGAAAAGCAAGCGGAAGTGATTTTTTTCCTAATTGGGGAAGTGCCCCAACTATTATGGCGCCTACGGCTTCCCTTTTGGCATTCGCCCATTTTTTCCGTTGCCTCCAAGCTTAGCCAAAAAAGCAACCATTAAAACACTCCTTGCGCAAAAACACTATCCTAAATTAGAAGTGTTCATCATGGAAAAACCAAATTTCCCCGAAATGGAATCAAAATGGCGCAAATACTGGGAGGAGCATCACGTCCACAATTTCGAGGATGATGGGAAAAAGCCGCTTTATGTCATTGATACCCCCCCGCCGTTCCCAACCGGCGAATTCCATACCGGCAGCACCCTCAATTGGGGCTACATTGATTTTGCAGCAAGGTACCGCAGGATGCAGGGTTATGCCGTTTTGTTCCCGCAAGGGTGGGACTGCCATGGCTTTCCTACTGAAACCAAAGTGGAAGCCAAATATGGAAAACTCCCAAGGGAGCAATTCCGCGAAAAATGCCTCGAATGGACCCACAACATGGTTGGATCCATAAAAGAGCAGATGAAGCAGATGGGCTTTTCCATCGACTGGCGCCACGAATATCATACCCTTGACAAGGAATACCATCGCAAGGTCCAGCTCTCCTTGCTTCAAATGCATGAAAAGGGACTTGTGTACCGGGGCAGGCACCCCGTGCTCTTCTGCACTCATTGCGAAAGCGCAATTGCCAAAGCCGAGACCGATGATGTCCAAAGGGAGGGCCTTCTTAATTTCATCAAATTCAAAATTACCGGCGGAGAGGATGTATCGATTGCAACCTCAAGGCCTGAACTGATTCATGCCTGCGTTGCCCTTGCTTACAATCCGCAGGATGCCCGCTATAAAAATTTCGAGGGAAAAACCGCCATTACACCCGTTTTCAACAAAACGGTAAGAATTGTTGCCGATTCCGCAGTCGACCCTTCCTTTGGCTCTGGAATGGTCATGATCTGCACTTTTGGGGATATGCAGGATGTTGCCTGGGTGTACAAATTCAATTTGCCAATAATTGAGGCATTTGATGGGAAGGGGCGCGTAACCAATGCAAATGCGGAATATGACCTCCTTTACGCCAGTAAGGCGCGCGCCAAGATAATCGGGGAGATGCAGCAAAAGGGCCTTCTCCAAAAGCAGGATAAACTCCAGCAAATAGTGAAGGTGCATGATAGGTGCAAAAAGCCAGTTGAGCTACTGGCCTCCTCGCAATGGTTCATTCGTGTCAAGGATCACAAGGAAAAAATCATTGCCGCAGCCGAATCGATGGTTTGGCATCCTAGCCATACCCTGCAGCTTCTCAAGGATTGGGCAATGGGGCTTGAATGGGACTGGGTGATTTCAAGGCAGCGTGTTTTTGGAATACCAATTCCCTTCTATTATTGCAATAAATGTGGGGAGGTTTATTTGCCAAATATTGCGCAATTGCCTCTTGATCCCGCATCCCATCCCTTCCACCTAAAAAAATGCAAAAAGTGCGGGGATGGTGAAATCATCGGCGAAACCAGCATCTGCGATGGCTGGGTTGATAGCAGCATCACGCCCCTCATGATTTCGAAATGGGAAGAAGACCCCAAAATATTCGCAAGGCTCTATCCGGCTGCAATCCGCCCCCAAGGAACCGATATCATCCGAACATGGGCCTTCTACACGATTTTCCGCTGCCTAATTCTGACCGGAAAAGTCCCATTCAAGGAAATGCTCGTGAATGGGATGGTGCTTGGTCCCGAAGGCAAGAAGATGAGCAAAAGCGCAGGCAACTACATAGAGGCAAAAGAAGTCATCGCCAAAGCATCGGTTGATTCCCTTCGGCAATGGATTGCCCTATCCGGAACAACCGGCAAGGACAATATTTTCTATTGGAAGGATGTGACTTACGCTCAGGGTTTCCTAACAAAGCTTTGGAATGTTTCGAATTTCATTGAAAAAAGCACTGAAGGAATGGCTCATGGGGAATATGTTTCAGATTCCACAACACTTAAAAATGCAAACAGCCTATCAAGCCATCCGCACCAATTGCCGCGCATTTACCCCCATTTGCGCCTTCCCGACAAATGGATATTAAGCCGGCTAAACCGTACCATCAAAACCGCAACCGCTTCGATGGAAACCTATGATTACTACGGCGCAATAATTGCCATCCAATCATTCTTCTGGAAGGAATTTGCGGATTACTACTTGGAGGAGGTAAAGCACCGGATCTATTCCCCTGAAATTTACGGAAAGGAAGGCAAGGAGGCGGCGCAGTATACGCTTCGATTTGTGCTATTGGAGTCCTTGAAAATGCTTGCACCATTCATCTGCTATACGGCGGAGGAACTTTACCATCAGTTATATTCCAAGGAGGCAAGGCAATCAATCAGCATCCATCTTGAAAAATGGCCTGCAGCAGATGAGGCGCAAATGAGCAGCGAAAGCGAGGCAATTGCCGACAAGCTGCATTCTATCATTTCAGAAATACGCAAATACAAGGCGGCAGGAAAGCTCCCCCTAAATTGCGTGCTTTCATCCGTGAAAATATCCATTCCGGAGAGTTTCGAGCACGATTTCCCCCAAATTGAGGAGGAAATCAAGGCTGTTGCAAGGGCAAAGGCAATCCAACTCGCGATCTGGAACGAGGATTCAATAAAAGTTGAGTGCTTTGCCTGAATGATGTTTGCATTCTGGTGAATTGGCTACCATTCCGCCCCAATAATTCCGGCATTTTGAGGATTTGGGAAATCTAATGCTGAAATTCATTTTTCCCAATATTTTCTGTATTTGTTAGCCATTCCTCCCAAAGTTTATTGTTTATGCTGGTTGCCATTTCATTCGACAAAATCGATCTCTCCGCGAAGTTTCTTGGGCTTCCCCTCAGATTCGGGTTTTGCAGTTGCTGGATGATTTTGATGGAATTTCATGCGCCGCTTTTCCGCAAACCTGATATATGAGAATACGAATGCTGTAACGACGACGATGATAACAAAAATGTATGTCCAGTTGAATCCGCCTTTCGGTGTGAATATTTGGCCTATCACTGTTTCATCCACCTTTTCCCGAAGAAGCGCATTCACTTTTTCTAGTGCTGCTTTGGCATTATTCAATGCCGATTCGTAATTCCCTTTTGTTGCCAGGTCCTTGGCTGTAACAATTAATTTTTCAGATTCGGTAACATCCAGCCCGCCTGCCTTTGCATCCGCAATTGCACTTTCCGCCGCCTTTATTTGCGCTTCTGCCTCCGCCTTGTAGGGCACGGGCGTTGGGGTTGGCGTATCCACCACAAGTGCTTTCCTTGAAGGAGTTGGGGTTGCCGGGATTGGCGTTGAAATCCTTGGCGCAGGAGTTGGCGTTGCAACGCTTGGCGGGGGAGTAACGCCCGGGTTGCTTTGGGTGCCAGTTGTGCTCGTTGTTGGGGTTGCAGTAGCCGTTGCAGTCGCCGTAGCGGTGATGTTTACCAAGGCCGTGCTGGTTGAGGTGCCGGCATCAGACGAAGTGACGGTGGAAGTAATGCTATATGAGCCCGCAGTGCTACCTGCCGTGAAGCTGAACGTTTTCGTCACCACGCTATTCCCATCCACGGTTACCGATGAATAGGCGGTTGGCGAGAAGGTGCCGCCCGAGCTTGTGGGCGTAATCGTGACGGATGTGGAAACATCGCCCGCATTGTTGACGGATACGGTCAGGAAACTTGCTGTTGTCGAGCTTGCAGCTACCGAGCTGGCAGAAAGGGAGGAGGAGGAAACAATGGATGCTGGCGCCAATACTGAAAGGCCGGTTTGCTCCGAATCCGAAATTGCGGATCCCCCGGAGGTGGGCGTGCCTTGCGCCGTGACCGTAATCTGGTTGGCATAGTTCCCTGAAACATCCCCAGTGCAGCTCCAGCTGCTGCTCCCCGTGCCGGAAGTAGTATTGCTCAAGGAAATGGATTGTGCCGAAGTGGGCGTGCATGAAATTCCCGAAGGCAGTGAAATCGTTCCCGAAACATCCTGCACGGAATCGCCCTGCACGTATGCCGTAAGTGTGAAGCCTGCGCCCTGATTGACGGAAGATGGCACGCTCACGCTGGTGATGCTTATTTCCGCGGCACTAAGCAGCTGAATTGCCATGATCAACAATCCAAAAACGCTTATCAACTTCATATTTCCTTACCCGTTAAATTCATCCTATTTTTTTCAGGTGACCTTGAAAATCGCCACTGCCGTGCCTGCTGCCGTTGCCGTATCCAGCCTCACGAAATACGAGCCCGTTGCGGTTGGTGCATAACTGGTGTAATAATTGGTCCCGCTTGCTATCACGACCGACAGGCTGGCCGAGGATGTCGAATTCGTTGTCTGGTTCTGCGTCATTATTATTGCAGTCGTGTTCTGTGCGTTGCTCCAGATGTAAACGGTTTCGCCGCTCGAGAATGAGGTGTCGTTCGCTGCCGCGCTTGTGCTGTTGGTGGTCCATACCCTGTAAGCGAAAGCGCCCGCAGAGCTCGTTATATCCCCTATTGCAAATGCCGTGCCGTATCCCGTTACCTCCGCCAGGAATATGTATTTGCCGGGCGTTGAGATATTTATGGCAACGCTCACATTGCTTATGAACGTGATGCTGTTATTGATGTAGGACACATTCGCAGCCGATGGAGAAAATACCCTAAGGCTGCCCGCCAATTGGGACGTGACGCTTCCAACTGAAATATTGACGAAAAATGGGATGCTTGCATTCATAATGGAAGGCAGCGTGATGTTCACGGGCGTGCTTTGGTTCTTGACGGTAATCAAAAGCGAGCTTGACCCGAAGGACGAATTCACATTCATGAGCGCAATTACCGTGTAAGTCCCAATTGCGCTCACATCGTTTGGTATTGCCGTTGTTAGGGAATAGGGCTGGCTCCCGGAAATCGCCATCGGCAATGTTATCTGCCCACGGTTCTTGTCCCAGATTATTATGGAGCCGGAAGTCGGCGTGACTGCAAGGCCGCTTGTGCCGTTAATTACGGTAACGTTAAATGTGACGGTTTGGTTCAAGCTGAATGTCGTTCCGGACCCTGAACTAATTGTGATAATTAAGCTGCTCACGCTGAAGCCCGTATATGCTTGCGTGGTCGAGCTGCCCGTGACGTAAGCGCGGATATAGTATGCGCCGTCCGCACCGGGCATCCTGCTTCCAGGTACACTTAATGCGGCTTTGCCCGAACCATCCGTCAATGCGCTTCCAGCAAGTGAAGGCGTGCCCGTGGAGGATCCGATTTCGAATGAAACATTGGTGCCGTTCACGCCGGTGTTGTTGTTTCCATAGAGCAATGTCGCCGTGAAGATGCCCATTTCCCCAACTTTGTAAGGCTGCGTAAAGGGCTTATCCGCCTCCACTGAAATTTTCTGCCCTCCGGAAACCATTACGGGAGCCGAGCCAAATCCGGTATCCCCATTTACCAGCGTCACTTTCACATCCAGGAAATAGGTTATGCCCGGCGCATCCGAAGGGATTGTGTAGGATATATTTGCGAAGTACGGGCCTGTTGCGCCACTGCCTATGAAATATGTGCTGCTCGTGGGCAAATCGGTGAATGAGCCAAATGCGAACAATTTCGCAGAAACGGATGCATTCGAGGCGTTTGCGCCGGTAACGTTGATGGTTGCTATCAAGCTGTCGCCAGGGGAATATGCCTGCTTATTCAGCGTCAGCCCAATTGCCATCCCCGAAACCAGGAACCCTACAAACGCGTTCTGATTCCCGTTCACGACGATTTTAACATAATTAAAGCCGGCCTTAGTAAGGTTGAAAGTCAGCGTAGCCGTGCCGCTGCTTGCCGTAACATTAGTTGCATTGCTTACCTGCAAATCGCCGCTCTGCTGGAATTTATACAGCGTGCCGGCAACTGCCGCGCCGATAACAGGTGTGGAGTCCGTGGCATTAATCACCTTTACTGTTATTGTCGCATTCTGGTAGAGCTGGTAGCTGAACCTATCTGGCGAAACCAGGATGCTGTATACGGTTACCTCAAATCCTGCAAATACCGATTGAGAGCTTGCACCTTGCGTGAATGAAAATTCAATGTTATGCCTTCCGGCGCTCCAGCCTCCCTCTGCCGGCGGCGAAATCACAACAACGTATGGCTTTCCGTCCCCGCTTTTGCTTGCAGGCTGGGTTTGCACCCCATCCACTAACAATTTTGGCTCTTGCGGGGAACCTATGAAATAAACCAGCAAGGTGACGTTTTCCGTTGGCTGATAAGAGGGCTTATCCGTTCTGATTTGCACATCGAATCCTTTCACCTGGAAGCCTGCGAAAGCCTCCTGCTGGATCACCTCTGTTGCCGTAGTGTACGCTATCTTGAGCCTTGTGGAATGGAAGCCAAAAGTCCAATTCCCGCCTGTTATGGTGCCGGGGTCGAATGAAAGCGTTGCGCTGCCGGTTGAGTCTGTAGAGCCATAGGTCGAGTTCTGGTTGGAATCCACAAGCCCTTCAATGCTCGCATTCTGAATCGGCGAATTGCTCGAATTAAACACCTTTAGCGTAAGCTTCACCAAATCCTCCGGCTTGTAATCCTGCTTATCGAATGAAGTTGAGATGATGAAATTCGTAATCTGCATGAAATTGTTTGCAAAGCCGAAGGTTCCGCTGGCATTCAGCACAGCAAGCATCTCATAAAATCCGCTTTGCGAGCTGATGCTCGAGACCGGAATGGAAAGCAAGCCTTCCCCTGCTGTTACAATAACCGTGCTGGCCCCCCCTACTTTTACTCCCGTGAAATCATAGAATGTTATGGTTGCATTGCCCGAAAGGCCGGTGCCATTGCTAAGGAAGGCGAAAATCTTTCCCTGCAAGGTTTCGCTAGTTGCCCAGCTGAATTTTGCCATTTCCACGCCAATGTCGAAGTCCGAGACGGTGAATGGGAATATGAATGTCGAGAATTGCGTCTGGTTGACCGCAACCAAATCCGTAGATGCATTGAAAAGCATCAGGTATTTCCCTGCTGGAATGTTGTAATCGCCAGGCCTGAAGCTCGTGTTGAAGCCTCCGGAGTTGAGCACAGGGCCGGGTATCTTAATGTCGGGGAAGTATTGCATCTGCTTTCCAGCGCTCATATTGCCCGCATAGCTTCCGTTCAGCTGCAACGCCTGAATATTTACCCTTATTCGCGTATCATTCAGGATTGCGGGCGGGTTCTGGCCAAAATCATATACTGCAACGGCTACCGGGCTGTTCGCTGACGATCGCATCTGGAAGGGCATCTGGGGCTGCATCTGCCAGCCGGGCGACTGCCTTCGAAGCGTGACATTGGTCGTTTGGCTTGGCGAAATCACGAAGGAGCCGTTGTAATAAACGCC
>JBBSVW010000014.1:0-6410 GCA_038046605.1 Microcaldota archaeon | reverse complement strand
CAGCCGAAAATAGCATCGCTCCTACCGGCTATTTCCTGCGCAAAAACCGTATGCACGGCATTTCCCAAAGGCTCCTGCGCCGTTGCCACCTCATGGGGGATGGATTTGTCATTTTGAATTGCATTTTTTTCAGGAAGCGCAACAAATGAAGCGTAGCTTCCGTTTGTGTCTACCCCAAGAATTTTCATGGTTTCGCAAATGTGCGCATTCCCGATGCGGCATTGGTAGCAATTCCAGCAGGCAATATGCGTTTCGCCGGAAACATGATCGCCAATTTTTGCGGATTCCACAAGTTTTCCCACTTCCACAATTTCGCCGGCGAATTCATGCCCAAAGATCACGGGTGTTTTGATCCGCGATTGCGCCCATGCATCCCAGCCGTAAATATGCATATCCGTTCCGCAAATCGAGCATGCCTTCACTTTGACGAGCACTTCCTTGGGGCCAATTTTGGGAACTACGGCTTCCTTTAGCTCGGCTCCCGGTTTTGGGCTAGTTTTCCAAAGCGCCATCATATTACCATCCATGTAAATCACCATAATTCAAACAGGGTTTGCAAATTCAATAAGGAAAAATTGGCTTATCAAGGGTGCGGTATGGAAAAAATACTTTTTGCGCCATGTCCAATCAATTGGCGGTGCACCGGAACTATTCTCCCTGCGCCGCATATGTGCTTATTTCCATATTTCAAACATAGTCAATTAAATATCCATCGAAGAAAAGAGTAATTAGCCACTTGTCGAAGGTGATACCATGGCGCATTATCTGGATTTCCTTAAAACCGAGGTCGATGAACTAAAGGCAAAGAGCCTGAATTGGAATTTGCGCGAATTGCAGGGCCCCTCCATGCCGCATGCGAAGGTGGATGGAAAGGATGTGCTCATGCTTTGCTCAAACAATTACCTGAATTTGAGCAACCACCCAAAAATAAAGAGGGCGGCGATAAATGCGGTTAGGACGCACGGAGCGGGGAGCGGAAGCGTTAGGGCAATTGCAGGCACGATGGATTTGCATTTGCAGCTCGAGAGGAAAATCGCGCAGTTCAAAGGTTCGCAAGCAGCGCTCTATTACCAAACCGGCTTTGCCGCAAATGCCGGGCTGATCCCGCAGCTGGTTGGGGAGGGGGATCTCATAATTTCAGATGAGCTCAACCACGGCAGCATCATCGATGGCGTCAGGCTCACAAAAGCGGAGAGGAAAGTCTACCCGCACAAAAATATGGATGAGCTGAGGAAACTTTTAGAGGGGGCGCAGGGAAAATACCGCCGGATTCTTGTGATTACTGACGGTGTCTTTTCAATGGATGGGGATATTGCGCCAATGGATAAAATAGCTCATTTGTGCCGCGAATTCAACGCAATTTCGTATGTTGATGACGCCCATGGCGATGGGGTGCTTGGAAACGGAATTGGGATTGTGCACCACTTCCATTTGGAGGGTAAATGGGATATTGAGATGGGAACATTCTCTAAGGCTTTTGGGGTTGTTGGAGGGTATGTAAGCGGAACGGAGGCGCTAAGGGAATTTGCCTACAACAAGAGCCGCACCTGGCTATTATCTGGCAGCGCGCCGCCGGCAACCGCTGCCGCCTGCATGGCTTCGCTTGATGTTGTGAAAAACGAGCCAAGGCATGTGAAGAAATTGTGGAAGAACACGAATTACTGGAAAAAGGGGCTAAAACGGCTAGGGTTCGATACTGGCGTTTCTGAAACACCAATTGTGCCAGTAATGCTTGGCGATAGCGCTATTGCCCAGAAATTTTCAGTGCGCCTAATGGAGGAGGGCGTATTTGCGCTCCCGATAGTGTTCCCGATGGTAGCAAAGGATAAGGCAAGGATCCGCACAATGATGAACGCCGGGCTCAAAAAGGGGGATTTGGATATTGCACTTGAGAAGTTTGAGAAGATAGGAAAGGAGCTAGGAGCGCTGAAATAGCAGCCCAGAAAGTTTCATCTAAAAAATAGCGCAGTTTTTTCCATCCGAAAAACCAAATTACCGTATGATGTCAAATGCCCTTATCGCAACGGATATCAGCCCCACTATTGCGCCCAGGATCATGGCGGTTACCAGCTTGCTCCTGACGTCGGAATAGGATTTAATCTCCGGCTCGTAAGATGCCAGCCTCACCTCCAAAGAGCGGATCCTCTCATCGAAATCCCTTAGTGATGAATGCATAAAATTTCACGAACAATCCCGTTTCACTGATGAAATGCGTGGCCATTATTGACAGGAAAAAATTTATGCCGGCATCCCAGGATGAATAAGGCGCAAGCGAACGGGAGCCAAAGTATAAAGCAGACGCGATTACGATCATAAGCGATATTTTTACATATTCCGATCCAAAGTTCCGCTCGGCGTTAAAATTGCCACCGAATAAATTTTGCTTTGTTGCAGTTTCCATAATGAACGCTATTCCTTTGGTTTTTAGGCGATATTAATCTTTGGTTTATTTTTTATCAACTCTTTGTTTACCCCCCATCTCCTTCTTGTATTCCACAAAGGAAAAGACCAGCGACCAAACAATTATTGCAAGGGCCATTGCAAGCACTATCAGAAGGCTTATTTGAGGGAAGAAAATGCCCATGAATGAGACGATTCCGGTTGCAAAAAAAAGCTTGCCCCCAATCCTGTGCGTTTTTTCCCAGACCTTTTCGCTGCTAAGCGTCCAGGGGGTGCGTATGCCAATGAACCAGTTGGGCTTTGCGTTCTCAACAAGCTTCCCAACCGCAAGGAAAAGGATTCCAAATGCAGGGGAAAGGTACTGCCCAAAATCAAATTGCCTCCCTAGGTTCCAATAGATGGTCAGCGCATGGATGTAGAGCATGAAAAGCGCAAGGATGAGGATGAACCGATCGTAATGCTCACGGAACTTTGCGACATTTGCCTTGAGGGGATCTAGGTTAGGGATGAAATACAAGATGAAACACATGACCGCCAGAAGGGCTGGCACAAAGAACATCCCAAATAATTTTCCGGAATATCCGTCAGCATCGCCCTGCAAATTCCAGTGGCTTGCAAGCCTACCAGGCATTGATGGATAATAATAAGCCGAGATGGCAAACGAGGCGAGGATGACAAGGATTATCCCCAGCTGCATCTTGTTCATGCAAATATCACCGCTAATATTCGGAAAACCGGGGCGTATTAATCCGGCGGTTTTGGAATAATACCGGGTAAGAATTAAATCAGTTCCCTTTAAGTATTTCCCTTGCCCGCTCAACACGCACATTTTTCTCTTTTGCCATTTGGGCAGCAACCTTGTCAACCATTTCCCAGGCTGCACCGGCGGCAATTGCAACATTCCTCGCATGGAGCTCCATGTGCCCCCTTTGGATTCCCTCTGTTGCCAAGGCCCTCAATGCCGCAAAATTGTTCGCAAGCCCAACGCAGCACAGAATTTGAGCGAGCTCCTGGGCAGTTTTGATTCCAAGAATTTTGAGTGAGAGTTGCGCAAGGGGATGCGTTTTTGTGGCGCCGCCAACAATTCCTACTGCAATTGGGAGCTGCATTTCACCGACCAAATCCCCCTTCTTATTTTTGGAATAGGCTGCTAACGGGAGGTATTTTCCCTTTCCTTTCCAAGAAGCGTATGAGTGGCAAGCGGCTTCAATTGCACGCGTATCATTCCCGGTTGCAAGGCATGCGGCCGAAATGCCATTCATTATTCCCTTGTTATTTGTTGTCGCCCGGAATTGGTCGTTTGCGGCAAATTCGTAGGCATCCAAAATCCCCTCTATTGCATCCTTTCCGATTATTTCCTTTTTCCAAACCGCTTTCGCTTTCGCAAGGCGGTGCACAGCCAAATTGCTTAAAATCCTCAGGCGCACCTTCCCGTCGGTGATTTTTTCTATTTCCGGCGCAAGGTGCTCGCACATGCTGTTTACCGCATTTGCGCCCATTGCATCGCGCACATCAACCAAAAGATCCAAAATCAGCATTTTGCCCCGCTTTGTTTTGATGATTTTTCCATCTAGCTTCTTTGGCCCGCCACCCAATTTTACCAGGGTGGAATCCTTTCCAACTGCCATTTCAAGCAGCCGTTTTTTATTTTTCAATACCTCCCTTAGGGCACTATTTGCATTTTTCAAACCCACCACCTGGATTTGGCCAATCATGATGGGCGCTGTTGAGGATGTGGCAAACCCTTCCGGAAGGCAAAGCTTTGCCCCATTGGAGGCGGCTGCAACTACCGATGGCTCCTCCGTCACCATTGGGATTATTTTTTCCTTCCCGTTGATTTTGAAATTGACGGCAACGGAATAGGGAAGCTGGAATAGGCCTATTACATTCTCGGCCATCTTGTCGGCGGTTTGCAGGGAAAGCGAATTTTCCAAAATGCAAAAATCGGCATCATTAAGCAGGCCGCCTTCTGCCAAAATCCGCCTTCTTTCGCCAATTGTTTTCTTGTAGAACCCAACTGTTTTCATCGAAAAAAGAAACAGGCGGGAATTAATAAATCGGATCGCATTTGCCTATGTATCGAACAAGTGCGGTTGGCGGATATGGACGAGGATTGGATTCCCTACATCGGCGCTGCGATAATCCTGATTCTGGTTTTTTCGAGCTATTTCCTTTTCTGGAGGCCCCAAGGGACGCAGGAAAATTCAGGGAAAAGTCAAGCAGATGGCAACGGCACCCTGTCCATTTCAAATTGCGAATTTGCACAAGTTGATGGTGAGGAGGTAAAAATTGCAACTAGGGAAGCTTGCGAAAGCATCGATAAAGTCACCATAGTTGATGGAAAATATAGCGAGTATAAATCTGATGGAAAGCCAGATTGCAAATGGATAAAAAATTCCTGCGACCCGGATATCTTGTGGGGCTGAAAATTCGTCTCCCGCCGAACTTTTTGCCTGCGTTTTACGGCATATTTTTAAAGCAATAATCGCTAAAACAGTAGTCTGATTTTCAAGTGATCATATGACAGTAGGCATAGTAGGCTACGGCACATATGTCCCAAAGATGCGAATCAAGGTGGAGGAGATCGCAAGTGTTTGGGGCAAGGATGCCGTGCGCGTATCCGAAGGGCTTGGGATAAAGGAGAAGTCGGTTGCAGCCATAGACGAGGATACGGCAACCATTGCAGTTGAGGCCGCAAAGCGCGCCATGAAAAGCGCCAAAATTTCCCCAAATGACATTAATGCGATTTTCGTGGGATCAGAAAGCAAGCCTTATGCCGTAAAGCCAACAGCCACGATGGTTGGCGCAGCGCTCAATACTTCCCCGCATTTCACCGCTGCGGATTTCGAATTTGCTTGCAAGGCAGGAACAACAGCAATACAGGCATGCATGGGGCTTGCCGAAAGCAAAATGATCAAATACGGGCTGGCAATTGGCGCGGATACTGCGCAAGGGCGGCCAAATGATGCCCTAGAATTTTCAGCGGGTTCCGGAGGCGCAGCTTTCATCATAGGCAGGGACAATTTGATTGCGGAAATTGAAGGCACATACTCATACACTACGGATACGCCAGATTTCTGGCGAAGGCAGCACGCAGAATACCCAAGGCATGGCGGAAGGTTTACTGCCGAGCCCGCATATTTCAAGCATGTGATGGCAGCTGCAAAGGGAATGATGGATAGGTCGGGCACCACCCCCAAGGATTTTGATTATTTTGTGCCGCACCAGCCAAATGGGAAATTCCCGGCCCGGGTTGCCAAGATGCTGGGATTTGAGATGGCAAAACTTGTACCGGGTTTGATCACTCCGCACATTGGAAATACCTACTCGGGTTCCTCGATGGTGGGCCTTGCCGGCGTTTTGGATGTTGCTAGGCCGGGCGAGCGTATCTTGCTTGTTTCGTATGGATCCGGGGCAGGAAGCGATGCATTCACCATTAAAGTCACAAAGCACATTGAAGAAAAAGGCAAAAGGCAGGAAGTCCCCATAATGGAGCAGATCAAGGATAAGTGCTATGTGAATTATGCGATTTATGCAAAGCACCGGAAGAAATTGAAAGGCGAATAGCGGCGAATCCATAAAAAAGGAAAATGCGGTTTGGAAGGGATATAAAATTCCAAAAGCGGTAAAAACATCGCCATTCGAAAATGCAATATGATAAAAAGGATGAGGAAATGGAATTGAAATTCAAGGATTTTGATGTGGCGGAATTTTTCATGCCAAGGGCGGTGAAAATTGCAATCATGGTTTCGCTATTGATTTTGACAACCGTGCTTGTGGAAAAGGAATCAGCGGGCGGAACTGAAACAATTGGCTATTCCGTAAACAAGCTGGGCTTTCCGGCGCAGGTTTACGGGCTGTATAATGAAGGGGGCATCGTAATTGGAAAGGACCTAAACGAGCTTAACAAGGGCTTCCTTTATGGGAGCGCAATTAACATCGCGTTTTGGTATCTTTTTGCGTGCCTTGTATTTTTCGCATACGGCAGGCTCACGGGAAGGGGCAAATTG
>JBBSVW010000013.1:0-36248 GCA_038046605.1 Microcaldota archaeon | reverse complement strand
CCAATTACAAGGAGATGCTTAAGGCCCGAATCCTCAATTATTGCCGCAGTTCCAGGCATTGAATACGCCCCGTAGTCCGGCACCAAGAAAACCGGCTGGTTCTTGATGTTCATTATCGCAAGCTCCAAAATATCCCCCGTTGTGATAAGCCCCTGGTTGTACTCCACGGGCCCTTGCAAATGCCTATTCACAATATTGTTGGTGTCAAATTCATCCCTCCCCTGGAGCTTGATTAGCTTGAATTGCGAAAGCTTCTCCTCCAATTTCGGCTCTGGCCTTCCCACAAGGTATATTTCTGAGGGCAAAACCGCAAGTAGGGCGTTCATCACCCGTTCATCCATATCCTCGGGGCCTTTGGAAAAGATAACCGGCGCTTTTAATTTGTATGAGAGGTATTTTGCGGAAAGGGCATCGAATGCAAAATCATCCCTGACAATGATCACCTTGCTTGATGGGATGAGCCCAAGCATCTTAGCCGATAAATCGAAATGGTCCTCATAAACCGTTTCCCGCACATCCAGGTTCTGGGAATGAAGCCTGTATGTCAGCGAGGGCACAACGCTTGTTTTCGAGGAAAACAAGTATACCTTTTGAAGCTTGTTTGTTGTCAATTCCTGCATGAAATTGCCCGTCTGGAAGGGGTCTTGAATGTAGCGCAGTGGCAAATTCTCGATGTTCCCATAGATGCTGGCAAGATATGCATCCTGCCACTTGTTTGAATTTATCAAAACCATCGAGCGCTGGCCAGTTAGGTCCGTCAAGCCCGGTATGACGCTATCCTCCGCGGATATTTGCGGAAAAATGATTAGGCAAAATAAGGCAACAGCGCAAAATTTATTGATCTCCATTTCAATTTCATCCTGTTATGCATCAAAATAAACATCGACCGTAGAAGCAAAGCTCCTTGGGAACACAATTTCGTAATCCGACCTATCGCCCAGGTAGTTGATGCTGTTAGGGTTGAAGTCGGTGCAGAATATAATATTATCCCCGGTGTTGTAGATGTCGTTTGAATTCTCATCAGAGTACAGCAAGCCGATATGGAAATTCCCGTCGGTTGAGTTCAGGAAAAAGAGATTCTGGATGCCGCAAGTGGCGCTGATGTTCAGGTTGTAATTTGTCTCCAGTTTATCCGTGCTCGCAGTCAAGTCCAAATCCACATCCATATTCGGCATGTCCGTCACGTTTGAAGCCACTTTCAGCCTTCCCCAGGAGACAACCGCCCCTTCCTTGGCAACATACAAGGTGCCATTTGGGATTTTATTCTCATAAAGCGTCAGCGGGCCCGCCGTCTTGTTCACAACCCTGCCTGTCGCATTGCCGTAAAATCCGACGTAAAAATTGCTTCCTCCAATGGGGTTTGGCGGCAGCCTTACCATGACCCCCAATTGAGGGAAAGGCGATTGCATATTGAGGTTGTTGCGTGAATCATTTGCAAACGTCGTGTTCACGGTGAAATTGCCCTCAATCCCCGAAACATTTATCAGCGCGCCGTACCTGCCATCGCCAGCGATTCCCGCATTGCAGCCCGTATCGCTCAAAGTGATGTTGCTTGTTGTGCCGTTGGGGTAAGTCACAAGGGCCCACGTCACATTTATCCCAATCCCGACATCAGTTGCGGACGCATTCACGCAAACGGACTGCCAGGGCGCTGCAGTTGTTGCGTTCACCGTCGTATTCCCCACTGCCGGCTTTACGTTCTCAACTGTGATGGTGAAATTGCTCGTCAAATTAAGCCCTCCAACCGAATCATTCGCCCAAATTCTGGCGCTAAATTGCTTCCCTTCAGCAGAACCCGGCACAATCAGCGAATAGTTTCCCCAGGAATCATTTGCCGCTGGGAATGCGAGCGGTGCCTCATTCACGAATGTGCCGCTCCCGTTATGCTCCAGCCAGAATTGGCCCAAGCTCGTATCATCATACCAAAGCGAATAAAATGTGATATTCTGCCCCGGCATCGGCGTCGAGTTCGTCACCCCCAATTTCCCTGCGGAAAAATCATAATACGGCGGATCGTCCCCAAATCCCAAATAAAACTGCAGGAAATCATCCTCCAAAACTGCCTGCACCGTGTGATTGTAAGTGCCATTAATTGCAATCCTCACATACCTATCCGCGTCCTGCGACCGGTAGTTTGCAGGAGAGGAGGTGATGTTGCACACCAAGCTGGAGAACACGTTCGGCTGCAAAATCTGCTGGGTGCACACATTCCAGTTCGCATTCACCCAATCGTAAATGTTCAGCGAATAATTTGCGGTTACGGTTGCATTGATTCTTGCGGTCACGTTGATGAAATTGGGGATTTTGGAAGCCGGTACCGTCACTGCCGTTCTTGTGGAATTGTGCCACACCTCCCCCCTGTAAAATTTGTGCTTGTCGAATGTTAGGAACGCCGATTCAAAAACCACCGAAGTGGTCCCTCCAAAATTCGTCCATGCCTCCGTTAGCGAGCATGCGGCTGCATCGCAGAAAATTCTCGCCCTGAACCAGCCGTTCGCCGCAGTTTGCGAAACACCCAGCAGCGTGAAATTTCCAAAATTATACGGATCCGCATAAATCTGCCCCCACCTCGTATCCACGCCCCCCAATTGCGTAGTGGCCCATAACGTCCTGGTAGCCCATGTGGCGGAATCGCAATTCGCACCAGAAGTGCATACCATGAAATCGAACCAATCATCATTCAGGTCACCATACATCAGCACGAATCCGCCGTTGCTGCCCAGCATAGGCGCCACATCGAAATTCCTGCCCACCGCCCCCACCTCCGTAGCATTGTCATTTCCCGTCCCTTGGAAATTGCTCCCATCCCAAGATTGGCAGTTCACATCCCCTGCAGTCCATTCCTTCCAGCACACCATTTGCCTATCCGTTCCCGGAAATGTTGCGACCTTGACGTACCTTACATCACCATCCCCGCCCGATGCACCAGTGCTCTGGCCTACCCATACGCCATTCGAAAATGTGTTCTTAAGGATAGTTAGTGAGGCATCGTTCCCATAGAACACGTTGAAATCGCCGCTGCTCTCCTCCCAATCGCCGCTATAGCTTTGCTCGTCGCTGGTGGTATCCAATTCGGTAGTGATCGTCACCTGCGTCGAAGTGTTGAACTCGGTGCCATTCCAAAGTATCGCCCGCAGATCGGGAGTAGCGCTTCCTTCCGATACCAAAAGCATTATTTGATTGCTATCCGACTTCGCAATCAAATCTATTATCCTATTAGTCACTCCAGCAGTCCCGATTCCCAACCCGCCCTGCGCAGAGAACCCGCTCCCATTCCAAATCCTATAGGCAATTGTTGCCGTTGTCGTGTTTGCATACACAACCAAACCCCTTCCTGACAGCTGTTCGAAGGCGACATCGAACGCGCGCTTCGTTGCGATGGAAGCAATCGCGGTCATTTCCGTTGTCGCGCTCCATTCGCTGCCGTTCCATACCTGCGCATCAACGTCGCTATTGCTGTCTAGCGTGGCTAAAATCTTTTCATCCCTTATGGGATTGGCCTTGACAACAAGGTAACGCAGTGTTCCCGCAGTAGCCGGTGTGCTCGCCGCTGCCGTGCTTGTCCAGCCGTTCCCCAGCCACCTTTGGTATTGCGCGATTGTGGCGCTCGCGCTCAACTGGAAACTTGCCATTCCGCCCGTAGAATTCGCATACGCCGCCTCCAAAATGCCAAATGATGCGGCATCCGAAACGTTCGTGTCGCTTATTGTGCCGGAATAAACCGTGCCGTTTTTCAAAACATAGTCGGAAGCGTTGAATTGGCGCAAAACCGTGGCGGAATCGGATAGGCTAACCAGGCAAAATAACACTGACACCAGCACTAAACGCTTATTTCCCATCCGGCTCCCCCTTAAGAAGACGGATAAAGTAGCGCAATTTGGTTTAAATTCGCACCATTTTGCATTTTTTTTGGAAACAGAAATGCCCCGCAGTATATTTTATCATTCCTAAAGGCATGCCTTTTTTTGCCAGTTAAGCCGTTCGCATCCCCAGGACTATATTTCAAAAACAAAAAAATCCCCCTCGCAGCAAAAGAACCCGCTTATTTTGCATTCCGGCGCCTTATTTGCCCAAAACTGCGGATTAAAACCAACCTTTTATTAATTCCAAGGCAGGAATAGGTAGGATTCAAATGAAAACCGCACTGCTTGATGCCCCCTTTTCCGTGGAAAATACCTCCCAGATACCAATCCCAAAAGATCCCTTGGAACAGGTGATTGGGCAGGACGAGGCCGTTCGCATCTCCAAGCTTGCGGCGCGCCAAAAACGCCATCTCCTACTTGTCGGCCCGCCCGGAATAGGCAAATCGCTGATTGCGCAAAGCATCGCCTACCACATCCCAAGGCCAAAGGAGGAAATTTCCATCCTCCACAACCCTGAAAATCCGGAGCGCCCAATTGTTGAAACCAAAAACGCGCTTGATTTGCAAAAGGAAAAAACGCTTGAAAAGGAGCTCCAAAGCAAGGTGGTCGAGCCGCGAGATGTGCCCTCATTTGTTGCCGAAAAACTGGGCTTCCGCTGCCGAAAATGCAACCGATTAAGCAAGGCTAGCGATGCCTCATGCCCCAATTGCGGCACGGAAAAATTCAGGCGCGAGTACTCCCCCTTTGGCGATCTTCTTACCGATTATTTTTCAGCGCAAAAAGCCGATAGGGTGCATACGACCAAGATGACCGAGGGCGGAAAGGAGGAGATCATTGTTTATGAGCGCCTGGGGGAAAAAATCAAGGTGCTTGATCAGCGCATGCTCGAAAAAATCGACATGCTAAAGCAGCAAAAGCCCCGAAAAATCATCCTTCCCCTCACGCGCAAGAATTTCATCATCGGCACCGGCGCATCCGAAACCGAATTCCTTGGGGATGTGCGCCACGAGCCCTATGGCGGAAGGAGCCAAACGCCTTCCGGGGGGTTTATCGGCTCCCACCCTTACGAAAGGGTGATGGTCGGCGCCATCCACGAGGCGCACGAAGGAGTGCTGTTCATCGATGAATTAAGCACCCTTAGCTATTTGCAGCGTTTCCTGTTCTCCGCAATTCAGGATAAGAAATACCCAATTGTTGGAAGGAACCCCCAAAGCACCGGGGCATCCGTAAGAGTTGACGATGTCCCATGCGATTTCATCCTCATTGCCGCAAGCAACATCAACGATTTGCATTACATCCTGCCGCCCTTGCGCTCGCGCATCGTCGGAAACGGTTATGAAGTGCTGCTGGATACGCACATGCCCGACACTCCCGATAACCGCGCCAAGATGCTGCAGTTCATCGCGCAGGAAATCAGGAAAGACGGCAAGATACCCCACGCCACGCTCGAAGCTGCGAACGAAATCATTGAGGAAGGCAGAAGGCGCGCCAACCTGAATGATAATGCCGCCAATGCACTCACATTGCGCCTGCGCGACTTGAGCGGCGCCATCCGCCTTGCCGGCGACATTGCAGTTCACGAGAATGCGCAGTTCATCGAGCCGGGATTCGTCAAGGAGGCAATCAAGCGCAACCGCAACATTGAAGAGCAATTGAAGGAAAAATACGGCAGTGTGTGGCGCGCAACGGCATCCGAACTCACAAAATCAGAAAAGCGGGATTCGAAGGAGATAAATTAGATGACCAACCCAAGGGGGAGACCCCCTTGCACCAGACACCCAAAGTGTCTGGGCATGCTAAGAACCTTGTAGGTTCTGACGCATAGTTTGGTCGGATGCCCAAACCCCCCTTTTGCAAATACTATTTTTTTATTTCGGCGCCGCCGCATTCGCCAATTTTTTCTTATGCTCCTCCAATTTCTTCCTCAACTCCGGATTATTCATTGCAAACAGCTTGACTGCAAAAAGCGCCGCATTCTCCGGCTCCAAAACAGTAGCTGGCACAATTCCAGATGGCATCCTAAGGGATGAAAGTATATCCATTCCGCCAAATTTATCCAAATTGGGTGGGTTGTTGATCACCGGATTTGTACTTGCCCCATCAATCACTCCCCCAAGCGCGTTGCTCCTGCCTGCGACTGCGATGTAAACAATTGGCCTTCCAATTTTGTCGTAATTATGGATCAACTCCAGCAATTCCTTTGGCGCCTTGTGCGCGCTGCACACTTTTATTTGCGATTCAACGCCAAATTCCTTCAGGTGCGCCTCAATTTTCCTCGCATGCTCCTCGTCGCTCTTCGATCCCAATATGATCGGAACCAATTCCTTCATCAAAATCACCCAACAAGCATGATATTGCCATAATGAAAATATGTAAACGCTAGTTTAATATTATTGCCGCAAATCCCTTCAGTTTTCCTCTTATTTTTTCCTTTTAACCGGCGGCACCAGCACAAACCTATGGTAAAGATTGCTCACGAGGCATGCCAGGATGTAAAAGCAAAGCGCAATTAGCGCCAAAATCACATACGCCCAAATGGTGGATGTTTTCAGGAAGGGCAGCAAAACGATAGGCGCGTACTTAGCATTGAACAGTTCCGTAGTTTCCCTTGGAAAGGGCAGGGGGATCAATAGGAAAAGCGCCAAAAGCAGCACCTTCCCAAGCGTTGGCTTCAGGAACAGTTTCCAGTTCATCTTAATTCGCCTCAATTTTTTCAATACGCCAAATCGTTTATCCGCATTCGCCCATCTGATTTTCAAAATCCGCCCGTTCATTTTTCCAAATCCGTGCAGTTCATCCCTGCTCATAATAATACGAATACGCCTCGTTTCGAATAACCTTGAACCCAAGGAAGAATAAGCAGGAAATTATGTAGGAAAGTGCCGTAAATCCAAGCGAATAAAGCGCTTTGGTCCTCTCGCAAACCGATAGCGCATCATAAACCGAATTCACGCAAGATGGCGTCCCGATTTTGCACCTTTCCCCCTGCTCAGCGTAATGGCACTGCTCGGATAGGTCCGGATATGCGAGGTAAAAAATCAGTATCAAAAGCCCGATGAAGGGAATCAACTTTCCATAGTTCGGCTCGAGGAATTTCCCTACTGGAAGCATCAAAACACCAAAAAAACAAGGAAGAGGGCGAATATAAACGCAAATCCACTGTCCCATCCCCCTTACTTTGGCCTTTCAGGGCGAGGCCTTGCCCGTTTTTTGGGTTTAGGATTTGCCGCCTCATTAAGGTTTGCTGCTTGCATTTGTTTGAAATATCCAGGCTGCCTTTCCTGCACCAAAATTGCGCCTCCTCCTTTTAGTGGAAACAAATGCGTTGCCTGGACGCTCCTTTCATTATACGCGGATTTCCTATGTATCGAAAGATTATTCCCAAATGCCAGCCAAATTCCCGGAGTATTTGGACGCTCCCCCTTATCCACAAGCTCGTGCACCCCCCCAATGGAGCTGGCCCGGATGATATTTTTTTCAAAATCGTGGAAAGCCAATGCATCCGGATGGACTTGCGGCATTTTGATCAGTCCGGGGCTATCCTTTCCTGCCTCCGAAACCGCCCTCAAAAGCCCCGCCTTTCGATTCAAGTGGTTTTGTGGGATTTTCAATACTACGCGAAAAGGCGCATTCGAGAAGCTCCATATGATATCCTTGTATAATCCAGATATCCCACTATATTGCTTGTAAGCCCACTCTTGCCCTTCCCTTCTAGTTTGCTTAAGAAGCCAATCCTTGATTTTTCCCATATGGTTACATTACTCGATCTAACAATTTTTAGCCGTTCCTATTCTCACACAAACTTTCTTGAAATCTCATTTGCAATCCTAAACCCTTCCAAGACCGCCTCCATCCCGACCTTTCCTTCGCGGTAAAGCTGCTTATCAAGCATCAATTCCTTCTTCCCTTCCGGCCAGATGCGCCAGGCATTATTTGTGATGTCATCTGCGACCATCAATTTGCCCGCAGCATCCCTTCCGTACTCCAATTTCAAATCAACTAGTGCGATGCCTTGCTTTGCAAAAGCTTTTTCCAGCACCGTAAAAATCCGCTTTGTGGTATTCCTGATCTCGTCAATCTCCTTTTGGTTTGCCACCTTAAGGGCAATTGCATGATCATCATTTATGAACGGGTCATGCAGCACATCATCCTTCAAAAAAAGCTCGAAAAGCAGCGGATTGAAAATAGTCCCTTCCTTGAATGGCAGCCTCCTCAAAATGGACCCTGTTGCAATCCGCCTTGTCACGCACTCAAGCGGGATCATTTTCATCTTCCTAACGACCATGTAATTATCCTCCGGCGCGGAAATGTAATGCGTTGGGATCCCGTTCCTTTTCAAAAGTTCAAAGCAGTTTTTTGTCGTCTCCCAATCGTACTTCCCCTTCCCCGCCAAAATATCGTGCTTTGCCCCATCCCCGGCGGTAATATCATCCTTGAAGAACAGCACGGCATTATCCGCGCTTCCCAAATCCTGATAGATGACTTTGGTTTTGCCTTCTGCGATTTTCGCTCCAAGATTCATAAAAAAATTCACCTCAGAAAAATGATTTCATTGCGCTCCGGACCAACCGAAACCGAAACAAATGGCACATCAAGCTCCTTTTCCACAAATTTCAGGAATGCAAGAGCTTCTTTAGGCAGCGCCTTCAATTTAATCTTCTTTCCAGCATTTGCCACCTTCTTCCAGTTCTGCGCCTCAAACCCTTTAAACGTTTTGTAAACCGGTGTCAGATTATTACGGGAATTCGTATCCGCCGGGAAATGCGTCAAGGTTTTCCCCTTTGATTGGTAATGCGTTGCCACCTTGATTTCCTTCAGCCCCCCAAGCACATCCATTTTGGTGAGGTGCATACCCGAAAACCCATTCAGCATAATGGATGTCCTAAGCATAGGCAAATCCAGCCATCCAATCCTTCTTGCCCTTCCGGTTGTTGTCCCAAATTCCTTTCCCATCATCCTGATTTCCCCCCCCAACTCACCTTCAATTTCCGTTGGGAAAATTCCGTTCCCAACCCTTGTGGTGTATGCTTTCACAACCCCTTCCGATTTTGTAATGAATGATGGCGCAACCCCGCAGCTAACAGCCGCGCTTGCAGAAATGCAATTTGATGATGTCACATACGGATAAGTGCCAAAATTATTGTCCAAAAAGACCCCTTGCGCCCCCTCGTAAAGTATGTTTTTTTTCTGCGCATTGATTTCGTTAAGTTCCATTGATACGTCCGCTGCAAATCCTTTCAGCACTCTAGAATACGCCAGATATTCTGAAAGGACGGAAGCAAAACTAAAATCCATCGGGAGCCTAATCCCCATGCCGGTCAGCGCCTTAACTTTCCTTTCATACTGCGCCTTTATTTTATCCGTGAGGCTAGCGGATGATAGCAAATCCTCAAACCTAATGCCCGTGCGCGCTGCCTTATCCTCATAGCACGGCCCAATCCCCCGCTGGGTGGTTCCAATTTTCGCTGAATTCCCCCCCCCTTCCTGCAAAATATGCCATGGCATGATGAGGTGTGCCCGGAGATCGACACGGAGGTTTTTTGGGTTGAGTGTAACGCCATTTTTCCTAAGGCTTTCGATTTCGGATATCATCACTTTGGGGTTGATCACAACATTTGATGCGATCAAATTGACCTTTCCCCTATGGAAGACGCCCGATGGGAGCAAATGCTGCTTGAATTCCTTTTCGCCAATCTTCACGGTATGCCCCGCATTGTTGCCCCCGTTGAACCGGACAATTGCATCCGCATCCTCAGCTAGGAAGTCGACAATTTTGCCCTTCCCCTCGTCCCCGAACTGCGCCCCAATAATAGCTAAACCCGGCATGTCATCCCCTCACGAAATAGCAATACCTTATTGGGAAAACCCTTATAAAAGCTACCCGGCATAATCTGCTTCCTTTCTAATAGGTGAAACTACTTTGGTTACAAAATGCCAGCGCTGCAACAAGGATGCCCACTACATTGAAAAGTGCATGGGCTGCCTGCGCTACATCTGCAAAAGCTGCCAGAAGGCCTCAAAAACCGCAAGCAAAACAGTAAGGCTGACCATTTGCAAGGACTGCTGGGGCAAGATGCCAAGGCGCAAGGCCTGGGAGCGCGCCTGATCTATAGGTTGCCAAGGCCGAATATCGCAAGGAATGCCAAATACCCAAGCGCAAGCCCCACGCCGTCCTTTTTCGTAAGGCCCCCGCGGATTGTTATCAGGTACAGCAGCACCATGTTCGCAATTACCGAAATGACAATTAGCTTTTCAGCCGGCTCAAAGGTTATCTGCGGGTTGATCATAAGAGCCGTCCCAAAAACCAGCGTCAAATTCATAATCGAGCTTCCGACGGCGTTACCAACGGCCATTTTTTCGTGATTCCTCCTGGCGGCGCTGATGCTCACCGACAGCTCCGGCAGGGTTGTACCTACCGATATGATTGTTGCGCCAATGACAGTTTCCGCAAGCCCCAGCATTCCGCTAAGCTTTATCGCATTCTCAACCACTAGCTGCGCGGATATGATCACGAGTGTGATGAAGATGCTAAACCCAAACAACGGCGCAGCCATTTTCCTTGTGAACCTTAGCCTTAAATGGCTTTTTCCGGACCTGCTTTTGCTCGAAAGCAGCCAATAGGTGTATGCCAGGAATATCCCAAAAAGAATCGCTCCCGTAACCCTGCCCGGCTGGTAAATCACAAAAAGGAGGGAAATCACGCTTGTTGCAAGCAGTACCATCACCAGTTCCTTAAGGTTCTGGCGCTTTACCGTAACGACTCCCAGGATTGCCGCCACTCCAAGCACGAGCGTGACATCCGTGATGTTCGCGCCAAAGACATTCCCAACTGACAGATCCGAGCTTCCCCTAAGGGCTGCCGATACGGAAATTACAAGCTCCGGGAGCGATGTGGATATGGACAGCAGGACGAATCCGATGGCAAGTTCGCTGATGCCCAGCATCCGGGAGATGGTAAGCGCATTCTCCGTGCTTTTTTCAGCAGCCTTGAAAATCAGGACCATCCCTCCGAGCACAAATGCCAAGGGGTAAAGCCATTCCAGCATTCCGATATCACTTCTTTTTTACATACGGGTATTTTTGCTCCGATGGGGCAATTATCCTTGGCCTGCCAAATGCGCTATCCTTCGCATAGTAGAAAACGCCAACTGTTGCCGCAATGTTTGTCAGCACAATTGAGAGGAACACCAGTTCCGTGAAATATTCCAGATTTATCCCGAACTGGAGCGGGAGGAATGCAAGCACGGCCGAAGCAAGGCCCCGTGGGAGCATGGAAACAATAAGCAGGTTCTGATGGCTGTCCGGGAAATTGTGCCCAAGCAGCTTGATCCCCGCAATCCTTGAGGCGAGCATCAGCGCTAGGAGAATGCCCGAAATGAATACGACCTGGAACACCACATTCTCAAGGCTTATGATAAGCCCCATGTACACAAAAAAGAATGTCCTAACGAAAAACGAGACCTCCGTTTGGAATTCCCTAAGCTTGTCCTCCAACCCAAAATCCCCCGGAACCTTGAGGAATTTTGCAAGTTCCTTCATGCTGCTAAGAAGGATCCCAAACACCAGGACTGCAATTGCGCCATTCCCCCTCAATGCCTCCACGGAGGAATAAAGGATGAAAAGGACGGCAATTGTCAGAAGGTACCCAAAGGGCTTGCCATAGAGCCTTCGCAATAGCACTATCCAGATGATGGCAAAGATTATTGCGATGAAAAAAGCAATCGAAAAAGCGGATGCGACCTGGTTCCCAACGCTTGAGAGGTTGACGGTTTTGGAAATTATTATCTCTATCAAAAGGAATGCCAGTATGATTGAAAGGGCATCTGTCATGGCGGATTCTAGCGTAAGGAGAGTTTTGCTTTCATCCCGCACGGCAATCCCCGACAAAATTGGTATTACTATGGCGGAGGAGGCCCCGCCAATTACTGCCCCAAGCAAAAGCCCTTCCGCAAGCTGCCAGCCAAGGAGCATCTTCATGGCAAAGCCTATTGCAGCAACTGTAATTATGAATACGACAAGCGTATAGGACGTTGCCTTCCCCAGCTCCTTTACCACCTTGAATATGTTGAGGTTGATCCCGCCGTCGAAAAGAAGGATGATAAGCGCCAGCGTCCCAACAAAGGGCGCAAGGCTGAATATCAACGAGGCTTCCGAAGTATCGACAATCCCAAATACCGGCCCAAGCAGCACCCCAAGGAGCATGAGGAAGAGCACATCTGGTATTTTCGTCCTCTCGAAGAATATCATGGAAAAGAATCCTATGACAATTATTGCTCCCATTAGGAAGAATTCCTGAGACATATTGATGCACTCACTAAATGATGCCCGGAGTGATTAAAAATATGCCTGAAAAAGTGCCCCATATTACGACAATTGTGGACTTGATGTTCCACGATTGCCAATGATATTTTGAAGGATTTAATAAGCCTGCTGAGGATAGGTTGGGGATTGCAATGGCATTTGGAATTTCTGAGGGCACAGGCTACGAATTGATGCTGGCCTGCGGCATAATGCTAGCATCTTTCATTCTGGCAAAGCTGCTCTACTGGTTCATCAAGAAATATATCCAGGGGCTCACAAAAAAAACCCATAACACCCTGGACGACAGGCTGGTTGAAGCATCCGAAACGCCCATTTTCCTTTTTGTTGTCGCTGTAGGGCTTTATGCAGCAATTGGCCAGTTCTCCCTCCTTTTACCTTTCCGGCAGCAATTGGACAGAATTTTTTCGGTAATATGGATTTCCCTCGGCGCGTTCTCGGTAATGCGAATTTTCAATTCGTTCCTTAATTGGTACGCGGAGGAAATTGCTCCAAAAACAAGGACGATGGCTAACGAGATTTTCCCGACAATACGGCGCATAATGCGCGTGGTTGTCGTACTTGTTGCCCTAATGATGATCCTTGACAATTTCGGCGTGGAGATTTCGCCCCTTCTTGCCAGCCTTGGGATAGCGGGGCTTGCTGTTGCGCTTGCATTCCAGGACACCCTAAGCAATTTCTTTGCGGGGATCTACATTACAGCTGATCGGCCAATCAAGACCGGAGATTACATCAAGCTCGAATCGGGCGACGAGGGGAAGGTGGCGAAAATAGGCTGGCGGAGCGCCCAGCTACTTACGCTCCAAAATAATGTTGTTGTAGTGCCCAATTCAAAGCTTGCCCAAAGCATCATGACGAATTTCAATGCACCCGACAGGCAGCTATCATTTTCCGTGCAGGCTTTTGTCAGCTATGATTCGAACCTGGAAAAAGTCGAGAAGGTTGCACTAGAGGAGGCCTTGCGCATCCAGAAGACGGCGCAGGGCGCGGTTAGGGATTTTGCCCCTATTTTGAGATTCCATACGTTTGCGGATTCGGGGATAGGTTTTGCAGTAATCCTTGGGGCAAGTGAGTTTGGTGCGCAGTTTCCGATGAAACATCTATTCATCAAGTCATTGCATACGAGGTTCAAAAAGGAGCGCATAGAAATACCCTACCCCAAAAGGGATGTTTATATCAGGAGGTAAATGCAAATAGCGGCGATGTCGGTTTATGGGTAAGGAATCAGTTGCATATTGGCTTCCCTTCAGGGAATCGATGACTAGCGTTAGCGCCGATGCTCCGGGGTTCTTGCTTCGCGAGGTTCGGGACGGTTTGCTTTCGGAACTTGGCAAGCTGTTTGATGAGGTAATTGAGGTAGGGGATTTGCGCAGCAATATTTTACCTCAAGACGCTGCTATTGCCGGCGAATATATCGCCCTTGCTTGGTTTGGCGACCTTGGTTCCGGCCACCGCCGGGAATATGGCCTTGAAGTGCTAAGGGGCATCGAGGAGAAATGCAAATTATTCAATCCCTCAAACGGGTATGCGACCGCAATGGACAAATATGCGACCGCAAAATTCCTGAAACAAAAAAAAATCCCCTCACCGGAATATGTCCTATTCGATCCCTCCAATGTTGAACAAGCAGCCAAGCGGATGGATGGATGGGCCGGAGTCCTGCTTAAGCCAAGGTGGGGGGGCTACGGCATAGGCATTGTAAAAATCGATTCTCCCGCGGATCTGGTGGATTATTGCGACTATATGCCCCCATCCATCCATTATGCGGAAAGATACATCCTCAATTCCCCGAAAGATTGGGTCGGGATTAACATAATCGGCGGGGAATATGCTTATGCCTATGCAAAAAGCGAATCCAGCTTCAAAGGGGGCTGGAAAGTTTGGGACCGAAGTCGCATCGGGGGCAAAATGCTCCTTGCCGATCCGCCGGAAGAATACATTGGATACGCGGAGGATGTGGCGGAAAACCTAAGAATGAGCTGGGTTGGTGTCGACATCATTACCGCGAATGATGGACCGCCCTATGTCGTGGATGTCAATGCGTTCCCCGGCCTTTACCCGGAAATGTATGCCAAAGCCGGTGCGGATGTCCCCAAAATGATGGCGGAGGCTATTAGAAAAGGGGTCGACACAAAATGAAAAAACTGCAAATGCCCCGTAAAAAGCACCTAGTGGGGTTCGAGACCGAGCTTTTTTTGCTCGAGGACAACGGCGCGATATCTTCAAGGGCAGATGATTTTTTGGAGGCGGGGAATAAACTCCGGTTAAAATACCCAATCCACAAGGAATACACGCACAATATGGTTGAAATTGCAAGTGTAGCCAATTTCAGGGTAAGGAAGGGCGCATGGTCGTGGCTTGAAACCATTGAAAAGCTAATAGAGCTTGGGAAGCGGATGGATATTCGGCTATTCCCCTACGGGACATATTTCGGGAACCATATTCCAACTGCCAGGCAGGATGATTATTACCGGATGTGTGAATCCGTCCTGGGCCCGGCAAAATATGCCATGTCGACAGGCAGGGTTGCAGGCTTCCATTTCCATTACTGCCTACCCTATGGTGTGTTTGACAGCAAAAAACGCCTCCTTCGGCAACTTTTCAGGTCAAAATACAAGGAGGATTTCCTCAATTTGTACAATATTATGATTGCCATGGATCCCGCGGTCACAAATTTCATGGAATCCTCCCCGTTCCTCGACGGCATGCACCATGTGAAGGATTCGCGAATTATGATATACCGCGATATGAGGCTGCGCGGCAATGCAGACTATGTTGGCCTTTATTCCGATTACAGCCTATTTGGCGGCTTGCCAAGGTATGCCGCAGGCCTGTCGGATGTGATCATGCTGACCGAGCACAGGTATGCCACCTGGAAAGAGCTCGTAACCGAAAGGTGCCCTGTTTATGAGGATATTGTTGGGGAACGGCATCCCTTGCAGTTCAATTGGGGGCCTTTGCGGATCAACAAGGTGGGTACGTTCGAATACCGGGGACTAGATATGAACCTGCCATCCCATATTGTGGGGACCAGCCTGCTCATGAAATATTTGATGAAGAGGATAAGGGAAGAGCACCTGGAGGTAAGGCCGTCGGATATTGGCATTAGGGAGCCTTTCAAAGTCGAGGGGAATTACTTGTATGTTCCTCCCTTTTCCTATGTCAATGATGTCCTGCAGGCAAGGTCGGCAATTGAGGGAATGGATGATCCCCTAGTATATAGGTACTCGAAGGCATTCGCAGCAGCATGCCTTAAATCCGTTCCGCACAAGCGGGATCCGGGAGTGGATAGGATTAAACGGATCCTTTCAACAAGGAAAACCAAGTCTGATGAAATCCTAGATCGGGCAAAAAAACTCGGATGGGAAAAGGGGGATAGGCTTTCTGAGGAAATGGCCCGGGATTTGGCCCTGGAAGCGGCGGAGGAGCTTGAAGATGAGGTTGAGCGGATGATGCGCCGGGAGCTCCTGATAGATATACCCTCGGGTTGAGTTTAATGGCTGGCCAATAAAAACTCCTATACTCTTGAAATGCCATTAAATGCTGCATCCATCTATTAGCCCGCGGTCAAGGTGGTTGTAATTGTGTTTGTTGTGATGGCGCTCAATTTTGCGCTATCGAAAATATGATGGTAGGGTTTAGGTCGCGGAAATCCAGACCGACTAATCTTGAATGCCAATGCCCCTTTTTCAAAGCATCCGCTAACCATTAAAATAAATGCGGGAATTTAAAAAATCAGACAAGCACCGCATTCACAACTCCGTGCTGCGAAGGCCTGCTCATGACACGCGCCTTGCCCGCTTCGGTTTCAATGATTGCGCCCTTTGTTATGGTATTTTCCGATGCATAGTGGCGGTTATCCGGGCTTTGCGCAACATTTGTGATCTTGACCTTCTTCATCTTCCCATCCTTCAGGACAACGTTTGCAAAGACGGCAGACTTCAGGCGCACCTTCATGTTTCCGCCCTTGCCCTTCTTTACCTCGCGGACCTCCTTGCCCGATTCCTTTTCAAGCCTTGGCCTTGCAAAAAAGCCCCCCATATTTGCCAATATCTTATCCCGATTCGCCCGCTTCTTTGCGCCCGTCCCCGAATTCTTGGTTTTGAACGCCGCGTGATATTGCACCATGCATAAAACACCCTAGTTTGATGACAACTTTATTATTCCAGGCAGATCCAAAGGAAGGCTTATGCCCAACTTTTATTTCATTAAAACGCGCCTGAAAAACAAGGAGATAATTAGCTCCATCAAGGAATATAAAGCCATATCAATACGGCCCGATTTGGCCTCCTTAAAAGGCTTTATTTCTGCCGCACTTTTAGCCGCAAAGGCGGATTTTTCCAGGCATGAAAACGTAGCCAATGATTTTGCGGTGCAATGGATCTGCCGCATTGCATGCAAAAGGAACATCAATCAGGCGCTCGATTTTGTTATGCCAAAGGGGGATGTTGTTGGCATTGCAAGCGAAAACCCCCTGCCCAAAAGCGTGCTTTCGAAAATGGGCTTGCCCATAAAATATTCAAATTCAAAAACTGCTTTGCAAAATATCGCATCTGAATATTCCATTCCCCCAAAAGCGCTCGAAAAATACGGCCTTGAGGATCTGCTCATCGAAAAATCAATCGTTTCGATGCTGGAATAAAATCAGTAGAAGCATTGGGGGCGATCAATTACCTCTACACTGGCATTTTTCCGCAATTGAATGTACTTTCCGAGTCATACCAGCTTGTGCCCTTGAGCCGTTTAGAGCACGACTCCACGTAATACTGGTCGCAAACAGGCATCTTAACCCCTGCTTTCCCTTCTAGCCATTTTCCATCGGTAGTAGAATAGCACTCTCCAATCATAGCAAGTTTTGCCTTGCAAATTGCAAGCGGATTTTGTGGCGCCATAAATTCGGCCCTAAATGGGTTCCCGATCCTCCCAAATAATTTATACATGATTGTTTCCCCAGTAAAATAATAATTGCAGTCGCAACCGTTTTGCAGCCTTATCTGTCCGCTGCATCTAGGATCGAGCTCTTTGGCAATAAGCAAATAGCCTACTGCGCTAATGACAATCAAAACCACAATTGCAATTTTCCACGGGGAGATTTTTCCAAAATCCATGATAAACAAGATGCATCTGGTAAATATTAATGCCCTGTTTGGCAATCTTTTCCCTGAATAATGCCCATTTTCCCCCTCGAAAATAATCTTTTTATTCCTTTTCTCATTGCGGATTCTTTCGGAGGGATATATATATTTTCCCTGAGTATAGCAAGCATATGCGCAAAGTCATAGGGCGCCCCAAGGGGCCTGATTTCGTCAAGTACCTCCACGAATTCGTGCTTGAGAGCATAGGCAACAAGGGCCTTGCAATCCTCCTTTCCATGGGCGAGGGCGCAACTGATGAGATCATAGAGCAAAAAACCAAGCTCAAGATCGCCGAGATCAGGTCAATTTTAAACCACCTCCACTCCTATGGCTTTGTCGAATACTCGAGGGAAAAGAACATGCAAAACGGTTGGTTCACCTACACCTGGAAGGTCAATGTGGATCGCGCGATGCAGAATTTCCTCATGATAAAAAAGAAGGAAGTCGAGCGGCTTCGCGAGGGCGTTGAGGCAAGCGAGGGCGCGCTCATTTACCGCTGCCGCAAGGGCTGCTCAAAATTCCATTTCGATACGGCAATGGAAAACAAGTTCCGCTGCCCCACATGCTCATCCGACATGAAATACCTCGATACGCAAGATGAGCTAAAGAAGGCGGAAATCCGGATCAATGCGATAGAAAAAATCCTCTCCGCAAGAGGGGAACTTCCAGACCGCGACCGCTTTACACGCAACATGTATTAGCCGATTTTTTTGTTTGGAATTATTTTTTACCATTTATGGTTTTTTCCCTCTAATTTCCACCATCCATTGCTGTTTTTTCCCTCTAAGCCGCAACCAAACCGTTTATAATCGGTTTTGCCCATAACAATCCTTCTAATAGCGGGGTAGGGTAGCCAGGAGTGCCCGCTGGGCTCATAACCCGGAGAGGGCGGAACTGATTTTTATTAGTTCTTTCCTCGGGTAAAGACCGGTGGTTCAAATCCACCCTCCGCTATTTTTTCTTTTTCCACCCGAAACCACCCCTGGCAATAAATATATACTCAATTTTCGCAATAAGCCTTATGGACTTAACTATTGAAAATGCGGAATTTTTAGGGATATTTGTAGGTGACGGATCTTTACATGTGCGACCAGAAAAAGCAGAATTTGATTTTAAATTCGTCGGGAATCCTAAAGACGAATTTCCTTATTATTTTGAACGGGTATCGAAATTAGCGAGCAATTTACTTGGCAGGCAAATATGTCCTTCACTAATGGATAAAGGCAGGAGTATTGGTATACGCTTTTGCTCAAAGGAATTAGCTTTATGCATCGGACAAATTGGCATCCCGAAAGATAAGCTAAACTTTGCGGATATACCTACCTGCTTTTTAGCATCCAAAGAGTTGACCGCTGCTTTTATACGGGGAGTGTTTGATACGGATGGCTGCTTTACTATCAAGAAAAGATACCGAAAAGTACCCTACTACCCCTGCATAGAATTTGGAATGAAGAATAAAGTATTGCTTGGCAGCATTGCAATATTCATCAATAAATACGGAATTAGTAGCAGTTTGGTTGTCGATCAGGAATATATCGACAAGAGGAATGGGCAAAAGTACACGAAAAACTATTTGTGCATCTATGGTATAAAAAACGTCATAAAATGGTTTGATTTAATAGGTACGAGTAATCCGAAGATAAAAGAGAAATGGCGCAATTTCATTTCGCCGGCATCGCCGTGAATTCGCTGCATGTGCTATACGCAGGCCTTACCGTAAACCTCCTCTTGGGTTCGCTCCCCTCGGAAACGATCACCTCATTTCCGACAATCTCGAGCTTAAGGGCCGTATCCGCAAAAGCGGTCAGCTCTATTTCGTGATCCGCTTGCAATGCAAATCCCTTCCCGTTCTTTGGGAAGCCGGGCAATTGCTTTACTATCTCATCTTTTAGCTGCGAAACATTGGGCTCGAAAACAAAAAGCACGCTGTTTGGATTGAAGGGGCTTGGCGTGACCGTTTTCATTACGGCATTGACAACGAGCCGCTTCACCTCATCCCTCTGGGAGAGAAGCGGCACATAGATCACTTTTCCCATCCCATCCTTCCAGGGCGAGGCCAATTCCTCCGAAATGTTCTTCCCAAAAAGCATCGGGTTTGATTTTTGCAAAACCGCAATGATCCTTGAGGCGCGCAAAATATTGAACCTGTTAAATTCCTTTGTTTCCTTGAACGCCGAAATTTCGGAGATGATATCACCAAGGACTGAAATCTTTTCGCGCTTCTCATCAAAGATTTTCTTGATAAGAGGAGCAACCTCCGCCTTTTCGAGGCTAAAGGCCGATAGGAAAAGGTCCGAATCAATCATGCTAAGGTCGACAAAGAGGCTCTTGCCTATTTCAAATTGCTTAAGCGTAAAACCAATCGGAATAGGTTTCATGGAATATTTCTCGTATTCCTCCTTGCTCTTGCTTGGGCTGGCAAGGCCCGAAAATGAATTCTGCGAATCAAATACGACAACCGGGATGCTGTTTAGCAGCACATCCTCGATTATGATGTGCAATAGGTGAAGGCGCTTTTCCTTGCTATCGCCAAGCACGATTGCCGAAAAGAGCGATTTGAGCGCGACCTCCACCTTCTGCCCGTCCCTATCCAGCCCAAGAAGCGCCTTTGCCGTGCTTTCGCGATGGCCGCCTTGCATCTCCCTCACAAGCACGCTTTTCCTTGTGAATGATAGGATTGAAACCGGATCCCCCAAAAGGTTTTCCACCTCCTCGTCTGTCCCGCTTTTCAGCTCGCGTGTTTTCACATCGGGCGAGGCCTCAAGCCCCTTTTTTGTGATTTTCAAAAGGGCGTCAAGCTCCTCATACTGCTTTGCGACCTCGTTGGACAGCTCGCTTTCGGAATAGGGGATGAATGCCGGCGTTGAATCGACCATCACGTACTTGTAGCGGTTTTCCCTCGTAATTTTTTCAATCAGTGTCATTTCCCGCTTTTGCTGCAAAAGGAAATTCGAAATATCCCCCTCCACAATAAGCGCCCGCCTTTCGAGCACCAAAACCCCGGTTATTTCATCGTCCTTTTTTTCGAATAGGGAAATCAATAGCACCTTCTCGGGATTTTGGTATATCTGCACCGGGAAATTCCCCCAGGTGGCGGAAACTATCCTCTTCCAAGGCCCGTGCGCCAAATCAAGATCGGCCATAATGCTATCAAGATAGGATTGGGCTTTGCGCTTTATAAGATTAACCAGCAAATGTGCTGCCTGATTAAAGGAAAAACAGTGCTGGTGGAGAGTTTAAGTTGGAATAATATGCCCCTTGCTACAATTAGAAAAGAATATTTTTGCTATTATTTAAAAAAAAATAAAATGGAAAAAAAGGAAAAAGACAATGGGTGCCTTGCATTAAAGCACTTACATCTTCATTAGCCCTTTCTTCTTGATGTAGACCCAGAGCTTCTTTGTCATCTCTGAAGGTGAAATTGGCGTGCCGCCGAACACATCCTCCAAAGAGTCGTCAGAGCCCTTGAAGCCGATCTTCATGCCTCCGAACGCTTTTCGTACCATGCTTGTCACCCCTTTTCCCCTCAATAAAAACAGACGCATTTACGAGGGAGGGTTGGTTTATAAGGCTATCGCTGTTTACGAGCTAAATACGAGGGAGAAAACCGTTTTGGCATTTTTCATCTTAGCTACTATTTATTAATTGTTGGCGCCATTTTCAAATAATATTATTTTGGGTGGTAATATGGCAGAACGTGGCATAAAAGCATTCAGTCCAAAGGAATTGACCATTTACCAGCATCAAATGATTGAACGAATTTTGGAAAAAGGCGAACTAAATGTGCCATTGGGTGTGAGGGGCGATAAGGAATTCAGTAAAGCGCCACCAGTTATCCCCGAAAGATCATATGGGAAGACGCCAATCCTGCCTTTTCCGGCAGTATCCGAGAAGGAGAGATTCGATCACGGAATTATTGAAAGCCTTGTAAAGAAGGGCATCTTGGAGGTAATTCCTGGAGATGTTCAACTATATGCTTCTAGCCATGGTGGGTTGCCCGAATATAAAACCACTACTCATTATGATGAGCCATTGGGTAAAGCCAAAGGAAGGCGGCGCAGCGATCCTGCTGTTGTCAGAATTAGTGGCGATTTCGTCCAAGCAGTCTTAACGGCATATCCTCACGTAGATGCTCATTCTAGATACAAAAAATAAAACAACAGCTTACACGAATCACTTCAATCTCATCGAATCAAGCACCTGCGGGGCGCGGCTTTCAACATGCAGCATCTTCCCAATGGTTCTTGCAAGATCCTCGCACTTGCTCTCCTCCCCATGAAGCATGAAGAATTTCGAGGGGCGGGGCTTGATTGCGCGCGCGAAGTTGATCAATTGCGTGCGGTCCGAGTGCCCCGAAAACCCATCCACATTTGCGACCTTCAAGTTGACAATAAGCTTATCCAATTTATTGTTTTTTAGTATTGGCACTTCCTTATCGCCGTTTAAAAGTTTTCTCCCCAGGCTAAGCGGGGCTTGGTATCCTACGAATATCAATGAATTCTTAGGGTCTGGAGCCATCATTTTAAGGAATTCCACCGATGGCCCGCCTGAAAGCATTCCCGATGTTGCAATTATTATCGCCGGATCATCGGATTCGACGATGCTTTGCCTATCCATTCCAATTGCGCTTCGAAACATTGGCTTATCAAAGGGTGAATCATTCTGCAAAATCCTCCTTTGCACATCCCTGCGCAAATACTCCGGATAAACCGTATGGATTGCGGAAGCTTCCCTAACCATCCCGTCGATGTAAATTGGCACATCCTCGTTGCGCATGTATTTTTCCATTATGAGCATGACTTCCTGCGCCCTTCCAACGGCCAATACCGGAATCAAAACCTTCCCGCGGTTTGCAATTGTTTCACGGATCGCATTCACCAGTTTCTGCTCGCTTTCCTCAAGCCTTGGCTTTGCATCCATGGGCCCCCCATAAGTGCTTTCCATCATGATTGTATCCACGCGCGGGAACCTGATATCCGCCGGATCAAAAAGGTTCGTCCTTCCGAATTTGATGTCGCCGGTATTGTGAAGGAAAAGTCCCCCAAATCCACCTAGGAAATTCTCATATCCTTCAACTGAGAAATCATAAACATATTTCGAAGAGGATTCCACTTCCTTTATAGATGTGATTTCTTCGAACAAGAAAGGTGCAGCAAGCATTTGTTTTTCAAGAAATGTTGCAACCTGCAATTCCGGCCTGCTTAATCCTATGCTCCTCGCCGCTCTGTAAGAAGTATGCCTAAGCTGTGCCTGCGTATCTTGGGAAAGTGAAACAATAGGCACTTTCCCCCAAAATGCACTTTTTGAGCCTATTTGGGGTATGGCATGCAAGGCGTTTTCCCAATTCCCAACCTTTATTTTCTCGACGAATTTATTCATTGCCTCGCGGCCGTAAATGGAAAGGGTATGCATCGTGTTGGTTTTGTTAAACTGGTAAGTTGCAGGCATTCCAAGGCTAAGAAGCATGTAGCCAACGTCTTCAATTAACCATTTGTTCTTTGAAGTGCAGCTTATGGATTGGCCGCTTGATCTTATGCTAAAGCAGCCATCGCCGTCGAAATAGCCTTCCAAAAATGCGGATTTTACCTTATCCGGCGCAGAGAGGATAGTTGCTGGCACTCGTTTGGTATGCGCGGTGCCCATGCCGCCAAGCACCGTGATTAATTTCTTCAAAGATTTTGAGTGAAAGCGAGTTTCCCCATCCAACTTCGAAATGCCGCAATTGAACAAAGGCGCTATTGCCCCTTCGCAGAAATCTAACACCTTTTGGTCGTCATTAGTTATCACAACCGAATTTCCATTAGTGCTTCCTTCGGAAGCAAAATATCCAAGGAATTTTGAAAATTCGGAAGTAACCTCGAATTCCTGTGGAAGGATAGCGGCAACTCTTGGCGGCTGAGGGATGCCTAATTTTGCAAAAGCTAAGGATACGCGGGCAACTTTGCAATGCCTCTGCTTTGCGATTTCGCTTTTATAAAGCCCTTTCTCATATCTGTCCTTTACCCAAACCATTACTTCCTCCCAATTTTGGAAGGATGACTTGGCTTGGATTTCGAGCTCTCCAATGCGCCTATTCAACTTTGATTTATTATTATAATAAACATTGAATTCAGTCTCGTTCAATTCAACTATTGGCTCTTTAACATGCAACCCCGAAGCATTTGAAAGTGCGATGATGCTATCCCCTACTTTTAACTCCTTAACTTTTGCAGCCTCGATTTTCCCATCCTTAGCTGCAAAGACGCTGTGGGATGCAGTCACAACCGCCTTCCGGCCAGTCTTCGTAGTGATTTCAAAAAGTGCTTCGTTGATTGGATGCCTCATGAAAGAAGTAATGGGAACTACCTTTGGCTGATAGGTTTGCGGGTCGAATGCAATAGTCCTCCATCCACCCGGGTTTTGCAATCGTTCTACGTAATCCCCCTCAAATCCATTCTTTTCCATCAATTCGTCGGAAAGCTTGCCTATTTCGACGATCTTTAAATTATCTTGCGGATCTATTACTGTTACCGGAGTCTTCCAGTCGAGTGAATAAACGAGATTGTGCAAACCATCGCCAATATGCAAGTGCACCATGGCGCTTCCAAGAATATGGCCCGCATTATGGAATGTGAATCGAACCTTGGGAGTGATATCAGTTACCTCCCCAAATTTTCGCACGATCACATGATTTAGCATTTTCTTAATGTCCTTTTCCGTATAGGGCGGGGTCCTTCCTTCCTTTGCAATGACATTGACACAATCCTGCTGCAGAAGCACCATCAAATCCCTTGTTGGCGGCGTGCAATAGGTTGGCCCTTCATACCCGTAGGCATAAAGGTAAGGCAAGAATCCCTGGTGGTCGAGATGGGCATGTGAAATGATAACCGCATCAATCTGATCCAATTGAAGGCCCATGGCATTCAGGTATGGGTAGGATTTTGAGCTATCCGAAGTGTCTACGTTGAGCCCCACATCAAGAAGGATATTGCTATTGTTCGTCTGCAATAGGATGCAGCTCCTTCCAACTTCCTTAAAGCCCCCAAGGGCGGTGATTTTTACCCACTCCGGATTTGCCTCATCCTGCATCATCTTCTTCCCAAGGGTATTGAGGAATTTTTTGCGGTCCTCGGCGTTATTTAGCAGGGCTGCGCGTATTGCCTTTTCAACTTCGGATGGGGATGTGGGCGCGCGGAGAACTTTAGGGCTCCAGGCGGTTTCCAAAATAATGCTCTTTAACACGGATCCATTCTTCCCAATTACGACTCCCGGCTTCATCGCCTCGATATTTACCTCATTAAACGTTGCATCGAACCTGATATCCATTACGCCCGCCTCCTTTGGAATAAGCTGCTTTAGCACTTCCATTGCCTTTTCCGGAGACATCAAAACAGATGAATCGCTCCTTAGGAGGACCTTTTTCCTGATGTGCGAGGCAATCCTTGTGATCAAATTCTCATCGTTTGTGAATGCACGCATGTTCTTCAAATATAGGACCACCTGCGGCCCTTCTATTTCAATCTTGGTTAGGTCGCACTCCTTTGGGAGCACCTCCTCGACCTTTAATTGCAGTTCCTTTAGGTGATTGCTTATAGCCATAATTGTTTTTACCTCAAAATGTGGATTCAAAGATATTATTTTGCAAGGGGGTAGCCTAAGCTAACCTCGCTTATTCAAATAAAATACGAAAATTCCCCTTTGTTCAATTTGCATTTCAACCATTCAAAACGGTCAGTACCTGATCCTTTGTCAGGCGCTTAACCTTGTCGCTGGTAATCGAGATGAGATCGATCCCTTCGCCAGTTGCGCTATCGCGCTTCATTGCAGCAGCAACAGCCTTTGCCGCAATCTTTATTGCCTCATTTTCGGTCAGGCCATCCTTGAACATATCATCCAAAATCCCGTAGGCAACAACGCTTCCCGAGCCCGTTGAGACGTATTTTTCCTCCATAAGGCCTCCGAAAGGGTCCAAATCAAATATGCGGGGCTTTTCATCGACTCCGGCAATGATTAACTGCACCAGGTATGGGAAGTATTTGTTCCCCTGGAGAATGTTTGCAAGAAGGGTTGCCGCGCCCTGCACCGTCATATTCTGGCCATTTGTGTATTTGTATAAGTCGACTTCCGCCTTGATGAAACGCACAAGTGCCTGCGCATCCCCAACTCCGCCCGCAATGGTCATTGCCATGCGGTCATCAATCATCGTGATCTTCTCAACATCCTTTGAGGCTATGAACGAGCCAAAAGTTGCGCGCTTATCGGCAGCAACAACCACTCCGCCATTAAAGCTAACGCCAACAGTTGTGGTCCCCTTGAAAATCTTCTTTTCCTCATCAGACATAGCATCGCCCTTTTATAGTTAATCATGAAAGAATGCGAAAATTGCCGAATGTAAATGTGCAGCGCTCCATAGGTAAAAATAAACAAGCGTAATAGCCAAATGATTGCACTCGAAGGTAAAACAGTTAATGCCGCAAAAATATATAAAGCTTCCTTAATCGGCGACGGGGGACGCATCCCCCCTTGAGCCGATCGCTCGTTCCCCCTCTAAATGAACAATGTGGAAAAAGCAGGCCAATGGGTAAAAATCATAATCCATACCAAAAAAATAAAATAAAAAGAAAAAAGAAGGGAAAAGGTCGCCGCCCCAAATTCGCAAACAAAATAAGGGGGCACAGGCAACACGATGCGTCAGAACCCCTAAGGTTCTTAGCATGCCCAGAAACCCGAAGTTTCTGGTGCATAGGGGGCTTAGCCCCCCAGGGGTGTTACTTATTGACCTTCTTCTTCACATCCGAAACGATCGCCTTTGCCTCCTCCTGGCCGCCAAGCCCAAAAGCGATTCCAATTGCAAGCGCAATGCCGTATGCGAACGCTTGAAGGATTGTTATGAATGTGTTCTCAAGAAGGCTAGTCCTAAAGCCAACTGCTCCTAGGCCCATAACAAGCCCAAAGAACACCACAACAAACTTCATGCCCCTAGCGATGAAAACCACCCAGCGCGACTTTCCGTCAACTCCCTTGATGGTTTCCTTCACCAGTTCGCCAACCATTGCCGCAATCACAAGCATTACAAACGCGCCAACGTATGCCGGAGCGTAAAGCAATACCGTGTTGATGAATTCCGTCAATGTCCCAAGCTGCAATTTTGAAACCGCCGCCTGGAGGAAGATTAGCAGGATGTAGAACTTGAACACCCTGACGAATATGGGCGATATCTTGACCCCCCATAGCGCATCCTCCATCTTGTGCTGCGATAGCAATTTTTCAAACTTCACCGCCTCCAGCGCCTTCTTTAGGACATTGGATAGCACGATTGCAATCAGGTAGCCAATCACGAAGATGATTGCCGCCATGATGAGATTGGGTATGAAATTGATCATCATCCCAACAAAGTTCCAGATCACATCTGTGATTCCCTGCATGAATGCCTCCGGAGAACTGAATGTACCTGCAATATCTGCCATTCAAAATACACCTCTTAACTACCTACTCAAACCCGATATTTAAGCATTAGTATTTGACACCTCTAAGGGAGTAACCCCCAACCCCAAGGGAGAATGATCGCCCTGCCGGGTTACGTAGAGCTTTGCTATACTAACATCCAAACAGGTTTGATGTTGCATAACCCTCCTTGTTGTCGCCTCTACCCCTTTAATTACTTTTGTGAATAAATTCTTCCAGATGATGAAAATCTGTTTCCCGAGCTCACGCGATGAGGAATGACGGACGGACTGATGTATATCCTTTATTCACATCAAAAGCCAAGTGCAAATCGAAGAGAAGCTAATGCCATTAAAGGTATTTGAACTGGAATAGCACGCTAGAGTTGCCTCAGGATCTTGGAATGCATCGGGAAGGCAACCGCATCGATTTCATATTCGAGGACCGGGCTTAACAACAAGCCAGAAGCTAGTATTCGGTTTACTAAGTATACGCCTCTTCCTTGTTCCCAAAATAATGAACTTCCTTTTCCCAAACATTTTCGGTCGGAATGCCATGCTTCTTCAAAGCCTCCTTGACATGGCTAATAATTCTAGAAATGGTCTGCCTTTCGCTTTCAATGTTATGCTGGTTGCCATTAACGTAATCAGCAATAGGAAAAGAACTCCTTGAACCAATTATTCCGCCGGACATTGTTTTGATTCTAGGTTCAATGGGCATCGGCCTTACAATCCGAAGCCTTACCCATCCCATGCCTTTTCCCAAAGCATCCTCTTTCGATTTAGGCACAATTTCCACCAATATCCTATGAGTTGCCTCTTGGTTACGTTTTGCAAAATACAGCAAATCGAATTCAACGGGCTGGCCTGGTGGAGCATCCTTAATTTGCCTCGGCGCAGCCTTCTTAATTGCCTTGATTTCCCCGACATCCCTTATCGGCTCGTAATTGCCGCTATGCCCCATCCTTGCCGGTTCGAAGTTTGGGTCGGAGAAAAGTGCATCGAAAATCTTTTGTGCCGGGCTCTTGCCAATCCTCCATCGACCGAGTTTGAATGGAATTGCTATATGATGGTTGATTTTTACCCAATTTGAGAGCCCTTCTATTTCCGTTCTCGGTCCCCACCCAGGAACAATCGTATTGAAACGTCCGTGAAGCATTACCCCTCCCAAATTACGCTCCTCATGGTAATGGTCGAGATCAAAGCCAAGAGTGCGATCCTCCTTGATCCGTTGCTGCTCGAAAAAACGGAGTATGCGCTCGTCCATACCTTATTAGTTACCTGTTAAATATAATAAAGTAAGCAGGAATATTCTTCTGGGCGGTAGTATAAATGGCTAGGGCAGGAAAAGCACTTGAAGGGCTTTTATTTCCAAGCGTGCTCGATCATGCAATTAGGGGAAGCGGCATTTTCCTGGAACGAGGGCTTTCCGATAAAGCGGTGCGAACGCAAGTATGGCCGGAGTTGCGCCGTACCTATAAGCTTGCGGATCGCATGCATGATCTTTCTCGGGGGCAATTGGCTGAAGCATTGTCACCAATACTTTCTGTAGCATTAGGCCCCCATGATGTAACGGTGGAACGGGTGGCCCAGGTCAGCGCTCAAGTGCGCGAAATATTGGAAAAAAATACTGGCGCATTTCCAGCAGATAATTTGTCCAGGCTCAGTAATGAAATCATGGGGCCTCGCCGTGAAAGGCCCTCTGCAGAGCAGATGCCGTTTGGGAGGAGATGGCGCGCATGGCGGCTTTCCCAGAATGCTAAAGCGGTAAGCGGATTTTTCATAGAAAGGGGCTTTTCAAGGGACGATGTCAGGGGCGCAATCTGGGACCAGATAGACCAACTCGCAAAAGCAGCCTCCGTTTTCGGAGCACCAAAAAAGGATGCCGAAGCGGTTTTTCTCCCCATATTTGCCGTTCCTTTTAGTGGGGGAAGTACCAATGTTTCACATGTTGAACGGGTGGCTGGTTTAGTTAAGAATGTCATAAAACAAACTACCCCCGAGGTTGGGCTGCCGGTTCAAACATTAAGATATCTTTCGGATATCGTTTCCAATACCCGCGTGGAGAACTATGACGATATCCCTAAAAAAATCGAAGCGGTTGCTGGGCTAGAAAAAGTTGCTGGTACTGCCAATGCTGCAACAGTTATAGGGGTGCACAAGATAACCTCGCCTGAAGATTTGAAGAGCCTATCAAGAATCGTAAGTTTAGGCATGAAAAACGGAATATCCGCCACTGCTTCCATAGGCAACTTTTTTTCATCATTAAGTGAAACAGGAAGTGATTTCAGCAAGCTTGCCGCTGTCCAGTCCGATTTACTTAGGGCGGGAGCACCAAATACGCCATATGTAACAAAGATGTATCTGAATCATCCGGAGCCTTCAGCCCTTCTGAAAAAATTGCCTATTGCCAGCCAAAATGTCGAGAGCGGCAATTCTAACCTTGAGGACGAATTGGAATCGGACTTGTTCCGCGAAATGAGGCGGTCCCAGATTGCAGCCCATCGATACCGGGGGTATTGGGATCGAAAACCCACTCCATTCAATCCCTTTGCAGTTACAGCTGTTGTGGAAAAACTCACATTTCCTAAAACTGTTGCAGACGCAGTAAGATTTCATGCGGATGCCTTAAAGGGCAAAAGCGCCGCTTCTTTTCTGGGGCAGGCAATTTCCGAGCTATCGCCCCTTCTGAAGCTCAAAGCTGCGAAGGCTTTGGCGATGAAAACGATTGGAATTGGCCTGCTAAAGGAGGTTGCACTTGATCTACAGCAGAAGCAGGACGAGGGCAAGGATAACCGATATCTTTTGCATGACGTTCATGAACTGATCGCTATTGAGCAAGACCCAATAGTACGAAACGAATTACGCTCTGATGAACCTCAACAGGTGCTGGCGGGTCTCTACCAGCTCTATTCGGATAGGATGATGCACATAAAGACCGAGACACTTTCAGATAGCAAGCGGCTAAAGCATCTTATCGCCAAGCATGGGAAAATTTTAATAGAAAGCGGCATAGAAAGCCATCTCGAGCCATCGTTTGGTATGCTTGAATCCTATTATTCTCAAAGGGCCTCTCCAGAAAAAATCGCAGCGGATTTGCAGACAGAATATCAGCAGCTTATTGATATGGCCAAAGAGGAGGGTACAAGAAAAGTAAATGCATTATCCTCTTCTGAGGGGAAATCAGCTGCGATTGCAGAAACCTCCGCGCAATTGGCCGAGTTAAAGCGAGAATATGGAGCGCGTATTGCCGAAATGAAAACATACGCCGGGGAAGGCGATGTGAGAAAAAAGCTATTCCAAAATTTGCTGGACGAACTCCGGGGAGCCAATCCGATAACTAGAAAAAAGCAGACTGAAATTGAAGATCTTTACAAGAAAACAACAAGCAGCTCATCTGGAAAGCAGTTGAATTATATTTTCGATCCGACGCCTAGCCCCGAAGATATTACTACCCGGGGCACCTCAAAAGATTGCGGGCAATACTCCCCCGACAGGTTTGCAATTCCCGAAGCGCATAACCTGAAAGTTTTTCTTGGGCCAAACTGGGTCGGCAATGTATACTTGATTGAAGGCCGGACGCAACATGGGAAAACCCTCCATATTGATGCAATACAGACCCCTATAAATGTGGATATGGAGCACTTTACTAAGGAATTTATCGAGAAATTATGGGAGCGAGCAAGGGGAGCTGGCTTTACGGCTCTTACTTCGAATGCGACTCCTTTCTATATAAGCAACCATCCAAGCGTCCGGGATGGTTTTCTTAAAAATTATGGCAATTCAGAAAAAGTTGCCATCAGTTTTCCGGAAAGTGTACGAAATAAGCGTTTTGAATCGCTAAGTTCCTCAGGGCATTATCTTCTGAAAGCCGCCTAATTTCTTTTCATTCTGCGGATTAATGCCATGTACGCATATACTCTTTCATTCCAATGGTCCTTTTCAGGCTCGGTTGTAGGGGCGGGTTTGGGTGGGCTTAGGGGTTGAATTCTTCTTCTGGGTTTCCTTTCCGGCACGGGTTGAGGTTGTTTCCAGGGCTCAACAGGTTCGGGAGCGCCAGGAGGCAATGTTCTTACTGGCTTTGCCGGTTGTCTTTCAGGTATTCTTTGCGGTTGAGGTTCCGGTTCTGGAGGGCCAAATGGCCGCCGTGCCCTTATTGTCACACCCATCTCTTTCCACCTTCGAATCTTTCTTTAGCGCGTAGCATCGCCTCTTTAAGATTAACAACTGCTGCCTCCCATTCTAGGCTTCCCTGTTTGGATGATATAAGTTGTGGTGCAATGGAATGCAATTCCCTTTCGGAAATTAAGGAGAACAGTACTCTCCTATGCAGATGCGCTTGCTCGGGATTTTTTGCGTCCGGAATAGGCAGGTCGGTTTGTCTTATTGCGGCCTCAATCCTTCTTGCAAATGCAGGGCCGAGAAGAAATTGCCAAATCTCCGCATCCCTGTTTTTTGTATGTTTATTGAATATGTCTACTTCGTCAGGCTTAAGGTCCCCTTCGCGGGGAAGTGCATGAGCCATGTTGGCTTCAACAACGCCTTTGGACATTTCATGGACGAGGGTTGGGAAATCGGTTGCTTTAACTTCTGCCTGGACTTCGCCTTCCCTCCATTTCAATCCGGATCTTCCTCCATATGTTCGCGGCGGCTGCCTAAAGTTAGGCGGTACCGTCAAATGAACGAAATTGCTCAATTGAGCCAAGCTTGTATGCAGCCGGTATAATTCCGGTAATCTGGGATCGATTTTCCTAAGATCAGCTTCAACAGTTATTGGCCCGCCCGTCAAATGGCTTATGGCAACACCTTGGGTTAGCAAGTCATGGGTTTGCCTTTTTCTAATCCACGCAGCTAACTTTATGTTAGGCTTCTTCCTTTTAAATTTTCCAAGCAAGCTTCCTAATCCGCTTTTTTTTTCCTTAGGTGTTTCGAGGGGATCGTCATTAGGGGTATCCGGGAGTTCTCTTTTTTCAACCCTGCTTCCAAATAATGATTCGACTTGCGAAGGTGTTGTCCCTTGAAGATCTATAACTGCCTTTTTTGCAAGTTCAATCAGTTCTGTTTCGTGGCCCCGTTCAGCCCGCTTTATATGCTCGTGAGTTTCTACGAACGCCTTCCCTGATTTGGCAATAATGTCTCTTGGTTCATCTGTTGCGCTAAGCCTGATGTCAAAACCAAGTTTCCTTGCAGCATCATTTGCCACATCAATTTGGTGTGTGAATTCTTCATTGATGAGCGCCCTAACTGAAGTGTGAGAATATATTGGATGCATTCCAAAGGGGGTTTTTCCGTGTTTTAGTCCTTCAGCAATCTTTTCAGGAATCATACATTAATAGTTGAGCAAAAGACTTAAAATGCAGGCTGAAAACGATCCTCCTGCAGTAACCCCCTTTGTTGTAGGAGAACTCAACACTTATATTGTAATTCCTGCCCCATTCGAGCTTATTTGTGGTTTTCTTTGCCTCCTCCAATTCAATTCGGGATTTTTGCTTCTGTTTCCTGGTTGGCTTCCCGAAGTTGAATTTGAATTTCCTGCAAACGACGTGTGCTTCACCGGTCAGTCCAAGCACTTCACACCTAGCGTCCAAACTCATATCTTACAATTTGTTTAACAGATGTAAGATAAAACCTAGGCTCGTATTTTTTAGGCATACATTTTGGCTTTGAAATGTAAGATAAGTTTAATAATCTTGCCATCCAAAGAGTAGCATGGGCATCCGCAGGAAACTGGTCAACGGGCAGCAGTACTACTATTTGGAGGAATCGATCCGGCTGGAGAAGCCTAAAGTCTATTCGATTTTTCTTGGTAAAAGAATTCCCTCTAAAGGCATCCTCCAAAGGAAAAATGCCGAGTTATTTGATAAAATATACGGCGATCTTCTGAACGATGCTTCAAGAATTTACCTTTCAAAGGAAGAACTCATCGAAGCGGAAAAGAGGCGGAGGCGCTATCTCGCCAAAATTCAAAACCTCGGAAAATCCGCTCGGGACGAGAAAGACGAAATCGATACAGTGAACTTCGTTTATACCACCCTTTCTACAGAAGGAGTCCCGATTACCAAGCAGGATGCTGAGCTGGCCTATAGGTTCAGCCTTCAAAATGCAAAAAGCCTAAGGGACGAAAACCTGCGAGTTGCGCTGGATATGATAAAGGGACTCCGGTTTGTCAAAGAAAGCAAGAAAGGCATCGGCAAGGATTTCATGCTCGAGCTCCACAGTATTATCATGGCAGGATATGGGGAAAAAAGCCCCGGCAGCTTCCGCAGAAATCAAGCCCACATTTACCTTAAGAGCTATGAGAAAACGGAAGAAATAGGCTTCAGGCCTTTGGCACCTGCAGAAATTGGGAAGAAAATAGCGGAGCTCATTGAATGGTACGGCGCCAATCTGGGGAAACTTAACGCCATAGAACTGGCCGCCCTATTCCATCTACGCTTCTACATGATCCATCCCTTCGAGGACGGCAATAAGCGGGTTTCACGCCTGCTCCTGAACAAGGCGCTTTTCGACAATAACTATCCACTATTGAACATTTCCAAGGATCCTAGGGCGTATTTTGATGCGCTGGTGGGATCCGTGGAAAACAAGGACGAGCGGCCTTTCGTCCGGTTTGTATACGGCTTTTTCATGGAAAGCATCTGACACCCCATTTCCTCGGAAACAACGTGTGCTTCAGCGGTCAGGCAGAGCACTTCACACCTAGCGGACGGACTGATGCAACTTTAGTTAGACGACCGGAGCAAGGTTTAAATAGGCGTAGTCACATTTAATGCAAATATTTATAAATTGTAGTCACCTAATTGAACCATGCACGTTGAAGTCCGGAAAGGAAAAGGAGGAAGGAAGTTCTACTTGGCACACTCTTACCGGAAGGGAGGGAAAGTCCGGAAATTGCGAGTTTATTTGGGTGCAAACCTAAGTAGGGAAGAACTGCTGCAGCGCGAGAAAGAAATCAAAGCCAAACTCTTTGAAAGGATCAATGCAAGCCGTTTCATCCATGACCCGTTCAAAACCGTTGTTTCAAAGGAAGAGCTGGCGGAGTTAAAATCTTTGGAGGCGGGAATAGCCCTCAAAATAACGCATCTTTCGGAAGAGGATTGGCAAAAATTCACGGAAGCATTTACCTACAACACCAATGCAATCGAGGGGTCGTCTCTAGAGGAACGGGAAGTTAGCGGCATTCTGGAGAAGGACAAGTGGCCGAACAAGCCCAAGGAGGATATTTCCGAAACGTACGGCGTTGCCAAGGCGGTGGATTATATCAGAAAAACCAAGGAGCACGTATCGCTTGAACTGATCCTGGCGCTTCACCGGATCGTTTTCGAAAATTCCAAATCCTACGCAGGCACGGTACGGCCAAGAGGAGTGGAAGTAGTTGTATCAGACCAGTTTGGGAACATCATCCATCGGGGAGCGCCTTCGACCCAGGTCAAAAGCCTTTTGGAGGAGTTGGTGGTTTGGTATGGCAAAAACAAGAAAAAATATCCGCCTTTGGTTTTAGCCGCGGTAGTTCACAACCAATTCGAGAATATCCATCCCTTCCAAGACGGTAACGGCAGAGTGGGAAGACTATTGCTCAACAATATACTGCTGAAGCATAATCTACCTCCGCTTAACATAGAGTATAAACACCGGCACGAGTATTACGCATCCTTGCAGGCATATGAGCGCGAGTATAATTTGCGATCCACTATCGAACTGATGCTGAAGGAGTATCGTGAATTGAAAAAGCTGCTGAAAAAGAGGGGACTACGGAAAGCAACTTTGTAGTCACCCCATTTCCTCGGAAATGACCTGTCTTTTGGCGGTCAGATAGGATAACTTTCACCCAGCGTCCACTTAACTTAAGTTAATCAAAATGGCAATATACTTAACTTTATAAACATGCGCGTTGAAAGGATGGCATGTACTTTGAAATTGAGCCCAAAAGCAGGAAAGCGGATTTTTACAACTATGATTACGAGTACGGGCAGGTTAAGAAAGCCCTCGAGAGAAAAGAGAAAATCATTGCCGTTGTGGGAATCAGGCGCGTGGGAAAGACCAGTTTGCTCAATTTGGTCTACAATGAAGCAAACGGCTTGAAACTATGGCTTGACGGAAGGATAGTGAACGATCCGAAAAAGGAAATTTTCGGGGCGATTTATGAAACCGCAAAATTTGGGAAGCCGAAAATATTCGGAAAAATTGAAAGCCTCAATGTTTCTGCGTTTGGGGTGGGGTTCGATATAAAACTCGGTTCTGAAAGCCAAAGTGAGATAGAACGAAGGATAATGAAAGCCGGGCGCATCTGCGTATTCATTGACGAGGTCCAGCGCATGAAAAAAAGCGATTTGGCTGACGTATTATCCTACTTTTACGACCGGTTTCCCCAAATCTCCTTTGTCATATCCGGAAGCGAGATAGGGCTTGTGGAGGAGATCCTTGGGGAGGAGGATTCGGACCACCCCCTTTTTGGCCGTGAGATCATTAAGGTGGTAATGAACCGGCTTGACCGGAACGCTTCCATGGATTATCTGAAAAAAGGGTTTTCGCAGGTCGGGTTCAAGGCGTCTGATGAAGAGATCGCCGAAGCGCAAGCCGAGCTGGACGGCTTAATTGGCTGGCTGACCCTGTACGGCTATGAAAAGGGAATCAGGAAAAATAGGGACGCTCTGAAAAAAACAAGCGAAAGTGCGGCGCGCATCGCCGCTTCCGAACTGGTTCATTTCTTAAAGAAAACAAAAAACAGGAAACTTTATCTGGCCATATTGCGGAATGCCGGAGGGATAAGCTGGGACGAATTGCGCAATATGGCGGGCAAAACTATCGGGAAACAGCTTAATCCAAACTTGTTCAATTTTGCATTGGAAAAACTGGTTGCCTATTCGTTCATTGAAAAAAGGAACCAAAAATATTACTTGTCGGATCCGCTTTTCCTTAAAGCAACCTACCTCGTATGACTGAACCGCTTCATTTCCTCGGAAACTACGTGTGCTTCGGCGGTCAGGCAGGGCACTTTACAGTTTGTGGACGGACTGATACTTATAATCTATGATAATTTGGCAGTTTGCCGCCGGATTTTGGCTTGCTTCATTTCCCAACTTTCATTATAGCAATCCTTGCCGCCTCCCTGAGAAGCGCCCTTGTTGTAATTATGCTCGCTCTGCTGTTCCTGCCCCATCCAAAGGTCTTAAGGGCGGATTCAATTGTGGCATCCAATAAAAGTTCCTTTTCAAGCGCCAAAACAGCTTCCTGCCTGCCTGCACTTTCAGCTAGGCGGTAAAGGCGGACTATGTCCTGCGCCCGTTCTTTTTTCTTTGGGAGTTTCTCCCACAATTGCAATATTTCCTCGTCGGTTGCCATTCCTTATCAACTCCCTTTGCCCATCTTTTCTAATAAGCATATCGTTTGGGGCCATGGCAAGCCCGCAATCCCAAGACAATCCCGGCATGGATCCAAGGCGCCTGCCTCAATTAAATAGGTGATTGCTTAAAAAACGCACCAATTTAACTACTTTTCAGCTGTTTTTA
>JBBSVW010000012.1:0-7443 GCA_038046605.1 Microcaldota archaeon | reverse complement strand
AGAGCCATCCCCTCCTACAAATGATCACTTTTTTTCCCCCCCCAGCATCGCCGGAACCCACGCGGCAATCAAAGTATTCAAGGGCGGCGATCACGCCGAGGTAGGCGCAACAAGGGCATACTCCGGAAGATAAAAAAAGGTTGAATTCGAGCTTCCTGCTTCTACTGTATCCTGCCCCCATCTTCTGTAGGGGATGTCCACAAGTTCCAATCCTTGTCCGGCAGCTTCTCGAGCCTGCTCATGTCGAATTTCTGGCGTTCGGAATTGTAATCGTCATAAAAACCGTTTCTTACATCGTACACGGTGCCGGTGTCCGGATCATATACCCTTTCCCTCCCAAGCATCGCATCGCTCCTCTTTTCCGAGAGAATGTCATCCACCTTATTCCGGCTTTCCCATTCGGACATGATGATATCGGAAGTTTCAGAGAGGGTTTTGCCTGCCCTCAATGCGCCGGCTGCGGCGGCGTTCTGGCCCCTGATGCATACGTCAACATACTCCTGCGAAATCGTAAAGCTGTTGATGCTCTCCGTAAGCGTTTTCTCCAGATTTTTGAATTCCTTTTTTTCAGCAGAAATCCCAACAAACGTGAATCCGTAGCCTATCCCGCCGCTGGCATATCCCGTTAGCGGGATAACGGGGGCGGTTGTGAGGAAAAATTGCCCCTCTCCCAATCCCCCCTGTGATTTGAACAGGGCACGCATGAGTTTTGTGTCGCCATTAACCGGCGATTTTGCCGCCTCTGAGGAAATTATTTCCACCTCATTCAATTCCGGCAAATCCGCCATGAACTTCTTGAGGAGGCTGGTTTGGGCGAGCAGATACTCGCTCTTGAGGAAATTTTCGGGGTTCAATGGCTTTACAACGGGCATTTCATACCAGAAAATCTGGTAGCCCCCCATATCCATGTATTGCCTGTCGAGCACCTTCTGGCTCTCATCCAAATAAACCGGGCCGATTTCCCCGAAGTAGAAAACCTGCCTCTGCGGCCTCGCCTTGTCCTTAATTACGAAAGAAAACGTGGAGCAGGAGCCTCCAATGGCAATTTCCCATCCTGCCGGTTTCTTGATTGAAAAGAATTTCCCGTCGTAATCCTCGAGTTTTAATGGCTGCGATGTTGGCAATATTGATGCCTGGGCTGTTGGCGTGGCTTTGGGCGTAACAGTGGGAATGGAAACTGGTGGTGGCGTTATGTCTATCGTTGAGGTCGGCAACGTAGGCGTTGCAGTATTTTGATTTGTAATTGTTGGTATTTGTTCAGTCGGGGCAGGGGATGGCGAAGGCCCCACGCAACCCATAATGAAAAGGGCGATTGCGGAGAAGACGAGCATTTTAGCTATTTCCATGTGTAAAATATCCTTTAAGCATTCAAAAGGCTTTCGTTCAAAGTTTGAAAGGTTTAAATTCCCTTTAATTATAATCTGAATGACGATTATGGCCAAGAAAGCCCCCGAAATTCAGCCGGTGCAAAATTCCGTGCGCAAAATCGGGGTTCTCTCGGTCCTGGGCTTCCTGTTCGGTTCGGTTTATATCCTCGCGGGCTTAGGTACGCTTCTCACCTCGCTAGCCGGCGGCTTGCTTTTGATTCTTGCCGGAATCGTGATCATCCCGATTTTCAACGTTTTTCTCCTGAAGCGGTTCCATTTCATCCTAAGCGCCTGGCTGAGGATCGTCATTTCCGTGATTTTGCTCCTTTCCGCGGCAGTTGCGATGTTCCCCTATCAAGAGTTTGCCGATTCGATGAATGCGAATGCCACAACCAAAACGCCGATTTATTCGCTAGGCGAAAAGTTCATGGTCGGAAGCATGCAACTTACCGTTCCCTTGGCAAGCAAGGCAGATTTTGTTCTGGAAGGAAAAACAGGCAAGGAGGCCCGGATCGGAGCGGTCTTCTATGTTTTTGAGGTTACGGTGGAAAACCAGGGAAAGGGCTCGGTTTCTTTCGGGACCTCGAACTTGAAAGTGAGGGACGAAAACAGCCGCGAATTCGATGTCGGCGGCTGTGAGGACAAGCTGAGGGGTGGCAAATCAATTGGGGAGCGGATTGAGCCGGGCTTAAGTGCGGATTACATTAACTGCTATGTGGAGGTGCCCGAAAATACGAAAGTGGTTTTGCTGGAAATCAATGAGGGATACTTTTCAGGTGTTGGCGCAAGGGTCGATTTATCGCGCGCAGAAACTCAAAACATTAAGCCATTAGGCAGTTCCCCAAAACCAACGGCGAGGGCCCCTTCAACCAAAGCCTTAGAAGTTACACTCAATTCCGTTTCCTTTTCAGATCAAATTAATGGATCCCTAGGGATGCAAGCAAGTGCGAACGAGGGGAATATTTTCCTGATTGCGGATATAACTGTGGAAAATGCCGGAAAGGAAGCAGCAACGGTTGGCGGCCAGCAATTCAAGGTGAAGGATTCCGAAAGCTACTCGTATTCCTTGGATCTGGGTGCAAACATGATCTTCGGCCAGAGCATCGAGGGAAATTTGCCTCCGGGGGATAAAATCAGGGGGAAAATCCCGTTCCAGGTCCCTAAAGCGGCCAAGGGGCTACAACTGATTTTTGATACGGGGGAAACGGGCCATTCCCCTTTGAAATTCGACATCGGCTAAAATGCGGTTGTAGGTCTTTGGCGCTACGGGAAAGAAAATGTGCAAAAGGTATTGATTGTCATAATAGCCAACCGCAAGGCTTTAATTTGACTGTTGAATTATTATTTTAATTATAAATCAGGTGATCGCATGGGCAGGCAAATTGTTGCAATATTTTTGATATCCATTCTGCTGCTGTTCGGTTGCACACAACCAAAACCGGAACCCACGGCAGTTCCGACCTCTATACCGACGCAAGAACCGACAAAATTAGCCACGGCAACGCCAACCCCCGTTCCCTCCCCTACACCCGAAGCATTTCAGCCCCTTAGGCTAGATTACGAATTCAAGCAGAGCGGCGGTTCCCAAGGTGGACCGTCAAGGAACCAATATTTCACTTTATGGCTCAATGAAAAGAAGGATTGTGGAAGCAGGAAGGCATATTTGGGCGTGATGCAGTCATCGGAAGATAGGAGCATGCCGGAGCAAAATACGGCGTGGTCAAAGATAACAATTTATGAGGATGACGGCACCATGGCAACCACCAATTGGGCTGGTAAAAGCGATCTCGCATTCGACAACGCAAAATCCGCGAATATGGATTTCAATTTCTTCCTGACCCTGAACGATATTTTTGCATCGGCAGGGAAGAACTTCCTGACGGATGAAGTTTGGAAAAGCGCCACGCCGGTTATACTGAAGAATGTGAAGTTCGGCAATAACTATGCCAACCTTTCCATAATGAAAGGCGACGAGGAGAGCGGATTAACAATTCCTTGCACGAAATTTTTACTCCTGGAACAAGGCCAAGGGCCCTCGGAAATGGACGCATGCGTCGCAAAAATTACGAAGAAAATGCCGCTTCCATTCACTGTTTCATACAAAATTGCGAACGATTTTGACATGGAACTGGCCAAGGTTTCAAATGAGAAGTCTTCGGTGGTCTATTATCCGCAGTGTTTGGAAAAGGTAAGCTGCACGCCGGTTGCACAACCCGCCCAAAACGAACAGGATGCATGCAGGCAAAAGAACGGCCAATTCGATCCGATTAACGATGATAGGAATTGCGTGACCAAGTATGCCTGCAGGACAGATCGGGACCGGATTATCGCGGATCTTCGCCAGGCGGCAAGCTGCGGGGCGCCTTCCGATGCGATAATCAGCAAGGCACTCCAGTGCAGAAGTTCAAACATGGGCTGGAACGCGCAAAACGACCAGAACGGCTGCATAACAAGCATTACCTGCGGGAACCAGCCGCAGAATTGATTTTTTTTGTATCTGGGGCTTTGCGTTGGCGTCCCTGCAACCCACTAAAGACGCCGTTTTTCTTTTTTTATATCCGCTTATCATGTCGGTGCCTATCCTCTGACTCCGAAATAATAGAACTGATCATATTTGGACTCATAAACTCAAAAATGAGGGACTTTTTTCCTTAATAAATAATAATGCAAGGGCGCTAACCGCCGGGAAGGCAAGGCCGTATGCGATAAAAATGTCGCTTTGCGAAAATCCAATGGAAAGGACGCTTGAGCCAATTATAAGATAGGCGGAAAACAATGCGGGAATGATGCAGCTTATTGCGATGAAAAGAAGCCCAAGGATTGCCATCTTGCCTGAATATTCGCGGGTTTTTGCCTTTTGCATCGTTGAAAGCTCATCGGTTAGCTTGGATAGGGCAAGCGTGCCAACCCCGCTTTCGTAAATGACAATCAAATGCGAAACCGCCCTTTTTGCAATGAGTGAATCAATCCTTTCGCCAAATTCCCTAAGTGCGGATGCCATGCCGCTGCCGCCTATTTCAACCTCCCTTTCTATTTTTGAAAATTCCTGGCTTAGGGGGCCTAGTCCCATCCTTGCAACGTTCCCCACTACTTTTTCGAATGGCGCTTTTAGGGAAATTTCCAGGGCTATTGCCCTAAGCGCTATTGACAATTCCCATTCGATTTGCTCCGCGCGCCTTTTTTTCATGTAGGCGGGATATTTCAGAAGGGAAAATGCAATTAGGGGGATGATCAGCAATGGGGCAACTATCGATGTTGAAATTTCCGCAGTGAGGGCAAATACTATTGGAATTGAGAGGATGGCTGTGCAAATAGAGAAGGAAATGCAAAACGAGAGCCATGCCTTGCCCGAAATCCCAATATCCGCCTGCGCAAGGTTTTGCCCTAGCTCCCGATGATTAAAACTGGGGAAATAAATCGAAAAGTCGTGCAGCGACCCTATTTCGGATGCGAAATCAGCTATGCTCAATCGAACCTATCTCCCCACGACAAAATTATTACTTCTGTTTCTTTTTCTTCTCCACTTTCTTCTCTTCCTTTGGCTTTTGATCCTTTGGAGTAAGCTTTAGGCCAAGCTCTTCAAGTGTTTTTGGGCCGTACTCGATGACCTTTAGGTTAAGCTGGACAATTGTTGGCGAAACCGTATTCCCAACAACCGCCTTTTTCTTCTTGAATCCCTTCCTTGAGATTTTTATTCCCGGAGGGTTGGAAAGCACCAGATTTGCCCTTCGCGTGCCGGAAACTTCAGGCCTCATGGGAAAGCCATCCTTGTCGGATCCGCCGCGTATTTGGAGCTTGTACCCTGGAAGCTCGCAGGCCATGCCCCCATCGAACATGTCGTTTATCTTCTTGTTGTAAAGGAGCATCTCCCGCTCCCTTGGAACCTCCTTTTGGTAGCTCTTCCCTGCCTTGACATCATTGATTACCAATTTCATGCTACACACCTTCCAAACAGTAAAGCAATTATAAACCTGCCCACTAAAAGAATAAGCGCAATTACATGTGAAAATGATTTTATAAGGTTTTCGTTGTCCAACCCCCTCGTGATTCCATGGCTGAAAAATTCACCGTAACCCCCTGGGAGGTAAAGGGGGATATCGACTATGACCGGCTAATTGAGCAGTTTGGCACCGAGCACATTGATTCTGCTCTCCTTTCGCGCATAAAAAAGCACACGGGGGGTTTGCACCATTTCCTAACCCGCAAGATCTTCTTTTCCCACCGCGACCTGAACTGGATATTGGATGAATACCAAAAGGGAAACAAATTCTTCCTCTACACTGGAAGGGGCCCATCCGGAAACACGCATATTGGCCATCTTGTCCCTTGGATGTTCACAAGATGGCTCCAGGATAAATTCGGCGCAGATTTGTATTTCCAGCTAACGGATGATGAAAAATTCCTCTTCAAGAACGAGTTAACTTTGGAGGAGACGAATTCCCTTGCCTATGAGAATGCACTTGATATTATCGCAGTTGGCTTCAAAATGGGGAAAACCAAGATCTTTTCGGATATCGACTATGCCAAAACGCTCTATCCACATGCCCTTAGGGTTTCAAAGAAGCTCACGCTTTCAACGGTGAAATCGGTTTTTGGCTTCACGGATTCAAGCAATGTGGGCGAGGCCTTCTTTACATCCATGCAATCGGTTCCGGCCTTCCTCCCAAGTGCAATTGCAGGGAAAAACATCCCCTGCCTAATTCCCCATGCAATAGACCAGGATGCGCACTTCCGGGTTAGCCGGGATATACTCCCAAAACTAGGCTATTACAAGCCCGCGGCAATACATTGCCGGTTCCTTCCGGCGCTTGGCTCCGGGGGCAAAATGAGCGCATCCGAAAAGGAAACTGCAATCTACACCACCGATTCGCCCGAAGCCGTTGAAAAGAAAATCAAAAAATATGCATTTTCCGGTGGAGCTACTTCAATTGAGGAGCATCGCAAGCATGGCGGGAATCCCGACATCGATATTTCCTACCAATGGCTTACCTTCTTCGAGGAGGATGACGCGAAGCTTAAGCAAATCCACGATGAATACAAATCCGGAAAAATGCTCTCCGGCGAGCTGAAGATGATATTGATCGAAAAGCTGCAAACCTTCCTAAAGGAGCACCAAAGAAAAAGGGAATCCGCACGCAAGGTTTTGGATAAATTCATCATTCGGGACTAGTGTGCAAATAGGGGCTATTTGAATTCGGAACGCAAAATATCGATAATCCCAAATCTTTTCCGCCTAATTTATTTTAGGGGCTATTCGCTATTTTTTAAGCGGCCTTGCGCAGATGCTGATTGCCGGGCAGGAGGCCGTTGTGCATTTCCCGCCGCTTGAGAACCCTTTCCGGAGGATTATTTCATACACCAGCGATTGCCTCCCAAGGGTTTGCCACCTTGAGGGGGAATTCAGCTCATCTGGGTCGTAGACGCTCTTTGGCTTTCCTGATGTTTCAAAATTGCATTCCTTTGAAAAGCCCATGGGGCAAGGGGAGCTACTTAGGGGTTCGCATTGGAGCGGGTTTCCCTGCTCGGTTGATTCATCCTTAAGCTCAAGTTCGCCGGCTACATCCACGCAAACTTCCGCCTGCCTCAAATCATCCGTGATATACACCTCATCTTGGGGATCGTAGGATGCTAATTCCAATTTCCAGCAGCCTGCCGTATGGCCCGGGCATAATTTGCAATAGATGGGATCCGAATAATGCACGAATCGGATCAGATCAACCCTCTCATCCCCGCATGTTGGCATCCTGAAGATGACTGACCTTTTTGAGGGAGGGGATTGCAAGGCAAGGTCCTGCATGGCTGCCTGCAGATTGTAGACCTCGCTTTTGACTTCCGCGATGCAGCGCTGGGAGATTACCTGCTTCATGATGAGGAAGGCAAGGGATAGGGATGCGAGCAGGATGATGATTGCGACAACGAGTTCCATTGGCGCGTCTACTTGGGAGCGTTTCTTTTTGAAAAAAGGCATATCTAAGCACCTACGTTTCCCGCTTCAATTTTTCTGTTTCCGTCCAACGATAAATTGAGTGGCATGCAAAAATGTCGGCGAGGAACGAGCCCGCAATTTTGCACGTCC
>JBBSVW010000011.1:0-6244 GCA_038046605.1 Microcaldota archaeon | reverse complement strand
TCCCAAGACATGTACTACAATAAGAAGTTCAAATATATAAGTCTTTGCCTATAATCCAGTTTTGCCAACAAGTCGGAGGATTTGCCCATCAACAACTTTTGAAATAAGCCTGTGGCGAAGTGCGGCTGCAACTTTTCCAACAAGATCCTTCCTTTGCGCTTGGGACATGCCCTTCCGGGTTGTTGGCGGATGATGCCCTACAGAGAGCAGATCCAAGGCGCCCCTTTCAAATTTAAAGTGCCTTTCAATCATTTCCCGTGTAAGCTTGCTTCCGAGTTTTTCCAGCTTGGCAAAGCCACTTTCCGCTTCCTTCTCCTGGTACCGGATTTCTTCTCTTAGCGCCGCCCCCCCTTCCGAGGCCGCTTCACCCTTGAATTTTGGGAGTGCAAAACTATGTGTCATGCAAAAATTAGAGGGGATGAATATTTAAGGCAATCTAAGAAGAGGCCAATTCAAAGCGCTTTTGGGCGGCCTGCCAATCAACTGCCTTCAAGAACGCCTCGATGTAATCCGCCCTCTTCGTGCCATAATCAAGCATGAATGCATGCTCAAACACATCAATGTTCAGAATTGGCGCTGCGCCGCTAAGATGCCCCTGGTCTTGCTCATTAATCCATGGGTTCAAAAGATGCCTTTCCTGTGAATCATAATACAGCATGCTCCAGCCAATTCCCCTCGAAGTTGCCGTTGCCTTGAATTCGGCCAAAAATGCATCGAATGAGCCAAAATCCTCCTTGATTTTTAACGCCAATTTGGAATCCATATCCAACTGCGAGCCGCCCTTTTTCATCCCGCTAAAATAATACTCGTGGAGCCGCATTCCATTGAATTCCCATCCAAACCTGCGCTTTAGCTCTGCAAATTCCGGTGTTGCGGTTTTCCCTTCCTTTACCATGGCTGAAAAAGCATCCAGCAATTTGTTGGTGTTATTTACATACCCTTGGTAGAGTGTAAAATGCAACTTGAGTGCGTTATCCGAAAAGCCCGCAGTTCCCAGTAGATGGTCATAATTCTTTGCAACGTATTTCATCCAAATTTCACCTCTAAAATAAATATTGGAAATGTTGTGCTCTTTGTTAAAATCAGAAAATCAAGCCGCAACCGTTTCCCCTAAATTACTTATTCCCCCAAGAGTTAAATAGAGGTATGTTTCCAATACTACCCTAGTGGGGGGTTAGATGGATCGCAAATGCGCAATTGGCTCATGCCCGATATTTCCAATGCTTGATTTGATGGAAAAGAAGTGGGCCCTTCGCATCATCAGGGAAATTTACGGCGGCCATGTGAGATTCAACGATTTGAAGCGAAATCTAAAGGGGATTACTGCAGCAGTACTTAGTAAGCGCCTAAAGGAGCTTGAAAAAAAGGGCTTTGTGTCGAAAACTACCTACAAGGTGGGCGCGGGCGAAATCGAATATACCCTTGATGATGGGGCAAGGCATTTGATGGATTGCTGGGATATTCACAAGCAAAATTGAACTGAATTCAAGCCGAACTGAATGGGATGGGCTTTGCAATAGTTGGTTTTTGTTAGCCGCATATCCGCGCATTTATGGTTGAGGAATTATGAGCCAGCTTGAAATCCAAAACCTGCATGTTTCCGTGGAGGGAAAAATGATACTGAAAGGAATTTCGCTTGCCATTAAGCAGGGCGAAACGCATGCCGTCATGGGCCCAAATGGCAGCGGGAAGAGCACCCTTAGCAATACCATAATGGGTAGCCCCAAATACAAGGTTGAAAGCGGCGATATCTTGCTTGACGGCAAAAGCATAATTGGAATGAAGCCTAACGAGCGCGCGGCCCTGGGTTTATTCCTTGCCTTCCAATACCCCCAGGAAATTTCGGGCGTATCCCTGGCGTACTTCATCCGAAGCGCCTACAATTCCGTGCATCAATCCGGCAAGAAGATTTCCGTGATGGATTTCCATAAAATGCTAAAGGAAAAAATGGCCCTCCTCAAGATGGATCCCTCATTTGCGGATAGGTACCTAAACGAGGGCTTTTCCGGGGGCGAAAAGAAGCGATCCGAAATCCTGCAGCTTGCAATGCTCTCCCCAAAATTTGCAATCCTGGATGAGACGGATTCAGGCCTTGATATTGATGCCCTAAGGGTTGTTTCCGAGGGGATCAATACGGTTTCTAACAAGCAGCTTGGAATCTTGCTCGTGACGCACTACCAGCGCATTTTGCGCTATGTGAAGCCGGATCATGTGCATGTCATGGTTGATGGCAAAATCGTCAAATCCGGGGATCACAAGCTAGCCAATGAGCTGGAAGAAAAGGGCTACGATTGGCTGATAAAGAAATAGAAAGCATGATTTGGTGAATGAACGGCAGGTCAAAAATGCAGTTGATTGGATGCAAAGCGGCAAAAATCCGGTTCTTTCCACAACAATTTGAAAAAATAATTCATTTTTAATAAATGTTGGTAAATATGGCAACGCAAACGCTCTCTGTTGACATACGCGATTCCTACGAGAGCAAATACGGCTTCAAAACCCAAACCAAAAGCGCATTTGAAACGGATATCGGGCTCTTTGAAAAAACAATCCACGAGATTTCAGATGTGAAAAAGGAGCCGGAGTGGCTTCGGAAGTTCCGCCTTGAATCCTATTCCCATTTCCTCAAGCGAAAATTGCCAACATGGGGCGCGGACCTATCCGGAATCGATTTTGGCGACATAGTATACTATGCCAAGCCAACAAATGCGCAGGAAAACAGCTGGGATGAGGTTCCTTCAGAAATAAAAAACACATTCGAAAAGCTTGGCATTCCGGATGCAGAGCGCAAATTCCTTGCAGGCGTAGGCGCGCAATTCGAATCCGAGAATGTGTACCATAGCCTCCAAAAGCGCCTCCACCAGCTCGGGGTTGTTTTCGTGGCTCCCGATACTGCGCTAAACCCGACAAAGGAAAAAGCAAAAGAGCAAGGGCTTGATTTTGAAAAACTAATGGTGGCCCATTTGCATTTCAAAAAATGGTTTGGCAAAGTGGTCCCAAAAGAGGATAACAAATTCGCCGCCCTCAACAGCGCAACATTTTCCGGAGGCTCATTCATATACATCCCACCTAACGTTGATGTTGACCTTCCGCTCCAGGCGTATTTTCGCATCAATAAGGAAAACATGGGGCAGTTTGAACGCACGCTGATAATTGTTGACGAGGGGAGCAAATTGCATTACATTGAAGGGTGCTTCATAAAAGGCACGCCCATCATGACTTCTGAAGGAGAAAAGCCCATCGAAGAGATAAAAAAAGGAGATTTGGCGCTGACGCATGAAGTTCAATACAAAGAGGTTTATCACACGCAAGTTAGAAAATATACTGGCAAGCTCTCCCACATTAAATATTACGGCGATTCTTCTCAGAGAATTAACGCAACTGAAGAGCATCCGTTCCTGGCTGTTAGAAGAAAGCGCAATGAATATAAAAATACGGAATGGAAAACGCAGTGGGTTAAAGCTTCAGAGCTAAGAAAGGGCGATTACGTTTCAATTCCCATTGACCGCTCAATAGAGACTGCAGATGTCAGAACCTTTGAGATTAGGTTTGGAGCTGGCAGGCATGGTTTCGAAAACGTTCCTTATGCTTTGAAAACCGATGCCGATTTTTTCAGGCTAATCGGCTATTATTTAGCTGAAGGCACTACCCTCAATGAGCACTATGTGGCCTTTACCTTCAATAAAAAAGAGAGGGCTTATCTGGACGATGTTTCGAAATTGCTTCAAACTTACTTTGACAAAAAACCCCTAGAATACAAAGAGTACAAAGGTGGAATAAGTTTAGTGCTTTGCTCTACTGTTGCAGCTAGGTTCTTCAAATCGCAGTTTGGCCACAAGGCTGAAAATAAGAAAATGCCGAAATGGGTGCTATCTGAAACCGTCGAAAAACAAAAAGAATTGATTAAGGGATATTGGCGTGGCGATGGCAGTTACATGTACAAACAATACGCTGGCGGCGTTAAGAGGCTTTTCAGGATTAATACCGTTTCACCGATTCTTGCTACCCAAACTCGAAACATCTTGCTTCGGCAAAATGTTTTTGCCTCAATAAATATGCAACCCAGGGAAAACAAGCATATTATGTATGCGTTATTAATAGGAGGCGAAGCTTTGGCAAAATTTGCCTCGCTTGTCGGAGTGTATCCTTCAAATGAGGTGGCAGTTGGAGAGAGCGTGCAGTTCCAAAGGCTTTTGGGAATCAACGCAAAATCATTTGCTCAAATAACCGAAAAATATGCGTTCGTTCCAATAAAATCAATAGAAATTGAGGACGCTAAGGAATTAGACGTTTACAATTTTAGTGTAGAGGAAGATGAATCATATGTTGCTAACGGAGTGCTAGTTCACAATTGCTCAGCCCCGCAATACAGGGGAAAGCGCCACTCCCTCCACACGGCCGTTGTTGAAATAGTAGCCCTCAAGAATTCCAAGGTCCGCTACACCACCCTCCAGAATTGGTCCAACAATGTATACAACCTTGTCACCAAGCGCGCTTTTGCCTATGAGGGCGCGTACGTTGAATGGCTCGATGCAAACATCGGATCAAAGATCACGATGAAATATCCCAGCATCTACCTTCTAGGAGAGCATGCGCGAGGCGATATCCTTTCTGTTGCATATGCCGGTGCAAACCAATTGCAGGATGCGGGAGGGAAAGCGGTGCACATCGCTCCAAACACCAACAGCAAAATAATCTCCAAATCCGTCTCTAAGGATGGGGGCAAATGCTCCTACCGCGGGCTTTTGCACATCGGCAAGAATGCGCATAATGCCAAAAGCACTGTCCGGTGCGATGCCCTCCTTGTTGATTCCCTCTCAAAAACAGATACGATCCCCTACAATGAGATAAACAATGAAACAGCTACTGTCACTCACGAGGCAAGCGTTGGCAAAATCGGTGAGGATCTCATTTTTTACCTCCAAACAAGGGGCCTATCCGAGCAGCAAGCCCTGGGGATGATTGTAAATGGCTTCCTTGAAATTTTCACAAAAGAGCTCCCGATGGAATACGCCGTGGAATTCAACCGTTTGATCCAGCTTGAAATGGCAGGCTCCGTAGGCTGATTTTGTTATTTTAGTTGTAAAAAGGAATGCAAAAAAAATATTTCGTGGCCAAAATGGAAAATTTAATCAAAAGCGAATATAGGCAGCAAATTTTGCAACTCTCTAAAAGTGCAAAGGAGCCCAAGTGGCTGCTTGACCATCGCATCGCCGCTTTCGAGTCGTTTGAAGCATTGCCTGCTGAAAAAAGCGAGCTCTTCAGGAAGTATTCGAACATTGATTCAATTGATTGGGCAAAATTTGAGCATCCGGCTGCAAAAGAAGATAAAAAAATACCGCAACAATTGGCAAACGCGCCCAAGAACATTATTTTTACAACAGTTGCAAATGCCATTTCCGCCCATCCGGATTTAATTCGCCCTTACTTTGATGGAAAAATCACAAAAATGGGTGAATCAAAGTTTGCCTCCCTTGCAAATGCAGCATTTTCATTTGGTTATTTCATCCGCATACCGAAAAATACCACTCTCAAGGAGCCAATCCGCCTTGCAAATGAAATCGCCTATCCAAATTACCTAATCGTGCATCGCAATATCATAATTCTGGAGGAGAACAGCTCAGCTGCAATCATCGAGGAAAACACATCCAATCTTCCCAAGGGAAACGGATCTATTTTTGTTTCCGCATCTGATTTTGATATCCGTGAGGGGGCAAACTTGGCCTTTGGGAGCATCAATTCCCTCGACCAGAATTCAATCCACATCTCGCATAAGAAAGCGCTCCTAGGAAGGGATGCCAAAACCAATTTCTCCGGAGGCTTCCTAGGGAGCGCATTCACAATTTCCTCACTTGAAAATGTAATGGAGGGGGCCGGCTCATCCGCCCAGGATTATGAGATAATTTTTGGCACCGATTCGCAAAAATTCAACATCACCTCCGACTTGACGCACCTCGGCAAGGATACTGTTGGCAAAGTTGCCGCAAAAGGAGTTTTCAAGGACTCTTCCAAGGGGCTCTTCAAGGGGATGGTTAAAATCGGACCGCATGCCAAGAATGCATCCTCCTATCTTGCCGGCCATTCAATCCTCCTCTCGAAAAATGCCTCCTCTGATGCGATCCCAAGCCTCCAGATAGAAACCAACGATGTGAAGGCGACGCACTCCGCATCAGTATCACAAATTGATGCAGAGCAGCTTTTCTACCTCCAAACCAGGGGCTTTCCGGAAAATGAGGCGAAACGG
>JBBSVW010000010.1:0-35862 GCA_038046605.1 Microcaldota archaeon | reverse complement strand
GCCCCCGCCTTAGCCCCCCTCCGCTGGGGAACGTGAGCAATAGGATGCTTGAAAAGATCTCGGCACTCATAGCCTTCTAACGTATCAATTAAATCGGGAGCGATTCTCAGCGCAAAACGATGGTCATTGGCACGAAGATGCTCTAATATTGCCCCTCGTTCCGTAGGGAGCGGAATAATCGGCCCATGTGTGACAGGCAATCGCCTTACCATACATTCACTTACGCGCTTTCAACTCTTGGCGCCAGGAAGAACACGAACTCCGCCTCCCCGATCTTGTAGGAGAGCCGGATGGGCTTGTTGTTTCCAAATTCGATGTGAAGGGGCTCATTATCAACTGCTGCGCGCGTCATCTTGTCCAGATATTCAGCCGGATACATCGCTTTTGTAATGGTTGGCGCCGTTACTACCAAATCCTTGAGCGTCTTGCTTGAATTTTCAACCTTTAGGTCGCCTGAATCGCCGTGCGCCTCGATATTGAACATGTGATCGTTCGCTTCCATTTGCAGGTGGGATGAAACCAGCACCACGTCCTTTAGCATTTCCTTGAAATTTCCGGCCCTGATCTTAACAGAAGTTTCCAATTGCACCTTTGGCTCTTTTGGCATGGAAGTTTCGCGCAAATCAAGAAGCGGCAGCTTGAATGAGCGTTTTGCATCCCCGGCGAATTCAATCTGGAGGCGGTTTCCCTCCTTCTCATCAAAACCTATGCTCACCTTCTCGGCACCCTTGCTCCTTGCGATGACTTTCGAAAGATCCTGCAAATTAACGGATAAGGTTCTTGGATCTTCGACATCATAGGAGGCAAACGCATGCCCCTTGGGGAGCTTGAAATCAACCATTGCGATTTGCGAAGGGTCAAGCGAGCGAAGGTGAATGCCTTCCTTGGTGATCTCAAAGCTGCCCTCATCGATCAGGTTTCCGCAGGCGTCCAGGCACTGCTTGAAGAATTTGGCGTCCTTGAATGAGAATTCCATAAAACCACACCCCCCCATTTTGATTGATTTCAGATAGATAGGATTCCCGATTAAAGTTATTAAAAGTTTGTTTTCTTAATCTGATGGCATTAGAACATCCAATGCAATCAGAAACTAGCCGGGTTAAAGAAATGGCCAAAGCGCGTCAACGGGACATAATTTATGAGAGGATATTCAACCCTTCTCAAAGGCAACTCTACGATCGGGTCAATAAATTTTCAAGGGCCGTAGTCGCACCGCACCTATCCGATATGGACTCCAAGGAAAGGATTCCGGATGAAATTATAGATGAGCTTCGCAACAAGCACGTATTTGGCATGGGCCTTCCTGAAAAGTATGGAGGCGATGGCAATGGATTGATTGGCGCTTGCATTAGGGATGAGGCATTGGGCTACGGATCTGCATCCGTTGCATTGCTTGTCGGCGTTTCTTCGGGCCTGACCGCAAACACCATATTAAATTTGGGCACGGATGCGCAAAAGCGCCATTGGATACCCAAACTGGCTGCGGGGAGGATTGGCACTTTTCAACTAACTGAAGCCGGCGCAGGATCCGATTCGAAGGGCATACGGACAAGCATCACCTTCAGTAAAGGGCGTGCTTTGGTCAATGGTGAAAAAATATTCGTGACCAACGGAAAGCTGGCGGAAATGGGCGTGGTTTTCGCCAGGACGCCCCATCGGAACGACCCTACAAAATTCAGCCACTCTGCAATAATTGTGCCAAATGTTAGCGCCTACCTCGCAAAGGCCGCCGAGGACAAAATGGGGCTTAGGGCCTCGCATACCAGTGTTTTTGCGTACCAGGATACCAGATTGCCCGAAGAATTTGTGCTTGGAGAAAAAAAGGGCAGGGGAAAGGGGTTCGAAGGCGCAAAAGTGCCTTTGGAAAGGGCGCGCGTCACGCTTTCCGCAATTGCACTCGGAATGGCAAAGCGCGCATATGACGAGGCGATATTGCATTATGAAAAGCATGTCAGGGATGCACCCATGCACAGTCATGAAAAGGAGGCAATTAGGGGGCATTTAGCAAAGATGCACGGAATAATAGATAATATGCGGCGGCACGTTTATACCGTAGCTGCCGAATACCCCAAATCCGATTTTTCAATAGCAGCAGCGACTACGAAGGAAATTGTAACTGAAGGCTTGAATCAAGTTGCGGATCTTGCACTGCGGGTCGGAGGGCAGAAGGTCGCAATGGATGATAGTCACCCAATTACGGTAATTTGGAGGGATGCAAGGGTATTCAAGATCTTTGAGGGTACAAACGAGATTCAGCGGATTATTGTCGCGAGCCACATAACGCCCAGGGGGAGAAAGGAAGGGGCGGGATGATGGCAAATTTATTGGCTGGATTGATAAGGATTTAGAAGGCTAAATTTTCCCAAACCTCAATTCTTTCCCTTCGCCCATCCTTGAAATTACGCTTTCACCATCGTATGCGGTTTTTCCGGCAAGAATGGTGCGCCTAATTGCCCCTTGAATTTGCGTTCCCTCGTATGGGCTCCAGCCGCATTTTGTGAACAGCTTTTCTTTCGAGATTTTGGTTTTGGCCTTCAAATCCACAAGAACCAAGTCCGCATCCTTCCCAACTGCAATTTCGCCCTTATTGTAGATTTTGAAAACCTTTGATGGCATGTACGAGTAGAGGGAAACAACCTTTTGCAGGGAAAGGCGGCGCTTGTTAACTGCATCCAGCATGAGCAACAATGCAGTATCAAGTCCGGGCATCCCGGAGGGCGCCTCCCAATAGCCCAATTCCTTTTCTTCCCTCAAATGTGGCGCATGGTCGGTTGCCAAAATATCGATTTTTCCGGATTTGAGGGCGCTCCAAAGCTCCAAAACCGTTTTTTTGCCCCTTAAAGGAGGATTTACTTTCGCGAAATTTCCAAGTTTTTTAGTGAGCGAATCATCGAGGAAAATGTGATGGGGGGAAACTTCGCAGGTGATTCGCATTTTCTTGCGTTTTGCCGCCGAAATCAAATCCACTTCCTTTTTCGTGGAAACGTGGGCGAAATGGAGCTTTGCCGATGTTTTGGACGCTGCCGAAAGCGCCCTCGTGACTGCTAATTCTGCAACCATCTCATTTCTGATTTTTGAGTGGATGGTTGCCTTAGTATGCTTTGCGCCACGTAGGTCTTCCTCGTTTTCCATTAAGCCATGCTGCTTTGAAAAATGCCTAATTGCATGCTCGTCCTCGGCGTGCAATGTGATGGTTTTCTTGAAAGATGCAAGATGGCAGTAGAGCGCGGAGAAATCATCCAGCAAAAGCGATCCGGTGGAAGAGCCCATATAGATTTTGAGGGAGGCAATTGATGGGTCCCTTGCTGCAATTGCTGCCTCCTCGAAATTATCCGGCGTTGCCCCGAAATGGAAGCCGTAGTTGCAAACCGCTTTCCTGCCCGCAACAAATTTTTTCGCCTCCAGATTTTGCATGGAAATGGTTGGAAGGGAATTGTTTGGCATGTCGATTACAGAGGTAACCCCGCCGGCAAGGGCTGCGCTAGTGCCGGTGAAATAATCCTCCTTGGAAACCTCGCGGAAATCCCTCAAATGGACGTGCGCATCGACCATCCCAGGAAGCACAAATAGGCCGCTAGCATCAATAGTTTCCTCTCCTTGCATTTTCATGTTTTTGCCAATCCTGCGGATCTTGCCAAGCTCCAAATAAATATCGGCTTTTAGCATTCCCTTTGCATTCACGATGGTGCCGTTTTTGACAAGCATAAGGAAGCTTTCGGCTGGGCTATTTATTACCCTTCTTTTTTGACACGCCTAAGGTAATCGAGCATGCCTTGGCGGACAAAGGTTTTGATGTATGCATCAGGGTCCTTCAAGGCAACTCCCGAAAAGACGAAATTGACGAATTTTGCCCTGCCGGGGTTTGATCGGATTCCCCCCGCATCCCTAAGGTTTGCATGCGCCATTAGGGTCAGGAATTTTTCCACATGCTTCTCTTTTGGCCTAAGCATGGCAAGGAGAAGGGATAAAGGCGCATTAACCAAAGCAACCGGCGCAACTTCAACCCCTGCGCGGTTTACCTCCGCGTTTAGCATCTCATAGATTGCGCTTCGTGAAAGTGGCATATCGCTTTTGCTGATCCGGTAGATTACATTTTTCAGGGAGGGTGCTTGCCGCTGCTCCTTTTCTTGAGGCATTCACCATTTCACCTTCCTACCCCCTTTTCCGCGATGGAACTTGCCCCAATCCTCAATGTTTTCAAGCAGCCTGGAATCCATCACCGGTCCGTCCCTGCAGCTCATAAGCCCCCCAATTGTGCAAGCGCCGCAGATGCCGATGCCGCATTTCATGAATCTTTCTGCGGAAACGAAACAGGGGATTTTGCGTTTTTGCGCCAATTTTGAGAGGTAAAACATCATCTTTTCGGGCCCGCAGGAATAAATGGCATCGAATTTTTGCTTTGAAATCAATTGTTTGGCTAATTGGACCGCAGTTCCCTTGAAGCCTTTGCTTCCATCATCAGTTGAAAGATGCACATCGCATCCCTCGTTTTCGAGGCGTTTTTCAAAAAGCAGGTCTTTTTCGTTTTTGGCCCCCACAATTGCGGTGCATTTGACGCCGTTCTTTTTTGCGTTTTGCGCAAGGAAGCGGAGAGGGACAACGCCATAGCCTCCGCCCACCAGAAGGATGTTTTTTCCGTTCAACCCAAAGGCAGTGCCATAGGGGCCCGAAACACCAACCTTATCCCCCACCTTGCAATTTGAAAGTGCATTGCTGAAATTGCCAACAGCAGCAAATGAAATCGAAAGTGGATTGCCGTAGTTGATGCTCATGGGTTTTTCATCAACTCCGGGGAGCCATATCATCACGAATTGGCCGGGGAGCGATGGAAGGGATTCCTTGAAGAAAAAGGTTTTGACACGGTAATTCTCCTTTTCTATTTTGGAGATGGTGAAGGGAATAGGTATTTTGAGGGGGAATTTGTAGCCGGATGTGACAGATTTTTCCATTTTAGCAATCAGCTGTTTTTCTTTTTACCCATGCGCAGCGCCAATCAGCTCCTTAACTGAATTGTAGCCATTTTTTTCCATCCAGATTTCCATTTCCCTGCAAATATCCTTGAAGGCACCAATTCCTCGGTAATAGGTGGCAGTGCCAACCCCGACTGCAGTTGCGCCCGCCATCATCATTTCTATTGCATCAAGTCCGTTTGTGATGCCGCCGGTTCCTATTATTGGGATTTTTACCGCCCCATAGCATTGGTAGACGCACTTAAGGGCAATTGGCTTGATTGCAGGGCCCGAAACGCCCCCAAATTTATTGTGAATGATTGGCCGCTTGAATTCGGCGGAAATCATCATTCCCCCAGTCGTATTTATTGCGGTAATGCCATCCGCGCCGGCTTTTTGCGCCGCAACCGCCAAATCCGCTATGTTCGGGACATTTGGGGATAATTTTGCAAAGATGGGGATTTTTGTGTTCTTTTTCGCCACCCTAACCGTTTCCCCAATCAAAACCGGATCGGAGGCGAAATCGTGGTACTTCTCGAATCCCTTCCCGCCAAGGTGAGGGCAGGAAAGATCGAGCTCTATTAGGTGGGGCGAACCTTTTGAAATGCGATTTACCACTTCCCCAAACCTTTCGGGGGAATTTTCAAAAACGGAGCCAATGATGACCGCCTTTGTTTTCTTCCTCAATATTTTTAGCTCCTCAATTTCATTTTCCACGCCGGCATTTGCTAAGCCAATGGCATTTAGCATGAAATCCTCATTTGCAAGCACCGTAGGGTTGTTGTAGCCCTCCCTTCCCTCCAAATTGCAGCTCTTGGTGGTAACTGCGCCTGCTCCAGATTTGGCAACCCTATCAAGGGAAGCCCAATCAAGTCCCAAAAAGCCGGAGGCGAGCACTGTCGGGTTGGAGAGTTTGTGGCCGCAAAGGTTAGTTTCAAGCAAAACCATAGAATCAGGAATAATTTATCGAATCGCTGATTTTAAATGGGTTGGTTTGGAAAAAAACCAGATGCAATTGATTGAAAAATCAAGAAAAAATAAGCCCCAACCAATTTAATTTCAATTGCTTACGCTAGCGAGTATAAAAAATAAAAGAAAAGGCCTATTTCTGGTTGACATAACCGCCCGGTACCCATACGATGTCATCGCCGTAGTATTGGAGGGTGTAGCGCGCATGGACGACATTCAATGGATAGCCAAATGAGGCGGATGTGGGAGAGAAGGCTTGGAATATGGTTCCGCGGTTTGTCACAAAGCCCGGTTCCTGGGTTCCCAAGTAAATATTGCCCCCAAAGCTGTATCCCACTTTATCCGAAACTGGTGCTTGTGGACTGTTTACCAATTGGTCCAGGTTTTTGTCGTAAACGAAATTTATATGCCAGTTTGTTGTCGGATAGGCAGATGTGCCACCTCCATCCTCTGTGATCTCGGGAATCTGGATAATCGTCCAGTTCAACTGTCCAAGGAACCCGCCGGTGGAGTTGGTTGAGTTGATGAAGATGAAGGCCTGTTCATCGGATTTGTAATGATAAACTACCTGGCCAACAACTGAAGCGCCCGCTTTTGCCAGGTAACCGTTGTTGTCAAGGTACCATACCGAATTCACCTTATGCCATGATTGGAATGGCTCAAGCAGCACATATACATCCGGCCTGCTCACGCCATTGTATTGGAACGCATTGCTCTTGCCTGAGAGGATATACATGAAGTTTCCTGTGACTGTTCCTCCCGTTGTGTTGGTGAAAGTTTGCACTCTTTGCACAGAAAATTGCAAAGAATCATAATCGGTTGATTCCATCCCAAGGTAATTTAACCGATAGCCGGCAGGGTACTTTATTATCAATATTGCCTCGCCAGGATTCAAGGTTTGGGTTATTGGAGTCTTGTAGACCTGGTCAATGTCATTGTAAATGCGGATCGCATAGACCGATTCCGTCACATACGAATTCGGATATAAGGATGAAATGAATTTCACCCTCCAATTCTTTGCAGATCCTGATTGCCCTATGACCTCGATTTCCTTGTTTTCGCTAAGCTTTAGTGTCTTACCATCCTCTCTAACCAAGGTCATGTTCGTTATGTTATAATTTGATAACTGTACATCGCGCACATACCAAGAAGAGCCAAGAAGCCATATTTTCACGTTAGAATTCTTTAGAAGGCTGGATGAAGGGCAATTGGCAACGGATTTTGTGGTATCCAGGCAAAGTGGAAGCCCGGGCTGAAATACAGCCTCATAGCCGGTCTTAGCATATTGTGCTTGAACTGCTTTAGAGGTCGTATCATAATGAGTATACGCAAATAACATCGCGTGCTGGACCTCGTTAAAGGAAATTGATGGATCCGTATACAAAATGCCGTTATTTGGCAACGCCAAGGCAGCAGCACTATCTGCTGTCAAGTATTTGGGACCAACGCCTGGCCAAAATGAGCTATCCTGCGTGTAAAATCTAGAACCACCGGTCGTATATCGAACGCGGTCAAGCTGGTAATCCAAATCATCCTCAATGTAGGTTTTCATCTCATAAGGAGCAACTGCGCTGCATCCTCCTCCGGTAACTGGTATTTGGCCACCTGGGCATCCGCATCTGACGGAATCAGCAACCTTTTGCTTTTGTGAATTGCAAAAATAGGGCTTGTTAGCTGAACATTTGCCAACTAATGTGCCATCCGAGCACTGCTGGACAATAATTGGCTTTTTGGTCGGTATCGCCTGCCCATAAAGGTTCCCTGCCCGGTAATCGGAATCCGCCTTGTAACTTGTTTGCGCCTGGTAGTTTTTCCACGATGAGAATGCAACTACTGCAAGCAATGCAATTGCAACGCATGCAATTATGAACCAATAGTTCGTTTTGGACACAGGATTCCTCTTAGCCATTAAATCACCTTAAATTGTGTGATTAAAGTTGAAATGAAAGGCGCTATTTAATGGTTGCGGTTGATTTAGCCTTGCACTTAAACCCTTCCCTTAATGTGCACAGAGGGTAATTTGTGTGCAGAAGCATTGAAATCAATCTGAAATCCATGCTCTCCTGATTCTTTGATTAGGACAACGATATTGTGACAAAGCACTTTTGCCAAAGCTTCGTTTGTCTGCGCAACCTCCTTTCTTGAAAACAGCCTGTTTTCAAACTTGCGCTTGAAGTAAAAAAGTTCTTCGAATGAGGATTTTATTGTTTATTTGCAGCACCACTCAACAATAGATTAGTTGAACTATACTCTTCGGCAAGTATTTTTTGTTTTTTCCTGAATTTTTCAAACTGCTGCTCTTCGGTAGGACTTAGATTATTGCTCGAGTATTCAGACTTGCCCGCTGATTCATTATTTTTTCTCATTGTCCTCACCTGTAGCGGAAGTAGTTACTCCATAAAGTTTAAAGAAGGGCATCCTCCAATTATGTTTGCTATCAATATAATCGCAAACGATGCCCATTCGTTTAGCTAACACACATTTGTTAATCAGTTGCTTGCCCAACTTGTAAGTTTTCTTCTCGAGTTCACCCACTTTTAGTCCTATATCCAATGCGATTTGAAAATCAATATCAAAATCGTGGGTAGGGCATTTGCTTGTCAATTGAGTTACAATATCATTCGCAATTCTCTCTTTATCCGAATCATTACGGAACATATATTCTGTTAAAAGCGTTTTTGCATAAAAGCTTTGCAACCCTCTAAGACGATAGAATTCGCCGATCTGGAGTGGATCGATTCGTTCTACGAGCTTTTCCATAAGTGCAGAAATAAATTTTGCTCTTTGATCATCGTCTTCAAATTCGAAATAATTTGAAGTCTCTTTTAAAAATTCTATAAATTTATCAAAATTTAAGAGGGACATTGATTCCTTATCGTTATTGAGTTGAACATCAATAGGCGAAATTAGAGACGTACCTCGATTCATCAAAATCTCATCAGCAGCAAGAGATATTACTGTGCCTCCACTATAAGAATAAATCGGAATCAGAGCGTTCAAATTTAGGCATTTGCTTCTTATTAATTGTGCAATACGATAGGATGAACTCACATCTCCGCCACGAGTGTGGAGGATAAGGTCGAGGCCCGCTAATTTTTCAACATCACCAAAAACGCCTTCCTCTAAGTAATTCAAATCGGCAGGCATTATTTTGCCAGCTGTATGGCTATAAAACATCAACAGGAGAGGACGCCCCCGTAATTTTACTATTTCGTTAGCTATTTGATCGATTTCGAATAAAACCCGCTTATTAAGGGGTAATGCGGAATCATCCATTTTTATCGGCTTTTGCTCTTCACTGCTTTTCGATTTATCTTCTGGTTCTGTTGCCATATTTGTCACTCTATATCGAGATTGATTTTTACTCGTTTACCAACAAAATTTTTTAGCTTCGAATCCCTTAAATTAATAGCGCCGTATTCGTATTCCTTGATACCACCTTTGAGTTTCTTTTTATCAGTGGTCCGATATATGGTGGTCTCAAGCACTACTCTTTGGCTCCCCATTTTAAATCATAATTATTCTATACAGAAAAATTTAAATAACTGAGTGAGAAACCTGGCAAAATATAGTGATTACGTACCACCATAGTGCTATTTATGTGCAGCCTTAGGGGTTTGTGTGCAAGAGGCAGTTTATGTGCAAAGCCGGTTGATTTCGAATATTGCTAAGCGGGCTAATGGCGGAAAAAAACGTCAAATAGGGAATAAAATGTGGCACTGGCAATATCAGAATTATGGGTCCATCAAATATTCATCTTTTCCCAAAAATGGCGCTTCCGATCCGGACCATTGTCGCGCCCTCCTCGATTGCAACAGGGTAGTCCTGCGACATGCCCATGGAAAGCTCCGGAAGTTGATGTGAAAATTTGGATTGGAGGGCATCCCTAAGAATTCGGAGTGCCTTGAAGTGCCGCCTGGATTTTTCCTCAGATTCGCCCTTCCCTAAAATTGGCGCAATTTCCATAAGGCCAAGGAGTTGGAGGTTTTTTAGGGAGGATATTTTAGGGAATGAATCCACCAGCTCTTTTTCATCAAAGCCAGCTTTGCTCATTTCGCCAGAAACATTCACCTGCAGCAGTACTTTTTGCACCTTGTTTTGCTTTTTTGCCTCAGCATCAATTTTTTTTGCCAATGCAAGGGAATCAACTGAATGGATGAGATTAAACAGGGAAACGGCTTTTTTGACCTTGTTGGTTTGGAGCCTTCCTATGAAATGCCAATTGATTGGGGGCATTGGGGATTTTCCTTGGATCAAGGATGCAACAATTGGAATTTTGCCTTCCGCTTCCTGCACCTTGTTTTCCCCAAAATCAAAAATGCCCAAATCAAATGCTTCTTTTATTGCAGCCAAAGGTTGGTTTTTTGAAACTGCAACAAGCCTAATATTTGCAGGGATGCGATTTGACTTTTTGCATGCGGCCAAAATTTCCCCCATCAATTGCGGAAGGCTTGTTTTGAGCATATTAGGAGGTAGTGAATAAACCTTTATATTCCGTCGCAGGATAATGCCTCCATGGTAGGCGTCGAGAGCATCCCAATCATACAGATAGGAATAATCGTCCTAAGCAGCCTGGTTTTTGGCATATTCTTTTCAAAAATGGGCTTTTCCTCCGCAGTAGGGTACATAATCGCAGGCGTACTGCTTGGCCCACTTGCAATGAATTACCTCTCTCCGGAAGGGGTGGGGATTGGCGTTGCAACCGTCTTTGGGGAGCTTGGCGTCATCATGCTGCTTTTCTATTTGGGGCTTGAGCTGAACATACGCAGGTTCAAGGAAACGGGCGCAATTGCAACCATTTTGGCATTCGTGGAAATGCTTGGCGCATTCCTTGTTGGCTTTTTGGTATCCAAATATTTCGGGATGCCGGATTTGGAGGCGGTCATTATCGGCGGCATGATTACGGCAACATCCACCGTGATCACCTCGAAATTCATAATTGAAAAAAAGCTGATGGGAAGCGTGGAATCAAGGATTGTGATTTCCATCCTGATTTTGGAGGATTTCCTGGCAATCCTCATATTGGTATTCATTACGAGCATTGCCGAGCAGCGCTCCCTCAACCTGCTTGTGCTGAACGCGGTCTTTTTCGTTATTGCGATGTTTTTCATCGTAAGCAGGGTCTCAAAGCATGTCCTGAATTTGCTATCCAGCATCGGCTATGAGGACCAGATGTGGCTTTATGCAATTGGGGTATTCATAACCGTTGCATATCTTGGCGGGTATCTGGGGCTTTCTCCGGCGCTTGGCGCCTATTTTGCGGGCTTTGCGCTTGCGGAAAGCGCATATGGCGAAAGGATAAAGCGCGAGCTTGGGCTTTTCCGGGAGTTTTTCGTGCTGTTCTTTTTTGTCAGCTTTGGCGCAACGGCGCAGCTCCCTTCGGAAATCCAAACTTACTATATTCTGGCAGCGCTAGTTGGCGGCTACATTCTTTCCAAACTGCTAGCGGAGGTGGTGGTGGGGACGGCCGTTGGGATGGATATGAAATCCGCAGTTACCGGCGGGCTTCTTATGGGAAGCGTTGGGGAGTTTGGGCTGATAATTGCAGCCTCGGCAGCGCCCATCCTTGAAAACGGCGGTGAAATCCGGAATTTGGCATTCCTATTGATGATTGTCACGACAATTTCCATGCCCATTTTGTATTCGAAAAAGGGGTCAATCACGGAATTCTTCGAAAAAATCTACCCGTTGAAATTGCGCAAAGCCGCATCCCTCAAGGGGCAGATAAGTTCGCTTGAAAAGCTAAGCCACGACGCCGCATTCCACAACGAATACCTGGTTTCCATGGGCCATTTGTTCAAAAACCTCGTTATCGCGTTTTCAATCATATACATCAGCTACCTATCGAATTTCCAAATCAACCTGCCATTTGCGCCATTCATCCCATCCTCAATTTCCGTTAGTTTTATCATCCTCCCGCTCATCATCTGGCCCATGTACAAGTTCATGACGGAGCTTAAGTTCCTGACCAAGAAGATCGCAAATGCAATCCTTACAAATGCGTTCCCGACAAGGAACGCCAACATACTTACAATTGAGCGGGATGTCGGGGATGTTTTTTCGGGGATTGTGCTTGTGCTGCTTGGCCTTGGCACCACGATTTACATTTATTCCCACTTCCCTTCGGAATATCTTTTCCTTCTGATCCCAGCCGTCTATACGCTTATTGCCATCATGTACCTTAGCCGCTCATTTTACAGCCTAATCGAGCAGTACGAGATATTGGAGGAGGGGCTCGGGGAGGCTGCAAGCGGAATAAAGGATGATGCGATTGCAAGGCTTAGCCGCGAATTCAACGAGCACGCAAAATTATTCTCGCAGCTCCAGATTGCAAGGATTGATGCCAAGGAAAAAATCCAGGACGCAATTAGGACCAACAACATCACCTCCGCAAAACAGACGCTTGCACAGTTCAAAAAATACGAAGGGAAATCGCTTTCAACAATCCTCAACATCCACACCCTGAAGCAGTACCCGAACCTTAGGGGGGCGCTGCAAAAGGATCTGGATAAGGCATCAAAAGCGCCTGGCCACCTTTCAGATATAGATACGAAGGAAGCCTTTGTCAGGTATATGCAGGAGCATTTGAAGCCCCAGCTTTACGAGATGGAAGTGAAACGGAAGATGGGGAAGGAAAAACGCAAATGATGGAATTAAAATATAAGGCGAAAAAAAATGAATGCGGGGGGAAGTGGCGCCGTTGGAGGTAAAGCCAAATAAAATACCGGATGGCGAAGTCAAAATGCAAAGTGAAATAATCCATTACGAATGATTTTTAGGATGATTTGAAGGCAAAAATTTATGTCCGACGAATTCGCGGCAAAATACCCCTTTAGCGAAAAGGCAAGGGACTATTTGGCAAGGGAAAACATCGCATCAGTTAGCGATGAGGAGCTAACCCTGGCCCGCAATAGGATCATGCGCAGCTTGCAGGGATTTGCAACAAAAAAAGAAAAAAACCCGCGCAGGGAAATTGTTGCCTATGTGCTGGGAAGGATTTTGCTTGGCGCAGCCGGAAATTCAAGTGCAACATTGAAATATTCGGCGATGCAGGCAAGGGAGGCGGCAGATGAACTCAAGAAGGATGAGGAGGAAATAGTGCTGGGGATCGCCAGGGAATTCTTCCCATCGACGGAAATTGCCGGTGAAGGGGCATCGATGAAAATTCTCGATTACCTCAAATTCGGATTCGATCTTGCCAACGAAAACGTTTCGGATGGAAGGATGTTTTTCACCAAAAGCGGCCTGATTTCACTCCTTCGCCGTGCAATCGAGATAAAAATTTCGGATATTTCCTTTAGCGCCAAATCGCTCCCGCCCAATATAAAAAAAGCGGCCGATGATCTTGCGCATGAAATGGATAAGCTTCCATTGGTTTCGAAAAGCGCGGGAAATTTCCAGGGGAAATACCTATCGCTTCCGGCAATGCAGCGCATAATGCAAGGGCTTGGCGAGGGGAAGCGCTACTACGGCTCCATGACACTTGCAATTGCCTGCATGAAGGATAAGCTGACAAAAGAGCAGGCTGAGGAGGTAATGATCGCATATGCGCGCAATTGCAGCAAGAGCACCCATAATTTCACGGACCGCGAAGCGCTTGCAACACTTGAATGGGTCTACAAGCACCCAACGATCAATTTCTCGATGAAAACGCTTAGGGAGCAGGGCATTTTGGATGAAAAGACGCTTATTGAAACCGAGCAGATAATGAGGAAGTTTGGGAGGAAATGAAAAAAAGCAAAGCGCATTTGGAGGTTTGGCAGCGCATACCCATCAGTTGCAATTGATTGGGCATTCCTGTTTTCCTCAATGCAGCCCATATTTTCCAAAAACGAGCGTATTTAACTTTTCACATTAAAAGTATTTCCAATATCGCGAGAAGTGGGTGCGTAAAAAATGTCCGAAGAAGACCTTAGGAATGAACTGATCGAATTCCAGAATTTGCAGCAGCAAATGCAGATAATCAACATGCAAAGGCAGCAGCTTACGGTGCAGCTTTCGGAAATTGAAAAGGCAAAGGAGGAGGTTGCCAAAACCCCCGAAAGGCACGCCATGTACCGGCTTGTTGGGAATGTTTTTGTGCCAAAGGATGCCGCAACGATGAAAAAGGATTTGGAGGAGGAGAAGGAAACGCTGGAAATGCGCAAGAGCGGCCTGCAGAAGCAGGAGCAAAAGTTCACGGAAAGGATAAATGTGATACGCAAGAAGGTGGAGGCGGCACAGGCAAAGGAGGGCGCGAGCATAAACGGCTGATTATTTGTGCCCTGTCCTTTTTTGCTGACCGCCGAGATTAACGGAAAGAATGACGTGGGTTCCGGTAGTCTGAAATTCGCTTCCCCGGCTCTCCGCTTTGTAGGGTTCCCTTACCAAAACTCCGGTCACACCCCTTGCCGACACCCCCAAGGCGTAATATGGCGTTCCGGTACGTAAGCCTATCCCGACTTCGGGAAAAACCATTACCCCCTTTTTTCTGAATGCAGTAGACACCGCTACAGTGGGATCCCTCGACTCAGTGTTGACAGTTCCGGATATCGAAAAGCCCTTCGGCAGAGGGACGCTTCCTGATGCCTTGTAAATGACGTCATGCGCAGGTCGCAATAAATCATAAACAACTGCCTCCGCTTTCGCCCCCCCCATGCTTGCCCGTAGTCCGACATCCCCACCGCCCGTCGTTCGGCCCCCTTTTTCGCGGTATATCTTTCCCCGCACCCCGACTTCAAAAGTTGTGCCATTCCCAAGCCGTATGCCGTGCAAGGTCAATGCAAGCTTTCCAAAATCGACTTGCGATTCTTTGATCTCGTCAACACCGGCTCTTCCGCCAACTACGCCCACACTTAGCCTGCGCCCGCTTTTCTTGCCTGTAGCAATGGGTGTGGAAAAAATCAGCTCGCGGACGCCCAGATGGTACTTACCGCCCGGATCTAGGGGCAGGTGAAAATAATATGCACCCGCGGTCCGGTCATGGTAGAATGGACCCGGCGCAACTGCCCTTGCATTTTTAGGCAACAACGCCAATAGTGCCGCAAAGCCAACAGGAATTAATAGTCTTAATTTAGGAAGTGTCATTTTGTCACCTACAATAGACCGGCGACTAAAATAAAAATAGCACCGAATTAGGAACCGACCCAAAGACTTCTGATTTTCCTGAAAATGCCTTTTTCGTGATATCGTTCTGCTGTTTTTAACTGAAATTGCTGAAAAATTGCATCTTGAAAGGATTTCTTAATTATACCGTAACACTGCGTCCGAAGTTTATAAGCCGGTTCCCCGAATTAAAAATAAAGTTTAATTTAAAACCGAATATTCGTCCATTGACGTGGTAAAAGGCAAGGTTTAAATAGAATGGACGGGAAATTCCTATTGCACTCGAATTGAGCGTGAGTGGGAAGAGAATGAAAAGTCGAAAAGCATTCTGATTCAAGGATTTGCCTCCTTTGGGTTTAACGCCTTTTCTCTCGTACCACTATTCTTCAAACCCCTACTTGGCTCGATATGCCAAAATTGGTTTATTGAAAACGGGCTCCAACAAAGCCAAGAGGCATCCAACTGCTTGTTTAGGGACTTGGGGGCATAAAAAAACCATTTCCAATATGCATCCGACGCATATCGCCGATATGTGCGCATAGGCTGCTGGCGCAAATTGCATGCTTGGAATCAATCATCTACTTATCCTCCAATTCATGCCTCTCCCTTGCCCTAAGGTATAGCGAGGTCGAGCCAAGCGTCATTGCAAAGCTCCCCTGCTTATCCTTCCTATCCTGCGTAAGTTTCCAAAAGCTTAATGGCCTTCTTTGGTTATCCAAAAGCCCACCACCTCCATTTTTCCTATTATTATTAATTTGAAAAAAGAAAAAAGGCGAAAATGCAATGCCCGCCATACTTCAAAACAAAATGAATGGATTGAAGGAATGGCAGCTTTCCTTCTGTGCGCAAAATTTGCCATTCCTCCCCTCCACAAAGCCATGATTTGGGGGGCAGGCGCAACCAAACAATTGGATTTGCCTCCTTTGGGTGTTAGCGCCTATTGCCTCCCATACTTTTCCACATCACCTCGGATTGAGCGCATAATGCCTGGAAAATCCGGGCAAATATTTTTTTATTCGCCACCTCATTTTTGCAACGCTTCCGCTAACACATTTTTTGATAACCCAACTCACCTACAACACAGGGGGGTTTGGGCATCCGACCAAACTAAGGGGTGCTCCAAAAACCCGAAGTTTCTGGGCATGCTAAGAACCTCCAGGGGTTCTGACGCATCTCCCCCTTGGGTTGGTCATGGGTTAGCCTATTGCTTCAATTTTTTTTCAGGTCCGCGCCAAAAGCAAAAGAAAAGAGCATCATCCCTATTTTTCAGGCCTTAGAGTTAGAGATGCAGCACATGATAGCGTAATTAAGGATCCTTTGCAAGCCAGTTGATTGGATACTTGATTTCATGCTATCGAACAATAAAAACCGCTAAAAATATATAAACGTTTGGTTAAAATGCAAAAAATAGCCAATTGTCGAATTGCCAAAATTGGGGCAAACAAATATATAAATAGGATTTCATGAAGGTCGGGCCTATATCGGGGAAAATAAGAATATGGCAAGTTCACCGTTAAGCTTTCGCGCGCTTTTCTTTGGCGCAACCCTAAGCATCATTGTCGCATCCTATAGTGCATTTGCCGGCCTGAAGGTTGGCGGAGTGTACTGGCCAATTGTCACAACCTCCCTGGTTTCGCTATTCTTCCTCCTGTCGCTTGGAAAAACAAGCAAGCAGGAGGTCAGCATAATGCAAACGGCAGGAAGCTCGGGGGGGCTCCTCGCAGCGGGCATAATCTTCACCATCCCGGCGGCGCTCATGCTAGGGATTTCCATTTCATATATGCAAATCCTCATCATTTCCCTTGTTGGCGGTATTCTTGGGATAATTTTTTCCTACCCGCTTAGAAAGCAGCTAATCGAGAGGGAAAAATTGCCCTGCGCAGACGGGGCGGCGGCTGCCGCGGTAATTGAGGCGGGCGATGCGGGAGGGAAAAAAGCAACAACATTGATGTACTCCTTTGGGCTTGGCGCAATATTTTCAATTGCACGGGACTACGCGCATGCGATCCCATCGTATGCAAATCTCGAATCGCTTAAAATTTCAGCCGGAAAAATATTTTCCGTTGGAAGTTCATTTTCACTAATTCCCCTTGCAGGGGGATATTTGATTGGGCCAAGATTCACAACGGCATGGTTTTTGGGCGCAATTTTCACATATTTTGTGATCATCCCATACGCAATCACTGGCGGGATGTTCGCTTTGAAGGGCGAAGTGGTAAGCGCAATAGCCAGGCCCCTTGGGGTTGGGATAGTTTTGGGGGCGGCAATTGTGTATTTCCTCCAAAAAGGGCTTCCGATGATGGGAAGGCTAATTGACGATTGGGGATCTGCACGGACGGGGAGAATGTCGGGAATTGCACTTATTGTTTGCGCAGGAGTGCTTTCAATTGCTTTTGGGTTTTCGCTTGCGCTTTCGGTGCTCGCAATTGTTGGCGCATTTGCAATGGCATACATTGGGGCTAGGGCAACGGCGGAAATGAACGTTGACCCCATGGAAATTTTTGCGATGCTGATAATGATTATTGCAAAGATGTTTTTAGGATTTGAGGCGCTCCCGCTCATAGTGCTTGCCTGCGTGGTAACGATTGCAGCTGGGATGGCGGGGGACATGATGCAGGATTTGAAGGCGGGCTTTTTGCTTGGGACGAAATTGGAGCACCAGATAATTGCGCAGGTGGTTGGGATGGCAGCAGCTTCACTAGCCATTGGCGCAATTGTGCTATCGATTCAAGCAACGTACGGGATTGGGACACTCGATTTCCCAGCACCGCAGGCTGTTGCAATCAAGGAGCTTGTTTCGGGGCAGGGGCTCGAATCCATGCTCGAATACGGAATGCTGATTGGGGGGGGCCTAACTGCAATAATTTGGTTCCTCAAGCCAAAACTTGGGATGATTGCAATTGCATTCGGGATTGGAATGTACGTGCCTATTGAGCTTTCGCTCCCGCTCTTCATTGGCGGATTGATTCGGCTTTATTTTGATAGGACCAAGCGCACCGAAAAAGGAAGGCTAATTGCTGCTGGCGCAATTGCAGGCGAAGGGCTTGCGGGCGTTGCATTTGCGCTAATTGGATTTGCGGGAATCCTTTTCAATTAGAAAGTACAATCTGCTTTCATTTGAAGGATTGGCGATTTTCAATGCAGCTATTTGGATTTTTTCAATTTCCTAATTAATTCCCGCTGCTTATCCGAAATAGATTTTTCCGCTATGGGGCTAAGATTGACCTTAAAGGCGCTTTTCTTGCCGGTTGCTTTCCTTGCCATGTTAAAATGAAATCCCCACCCCAATTAAAATACGGCTGTTCCCTGGTTATTTCGAGTAAATATGATAGGCGTGGATTTTGGCGCATCTTACGTTGATGTAGCCGTAATTGAGAGGGGCAATCTCGCCCGCACCTATTCGGTGCCGCAGAAGTATTATTCGCACGAATTCCTTTCGAACATTCTGAAAAGCGAAATGGAGCAAGGCAAACCAATTGGAAGGATGGGAAAGGTCGGAATAACAGGCATCAGGGCAAAATCGAATTTGGGGATTGCTAAAATCCGATCAAAAACGCATATCGGGATCGTTTCAAAGCGCAACCCGATCCTTTCCGATATGAGGAGGAAATTCAAGGCAACGCAGGTTGGGGAAATTGCCGCCATTGCATTGGGCGCAGGGTTTCTTACAGGAAAAACCAGGTTCATTTGCGCGAATTTAGGGACAGGAACACCATTTGTTTTTGTCGATGGGAAAAAGCATTCACATATTGCCGGAACCGGAATTGGCGGGGGAACGCTTGAAGGGCTTGGAAAAATTCTGATCGGCGCAAGCATATCCGAAATGGAGGGGATGGCGCTGAAGGGGAAAAATTCGCTTGATTTAACAATTGGGGATCTTTTGGGTGGGGGCCTTGGAAAACTCCCGGCTGCCACAACGGCAAGCAATTTTGGAAAAATTAGCGCAAATGGGAAAACAAGCAATGAGGATATTGCCCTTAGCATAATTGGAATGGTTGGTGAAACGATAGGAGTAATGGGGGCCTTGGCGGCAAAAAGCTGCGGGCTAAAGGAGATCGTATTCACCGGAAGGGTTGTAGATGAAAACAAACTGATTGGGGGAAAAATCGCTTCCGCCACCAAATTGTTTGGGATAAGGGCGATATTCCCTGCGGATGCGAAATATTGCACAGCGATTGGGGCGGCGCTTGCAGCGGAAAAAAATAAATAGGGGCTTTGAAAAATAGGGTTCAGGGATCCACTAACTAAAATAAACGATAAAAAATAACTAGACCTTCTTCTTCCCCGCATCCTTTACCGCTTTTACCATATCCCGGATTTTCTTCCTGATGTCCCCTTCCTCGAAGGCGGTCCCAATCTGGATGCCATCTGCGCCGGATGAAATGATTCCGGATGCCTGCTCTGGAGTCCGGATACCTCCGGCATAGAAATAAAGCAAATCCTTGGCGCATGCCTTGGCAACGGCTGCAATCATTTCCATGGGGGCGGGTTCGGGGGCGCCGGAGCCGGAATCGGTTATCACAACATGGGAACCCGAATACTTGGCGGCAAGAGCGCATGAAAATGCCAAATCGGGCCTATCGCGGGGAACAAGGTTGGCATTTCCTATCCAGCCAACGGTCCTGCCCGGCTCAAGCACAATGTAGGAAGTGGGAATTGGCTCTATATGCATGCGATAAACAACAGGAGCCGCCTGGATCTGTGCAGTTGAAAGCCAATACACATCCCTGCTGTTTAGCATGTGCATGAAATATAGGGCGTCCGCATAATCAGTTAAGCCCGAAATGTTGCCGGGGAAGAGCACAACCGGAACGCTGACCTCCTCTTTTATCATTTTCACCGTCTCGTCAAGGTGCGCGCCTTGCGCTCCAACCGATCCCCCAATCAGGATGGCATCCACGCCCTCCTCATAGGAGAGTTTTGCAATTGCAGCCCCACGCTCAAGGTAGCTCTTGTCCGGGTCAATGAGGGAAAATATGAGCCCGCCTTCCTTTTCGACCTTGTCACGGTAATATTTCTCGACTTTTCCAGCCATCATAAGAATCCAGCCCCGAAATGAAGTTAGAATGTATTTTGAACACTCCTTGGTATAAAAAACCAAGCGGTTGGGGCGTTTTTTAATGCGAAAAGTGGAGACAACGATGCTGCTTTAGAGGGGGGGTTTGGGCATCCGACAAAACTAAGGGGGGTCGCCCCCCCTTGGGTTTGTCAAATGTAAATATATAAAGACCCGGAATGTAATGTTTTCATGCCGCCAAAACGGGAGCCCAAAAAAAAGCCGGAGCAAATGGGCATAGCAACAGTTGGAAGCCTCTATAAGCCGGATGAGGCGGCAATTGTTGAAAAAGTAGTCGACCAATACAAGACCTACAAGGGCATTACGCACTCGCTTGGGAAAATGTTTGCAACCTATGGGAAGGGGCAAAAATTCACCCCCGAACAATTGGAAATATTCGGATTCCTGGATATCGGGATAAGCGCGGAGGAATACTATGGGGCATCCCGCGGGGCATTCATGGTTGCCGCAGCTATTGGCGCAGTGCTTGGGGGATCGCTTTATTTCCTGTTTGGGGAATCGCTTGGGACATACAATGCACTTCTTGGAGCCCTGCTTTTATTCGTTGCACCCTTGGGCCTTGCGTACTATTTCCAGAAATACCCAAAAATGGCAGCGGATAAGGAAAAGCTAATGGCCCTAGCCTACGTTCCCGAAATAGTAAATTACATCATAATGAGCATGCGGCTAAACCCCAATTTGGAAAAAGCAGTTGAGTTTGCGGCATCGCATGGAAGGGGGAAAATTGCCGAGGAGCTGAAAAAAATAATCTGGCTTGTCCAGCTGGGCAAATTTTCAAGCGTGGAAGAGGCGCTTGATGATTTGGCATACCGCTGGGGCCCGTATAGCGATGATTTCAAGCAGGCGCTTATGACAATTAGGGCATCCGTCCTGGAGGCGGATAAACTTAGGCGCGAAGCCTACCTTGAAAAGGCGGTATCCGATGTGCTGGAGGGGAGCAAGGAAAAGATGGATATTTATGCAAGAGGGCTTCATCAGCCAACGGTTTTCCTCTATTACTTTGGAATTCTTCTTCCGCTGATGCTTGCAATCATCCTGCCCATTGGGGCGGCATTTGTCAAGGATGCGCAATTTGCAAAGGCGGAATATGTGTTCATACTCTACTGCATAATGCTGCCGGCAGGGGTTTACATCTATGGGAAAAGCATCCTTAGCGGAAGGCCTCCAACATACATCCCCCCGGACATTCCGGAGAATTTCCCGGGCGTCCCAAAAAAGGGCCTCATGGATATCGGGGGAGTGCAGCTCCCATATGTCATAATTGCCTTGTTCTTATTCGCGCTATGCCTATCGCTTGGGCTGCTTGGGGATTATTTGCAGGAAGCCGCCCTTCCGGCGTATCTCAAGGAGGACATAAAGGCAACGCCATTTATCGAATTGCCATTTGGGACAATGCGCATATTTGGAATATTTGGCTTTCTGATCGGGATTGGCGTTGGGATGAGCGTTTACCTTTGGGGCAAATACAGCGGAAGGAAGAAGGCGCAGGATGAAATCCGGGAAATGGAAGTTGAGTTCAAGGATGCGATTTATGTCCTAGCTTCCAGGCTTGGGGAAAATAGGCCAATGGAAGAGGCCATGCGGCAGGCGCTTGAATTCCTGCCGAGGAGCAAGGTTGCAAACCGGGTTTTCAAGCGCATATTGGAAAATGTCACAATGCTTGGAATGACTGTTGAGGCGGCCATATTCGACAGTTCGTATGGGGCAATGAAAAACCTGCCTTCGCAAACGTTAAGGTCGGGCCTTCAGATCATGGTGGATTCGGTGGAAATTGGCGTAAACGTTGCCGCAAAATCGCTCATTTCGCTTTCCATGCAGCTTCGCAATTCGCAAAAGATTGACGAGATGCTAAAAAGGCTTCTTTCCGACATAACAGTCCTGCTCAATACCATGGCGATTTTCGTTGCGCCAATTGTGCTGGCGGTTGTGAGTTCGTTACAGACGGTGATAATCAACTCCCTATCCAATCTAGGGGGAAGTGGCGGGGGGGCCGAAGTGGAAACGCCGGGCTTTAGCGCAGGCGCAATAGGTTCGCTTTTCAGCTCAACTGATATTTCCCAATCATCGGCAACACCGGGGCAGTTCCTCATAATCATGGGGATTTACCTAATTGAGATTGTGACAATGCTCGTGTATTTCAATTCGCAAATCGAGGATAGCAACAACAAATTGCACACCTACACCTCGATAGCAAAATCGGTGCCGATTGCAATAATCATATTCTGCATTGTCGCCTATTTCACCAGTAGCTCCCTATCGGCAATTGGGGGATGAAGGAAATCAACTATTTTTGGGTGGATTGATTAGAACCAGCACTTATAGCGGTTAAGTAAAATAATGGAACTATCAAATAAAACCGCTATATGAGAATAAGGCAACAAAAGTTCCAATAATTGCCTTATTCGCTATAATGCATACCAGAAGGATTGACAAGCTGTTTGCACACCTAATCGATCTAAAGATTCAAAACGCGCAAGAAGAAATTCACATATTTGCGCAGCTAGTGATTGAAAAAAGAAAGGGGAGCGAATTGGAGGTTACTTCTTTGCGCCATCTGCTTCAGGCAACTGGCCAACTGGGATTTCAACGAACCGAACGCTCTCATCATCAATTGTGTAGATAACGCGGATGACCCCCGAAACCATCTGGTTGTCGTTTAGCTTATCCATGAACGCAAGCGTTGTGTCCTCCTTGACGCCTACTGCTCCTTCAAAGACGGCGTCCACCGGATTGAAGCCTGCTTTCTTTAGCAGCTCGATTGTCTTTAGAACTTCTTCCTTGATTTTCATATAAATCACCTAATAATTGCGAACGGAAGCATTAACTAAGAGGCATTTAAATAACTTGCCAATTAAGGAGGGGAGAGGCAACCGAAAAACGTTAGGCTTTTCGGCTCAGCAGACCCAAAGTCTGCGTGGCACGAGTGGGGCGGATGCTCCAGAATTGGAAATTCTGGGCATGCCTAGAATCTTAGGGATTCTAGCACATATCCCCCCCATAGGTGTTGTTTGGTTGGAATTAGGGAGAAACTTAACTCAAAATCAGGTACGCTTTGGCACTAATGCCTTGGGAATTTAGCCACAATTTCGAACTGCCTATAGGTGCTCCCTCCAAAACCATTAACCTTGGGGAGTTCGCGCATTCCAACTGGAAGCCGTTCCCCTTCCCAATTAATGTGGCTGGAGACAGTATGCAAAACAGCCCTCAGATGATCCTCCATTGGCTTTTCGTTTTTAGGGGATTCTTCGATTTTCATGCGCACGCCTAGCTGCCTGGCAACCCATGAGTCAAGCTTTTTCCTCCAATCCGGATCAAACTTCTCGGGATAGTTGACATTGGGAGATTGGGCGCTAAGTATCAAGTGAAGCCGCCTTTCCGAAATTAGACCTCCTTTCAATTCGGCGGAAACAAGATGGTATTTCAGGTCTGGATGATTGGCTATTGCTAAGAGCAATTTCGCCCGAAGCGTCAGGAGCGCTTCCTTTTTGGTAACCATATTGGCTCGTAGGAATATTCGAAATCCGGTTTAAGAAACAGGCGGTTTATTGCTGAAACCAGCAGAAAGGTCAGTTCTGCAAAACCTTAAGGAATATCTCCCCAAAAGTGCGGTCCTGCCAGGCGAACATCTTTTCTTCCTGAATCAGGTGGAGGACCGGCGGCAGGTGCAATGCGTAAAGCTCCGCCTTCCCTTCGCCATGTCCGTTGAAGGATTTTACCAGTTCCGAAAAAAGCACCATGTTTTCGCTATCCTTCATTTTGAGGGCGCGGGAATGCACCGCAACCATCCGCTCATTTAAGTTCTCCTTTGGAAGCTCGATGTGGAGCGGATCTGCCTTTGCCCTTGGGATCAGCTCGCGCTTCTCGTAGTGCATGACTTCCTCCACGGCTTCAATTAGTTCGTTTAGCGTGATTGTGCGTGAGCGTGGCAGATTTGGATTGAATACCAAATCCGGAATTGCCTCGTTTTCAAAGGGGCGGACAAATGGATCCGGTTCTGGCTCGGGTTCTTCCAATTGAAGCGCCTGCGCCTTGTAATTGAGGAGGAGGGCTAAGGCAAGTATGACATTTGCAGGGATGCGAAGGTCCATTGATTGGAGCTCTTTTACCTTTTGCAAATAGGCATCGGCAACCTTCACTAGGTCGATTTCCCAGGGGTTCATCTGCTCGTTTGCAATGGACTCAAGTAGCAATTCCCTCCAGGAGGGCTCCTTTACGAATTCGGATAGTTCGAGCTGCTGCATAATATCAATCAAGTGGGTTTTAAGGGAAGATAAATGGGAGGAAGTAGTATTTATTCCTTTTCGAAGGTGATTTCGGGTTGTTTTAGGCCCTAGTTATTCTTTTTTAGGGAAGGAGATTTGCACTTAAAGCCGGAAACCTGCTTTTGCGCGGTATGTGCTTAGAGGAAAAATAAGGCTATGAATGCAGCAATTATGATTTTGCGCGGTAATAATCGCTTACAATATTACAGTTTTTATTCAGAAAATGCATGAGTTGGGAATTAAGCCTGATTTGCACCCAAAGTGAAAATCCTGCACTTAAAGTGGTCTAAAAATAAGAGTTTAGGTGCAAAGCTTACGGGCGGCCTGACTTTTTCCGGCTTGGACAGCCTAGCTTTTGGCATCCGTTTATCCTTCAGCTTTCGGCTTCTCCTTGGAAGTTCCCATCAGTTCCTTTCCCTTGTCAACACGCTTTTGGAGATTTGCCTGGAATTCCTCCAAATCCTCCTTTTTCAGGAGTTTAGTCATGAAATAGTTGGTGAACTGCTGGGAGATACTGGAGGCATTTAGGAGGGTATTTTGCATCATCTCCTGGTTCATCCTAAGTTCATTTGGCTCGATCACTTCAATTGCAATGGGACCGAATTTTAGGCAGGTGCCTATTGCAATATCAAAGCTCGAAAAGAGCACTTTCACCTCCGTGTAGGTGGTAAAGCCCTTGTCCTTCTCGCCTTCCGTTTCAATGACTTCCTCAATTTCGCCCCGGCAGTAGATGACACCCTTTTCGGCGTTTATCCGGGAAACAAGGTCAACTAGGGAAGCGCGCACATTCTCCTTGTCCTTGCCATAGGAATCAAAATGTAAAAGTGCAAGGATTGCGCCCATCCTGCCGGCTTTTTCAAATAGCTGCGCAATTTCCTTTTCGGTGTAATCGTCCTTTTTTACTTCGGCCATATCAATCACAAAACGACAAAAAAAATTGGAACTATTGAATGAATGGGATTATGGGGATGCCATTTGGGGAAATAAACCAACGGTTTTTCAAACCATATGCATTCCACTTGATTCCCAGTATAGATTAGAAGAAATAGGTATAAAAAAGGGGAAAAAAAGGCTTTTGGAAAAAAATCAAAGCTTCCGGGTAAATCCGAGCTCGAGAACGTATTTGTTCTTGCAGTGGGGGCAATTGTAATGGCCGCCATCGTTGATCAGCCGTATTCCATAGCCGAAATTGCTATAGCAGTGCCTGCAATTCTTTACAAGTTCGTCGCCAACAACCGTCATGCGGATCACCAAAAAGGTAAAATGGGTTCATCTTTTGGGCAGATGTGATTATTTAAGGGTTGCGCAGGCGTTTTTGGGATACAACTAATTGATTGGCAAATTGGCAAAACTCCAAGGGGTTGATTAATTTTAATTATATTTTAAAAGATGAATTGAAACGGATGCTTTTTGAAAGGCTCAAAACGACACAACCATTGAATCGATGGAAGGCGTTTTTAATGGGTTTGCACAACACTTTCAAAGCATGGATATTTTCTCGCCTCAAATCCTTCTGGGCCTATTCCTTAGCATCATCCATTTTATTGGGGAAGAATTATCCCCAAAGCTCGAGCGCTATCATAGCGAACTGGTAAGCTTTGCCGCCGGCGTAATGGTGACCCTTCTTTTCATGGAACTTGTCCCGCTTGTTGCAAAGGACACATTCAACTTCTCCTTTGTACTATTGGGATTTGTCATCTTCCACTCCATTGGAAAATACGTCCATCAGCGCCACCCAAAGCAGCTTCGACGGGAATTATCCGTGCTTGACGTGTGGGGCTTTTTCCTTGTGAACTTCCTAAATGGCATTGCAATTGTCCTCATCTATGAGGCCGATCAGTCGCTGGCATTCCTTTTGGCAGTCCCGCTTGGGATTGTGGAACTGGCATCCTCCGCGTTCCTTGCGCATTTGCTTGAGGAAAGGCGGCATTGGCGCCACCTTATGAAAATTACCCTTAGCGCATCGGTGCTTTTGGGGGCGCTTCTTGGGAGTGTGCTCCCCTTAAGCCATCGGGATGCATCTTTCTTTTTCTCCTTTTCCATCGGCACCTTGTTTTACATAGTGGTCAGGGACATGCTTCCCAAGCACCAGGCGGGCAAATTGGAGGCGTTCCTCTTGGGAGTGCTATTGATGTATGTTTCCATAACAGCGTTTGGATAGGAATAAAAAAGAAGTGGATCGCCAAATAAGTTAGGCATGAAAATTTTATCGGGATTTCCCGCACTCGTTCCCTGAGCTTAACAAAAAATTATTTCTTGTTCAGCACATCCTTGTTGACAACATTTTCCGGCGTTGCACCCTTGAAATAATCCATTAGGGATTTCACCGCAAGGTTGGCCATTGCGGCCCTTGTTTCAAGCGATGCCGATCCGATGTGCGGGAGCAGGATAACATTGGGGAGTGGAATCAATTCAACTGGGCTCCTTGGCTCATCCTCATAGACATCAAGCGCAGCTGCATAGATGCGATGGGTTTTGAGCGCCTTCCCAAGGGCAGTTTGGTCGACAACTGCCCCCCTGGAGGTATTGACAAGCACGGCGGTTTTTTTCATCATGTGGAACTGCTTTTCCCCAAACATTTTGCGGGTTTTGGGGGTCAGCGGAACGTGTATTGAGATGAAATCGGATTCCTTCATGAGCGTATCAAGTTCGACCCATTTGGCGCCGTATTCCGCATCGAAATCGGCCTGCACTTTCGGGTCGTTGTAGATGATTTTCATCGAAAAGCCTTTTGCTGCGCGCTGCGCAACGGCCTTGCCAATCCGTCCAAGCCCAACTATGCCAAGTGTTTTGCCATAAACATCTATGCCAAGCATCATGGATGGGCCCCAGCCCTCGAATTTGCACTCCCTTGTGAACTTGTCGCTTTCAACTATGCGCCTTGCAGCCGCAATCATCATGCCAACCGCAAGATCGGCAGTAGTTTCCGTAAGGGCGCCGGGGGTGTTTGTGACAATTATTCCCCTCTTGGTTGCCGCCTCAACATCAACCTTGTCATAGCCAACGCCGTAATTTGAAATAATCTTGAGGTTTTTGTTGGCATCCATTACCTCAGCATCAACCGGATCGGTCAATATGCAAAGCAGGCCGTCCTTTCCCTTTACGCCGGCAATTATCTCCTCCTTGCTGATGATGCTTTCGGTTTCGCGAAGTTCAACATCGAAATGCGCCTTTAGTTCGCTTAGTGCATTGCCCGGAATGGGCCGTGTTACAAAGATTTTGGGTTTTCCCATAGGATCACCTTGGATTTCCACATTTACGCGCAAGCGCATTTATTACCTTTTGCAAATGCGGCAAAGTTCGTTATTTGCAGATAATAAAAAAATTAGCTCTTATTTTTTCATCTTCAAGACTTCTTTTGCTTGCCTTATGATATCAGCACTTTTCAGGCCGAACTTCACGAGAAGCTCATCAGGCGCCCCGCTCTCCCCGAACCTATCCATGACGGCGACATATTTTATGGGAACCGGATAGTGCTCGCAGAGGACTTCGGCAACGGCCGAGCCAAGCCCTCCGTAGACCTGGTGCTCTTCAGCGGTCACAATTGCGCCGGTTTCCTTTGCAGCGGAAATCAATGTGGTTTTGTCAAGAGGCTTGATGGTATGATTATTTATCACTCTTGCGGAAATTCCCTCCTTTTCCAGTGTTTTTGCAGCCACAAGTGCCTCATAAACCAGCTGGCCGGTGGCAACTATCGATACATCGCTTCCATCCCGGAAAATTTCCGCCTTGCCGATTTTGAAGGGGGTTTCCTCGATTGTGACAACCGGGACCTTGTCCCTGCTAAGCCGTATATAGGTGGGGGAATTGAGATCAACGCACTGGATTGTTGCCTTCTTTGCCTCCAACCAATCGCACGGGGATAGCACAACCATATTTGGAAGGGCGCGCATAATCGCAATGTCTTCAAGGGCCTGGTGCGTTGCGCCATCTGGCCCAACGGAAATTCCTGCATGCGCTCCGATAATCTTTACGGGATATTCGGAATAGCAGATGCTGACACGGATCTGGTCCCAGTTCCTGCCCGGGGAAAAGACGGCATAGCTAGCCATGAATGGAATTTTCCCCTCGGCGGCCATGCCTGCTGCAATGCCCGCCATGTTCTGCTCGGCAACGCCGACTTCAAAAAAGCGCTTCGGGTATTTTTCCTCGAACCATTGGACCCGGGTGGATTCCTTCAGGTCGCAGCAAAGCACAACCACTTCCGGATGGGTTGCACCCAGCTCGAGAAGGCCCCTCCCAAGACCGTCACGGCTTGGGATCTTTTCCAATTTGTCAAAGATGTTTAGTGAGATATTTACGGCCATAAAAAATTACCATTTTTTTCATAAATTGAGTTGATGCGCAATACCGCAGCATCGAATATTCAATCCCCATTTTCCCCTTTATCCCTCTTTTTCAATCCTAACCCTCTCCGCCTGCAATTCCTTTAACGCGATTTGTGCCTCCTGCGCATTCGGGGGCTTTCCATGCCATTCATACTTCTTTTCCATGAATGAAACGCCCTTGCCGGGAACCGTATTGAGCAATATCATGGTAAACTTGCCGGAGGCTTTTGCCTTTGCAACCGCATCAAGGATTTGCGCGATGTCGTTGCCATCAATGGAGAGCACATTAACATTGAACGCCTTGAATTTATCCTCCAGCGGGTCAAGGGGCATGATGTTTTCGGTATCGCCATCAATTTGAATGTAATTGCGATCCATGAAGGCGATGAGATTTCCAAGCTTGTACTTGGAGGCAAACATCCAAGCCTCCCACGTCTGGCCTTCGTTGTGCTCGCCATCGGAGGTCAGGCAATAAACGTAATGCTTTTTTCCCTCCATTTTCGCCGCAAGCGCCCTGCCAACAGCCTGGGAGGTTCCTTGCCCAAGGGGGCCGGCGGAATTTTCCAATCCCGGAAGCGCAAGGTTGTGCGGATGGCCGTGAAGGCGCGTCCCGAGTTTTCGAAGCGTCATGAGCTCCTCTTTTGGGAAATAGCCCGCATTTGCCAAAGTTGCATATTGAACGGGGCAGACATGTCCGCAGGAGAGGATGAAGCGGTCCCTTCCATCCCATTTGGGATTTTTGGGGTCATGTGCCATAAAATTGAAATACGCTGCAGCGAAAAAGTCGCTTAAACCAAGTGGGCCGGCGGAATGGCCGGATTTTGCCTCAAGCAGCGAGCGGATTATGTCCTGCCTTATAGTGTTGGCAATAAGCTTTAGTTGCAACAAATCTGTGACGCGCTGGAATTGCATGAACTATCCCCTCAGAATCAGCAAGTGTATTTGCCAAAGAATGTTTTTTAAGGTATTTATTAAGGGGGCAACAATCTTACGAAAAAGCCGGCTTGCTCGCTGCTGCAACATCTTTCTTGGAGGCAACAGGAATCGTCAGCCTGCAACCTATTTTTTCAGATGAAACGGTTTTATCAAATTCTATTGCAAGCGCAACGATCAGGAAATTTGCAGCGGTATTGAGTGAAACGCTTGCGCTGGTGATTTTCCGAAGCGCTTCCATCTTCAGGGTTTTGGCATTTTCAAAAAGCGCTTTTGGGGATGCAAGCATAAGGGGCGGCAATGTCGAGGATGCATTCAGGAACTCTACTCCAACAAACGTCCCCTCCTTAGCAAAATCCAGATTCAGGTTTCCAAAACTGAAGCTATTTGTAGCACGCTCCTTCTTCGAAAACAAATATAGCGTGTCGCTTTCAATATCGTAGTCGCTTACCAAGGCTCTCGTGCTTACGTACATATCTCATCATCTCTAGCTGGCGCTTTTTTAGGCATATTTTCACTTCAAAAATTTATCAATTTCATCCAATGCCAGAAGAACCCGCCTATACCGGGCATTATCAAAGAATACTGGAGGGGTAACGGAATTGCCAATTCTTTGGAAGTTTTGCTTATCCCTAATCCTTTTCTCCTTCTCCCGAAACGGCTTTAGGTTCAGTACGCAAGTTTTCAGCAGGGATGTAAAACGCTGGGAGTTTATCCTCACTTCCTTGCGTCCCAAATGCAGGGGGTTCGTGAGAAGCATGACAAAATCAAAATCGTGCTTTGCCAAATCCGGGATGCCCTTTAACACTGCAAAGTATTCCAGGTCACAGACAGGAATTGATACGCGCTTGGTTTTGCAGTACAGTCCGGACACCTCACCAATATTCCCCTCCATGAAAATCCTATTGGGAACCTTGATGCCCGTCTTGGTGCTCTCATCATGGGCCTTCTCCCCAGCGGTTACATGGATCTCTATTCCGGTATCGTTGTGCTTGGCCCTTACGCCGAATTTTGACTCCTTTACATTGAATTGTGTATGGTCAAAGCCTTGGATCAGCGCGTCTTTCTCAGTATGCTTGACCAGCATATCAATGTCCTTGGTGTACCGGATGTTGCCCGCATATGCGGTCAGGGCCCAGCCTCCGATTACAACGTAATTGATGCCTGCAAGTTTCTTTTTCAAATCTTCAAGCAATTCCAACGAGATCCTCTCGACTTCGCTTTCCTTTGCAATTTTCATATCAGCTCTACCTCTGCGGGAGAAATATTCAGGTAAATCCTCCATTTTGCCGCTATTGCATCAAGCTCTTTGGGCTGTTTCCTTAAATCCTTTGGGAAGATGCCAAATTCCCGGCTATCTTTTTCAGTCCGCCTGAATAAGCCGTCCCTTAGCATTATTATGATTTTTTTTGTGCGCTCGTCCTCTACTCCCCTTTCAAGTAAAATATCTGCCACAGCCCCCAGATACCTAAAATCAAACGAATTAAGCCTTTTTATTACATCGGAAAAATTTGTTTCACCGGATTGCAAATACCTTGAATTAAAAGCCGTATTGCGTGCCTTGATCCTCTCCGCAACAAACGAAGCATCGTCATAATTTCCCTTCCTAATCGATACCATATGCGCTCCGCCTGGCCGGAATAGCATTTTGTAGGATGTGACAGGAGTGCTAGAGTAGATTACTTGCGTGCTGGAGGGCATTATCCCTGCTGCCTTTGCAGCCTGTGGCATGCCAACCAATTTGTTGGTGGGTATCTGCTCCCCGACCAAAAGGAGCTCGTCTGGGGATGTGGTAAGGCGATATTTCTTTACCTTCCAGTTCTCCTTTGACCTTTGCTTCTTGATGATTCCTTTCCTTTCCAGGTCGTTTAGGACTTTCCATGTCGATGTTTTTGAATAGGCGAGCTTTTCCATCGCGCCAGCTACGGTAAAATACCCCCTTAAGCCGAACGACTTCAGGAGTGTAAGGTATGCCTCGTACTCCCAGTTTACTAGCCTCATTTTATCACTTGAGCATATTACTCAAGTGATGTTTATAAACTTTTTGGAGGCTGGTTTCGCATAGCTCACAGATCTTTGATCTGATCTTTTTCTTTTTCCCATTCTCTTTTTTAATCCGCCGATTAAATTTTATTGCAAATTGCCAAGCAGCCACTCCGTAATTTGTTTCTCTCCTCTGAGCAAAACGCCCTTTTTGACCTTGAAATCCCTTGAAAACTCCTCTAGGCCTACTTCCTCCCTGCCTGCAGCATCATCCGAAAAAGTCACGTTCATTGCACTTACATCCAGCCCATCCTTTACGACAAAGTCCACCTCATGCTTTTTTGAATAATACTGGACCTCCTTGCTCCGTCTGATGAGCTCAATGGCCACCGCATTCTCAGCCCTCCGCCCGTAATCGGGGCTGAACGACTTCGATATTGCCGCTTGCAACCCGGTATCATATGCATAATACTTGCGGGGCTTTTCCAGCGCTTTTTTCAGGGAATACGAAAAGAATGGCACCTGAAATGAAAGGAGTGCTTCTTCAATGTAGGATAGGTACAGCTTAATCGTGTCAAACGAGAGCCCCGTCATGGCCCGAATCTTATTGTAACTGAAATTTTTTCCCGAATTGGTTATGACATAAATCGCAAGGTTCCGCAAGGTAGGCACGTCCCTTACCTGGTATCTGCCTTTTTTAATTCCCTGATTTCTTTTCTTTCTGAAACCTATGGGAAAGTTCGTTTGCCTCAAATGCGGAGCTGTTAAGCCGATTTGGAAGTGCTGCAACAATGAGGAGATGAAATCATCGCGCGGATGGTCCATTTGCACCTTTTGCGGGGCAATTAGGTATTTCCCCTACCACTGCGGGCAGAGGATGGACCCGAGGCAATAAAGCGGTCCAGCTTGAATTGCCCTTAGGCAGTTCCTTCTATTTCATTAGTTTGAAGTGGAGGATAGCTGGATCCCGTTGCCGTGGAAGGAATTGGTGTTGGCGGATTTTTACGGACGAATTTCCAAGCAAGGAACACCATAACAAGAAGAATGATCCCTGCAAGGGCCACGTAGGGGGCATTCAGCTCTTCCGAGGTCACCTTGATTGTTTTTCCGTTTTCAATCATTTCAATTACATCGAAACGGGCAACGTTTTCCGAGATTGCCCCTCCCTCGGCTTTCGTAATTTTTCCAGGCATCTCAACCGAGTAAGTGATTCCCGCGCCCGCAAGTTTGAGGTAGGAAATGGACTGCTTTAGCGCCGCCGCATCAAGGCGCTGATAAATATCATATTCCTGCATGCTATTTTCGCCCGATGAGGAGGCATTTGTTGCAGGCAGCCTGAATACCTCCAGCTCGTATTTGGTATTTGGAAAGCCCGCAACCACTTCAAACGAATAGAATTTGCCGTCATTCTCATAGCGCTTTGAAGCAATTGACTTTCCATTCGAATAGCTGCATTCGGAACCGGATTTTCTCAATTCCTCGCACTGCTTTTCAAATTGCGCATCGTAATCGGGGGTTATTGACGGGGTGGGCGTCGCCCTTGCCTCAACCTTGATAAGTTCCGTTTTTGCAAGTTTGACCCCTTGTCCGGCCTCATCCTTGAAAGTCACAATTACGGTCAGGGGATGGTTCCCGGGTTTCACGTCAAGAAGGCTCAGATATAACGATTGCGACCGGTACTCATCGGGCTTTAATGTGCCAAGGAAATTGCCGTATTGGTTGCTTTGTGAAAATGCATTGCTATCCGTCCCGATTTGAACATCGCGAAGTGTCCGGTTTGCATTGTTCGATACGGTGATTGCAACATATGAATAGCTTCCTATTTTCACCTCCCCAGATGGCTGGATCAGGAGGGTGATTCCATATTCCTCGGCGCTTTGGTATGCGTCATACTTGGCTTTGTTGTACTCCTTATTTTCGGGCTTCAAACTTGATGAGGAATTGAAGAGGGAACTGCCAAACAACGACGAAGAATTGCGCAAATTGGTGAGCGCGCTCACATCGGTTTCCTGCCTCACAACGGATGACCCGTCTTGCGCGACTTTTTGATGGTAGTTAATTGAAATGCAGCCGCTAAGAAACAGCAATAGGACGAAAAGAGGGAATAGGAGGTAAAAGCGCATGGAATTCCTATTGCTTGCGCAGCCAGCCAATAAAAAGGCTTTGGAACTGTTTTGGAAAAAATTAAACCATCCCAGATGCAGGCCATATTGAATGGGTGACGCAAGTGCACTATTTAGCCTCTCAACTTAAACCTGGCCCTGTTGAAAGTCCAAATATGGTAACGGAAGCCAAGTGAATTTGGATGGACAGGTTGCGTTTGCGCCTACAATTAATAGGAAGCGACGGCCCAAACCATTGCAGCAGCCTTTCGAAAACGGCATATTCAACAATGCCACTTAAACCTAGTCGATAAATACGGGGCCTAAAATAAATAAGTGATGAAATGCCCAATGTTCATAGGGTATTATGCGAAGATGGTGAAAAGGAGCAAAGTCAAGGGAGAGGGGAAGGAGGGGGATAAATTCGCAAAACTAATAAGGAAGGGTAGGGCGACACGGTAGGGAAACGTAGTTTCCCTCTGGTGTCGTTAATATATTGAAAGGCTTTATAAAGCTTGAAGGACCGAAATAGTGTCCTATTTTCTTAAACAACAATTAACTCTGCAAGGAGTGGGGTAGGTAGGAAATGGAAGAGCAGCATCATGAGCATCATAAGAAGGAGGGCAACGAGGGCATGTACGCGGTCGCGATTGCGATGATCGTCTCCGTAATCATACTTTCGGGCGTCATGGTTTACGCGGTGAATGGGGTCAACTCCAACCTAGCGCAAATCAACACCAACCTTGGCAATTTGAAAATCAATATTAATAGCAATGTGCCAACCGGCCAGCAATTGCAAGGAACGCCTACTCCGGCGCCAACGCAAGCGCCAGCCCAGCAGCCAAATGCGCCAACTTTCAAGCTTGAAGGAGCGCCAACTAAGGGCAAGGCGGATGCGCCAATCACAATTGTGGAATATTCCGATTTCCAGTGCCCCTACTGCCAGAAGTTCTATTCACAAACCTATCCCTCAATTTTGACGGACTGGGTTGAATCCGGAAAGGCAAAATTCGTTTTCAAGCATTTTCCCTTAACGCAAATCCATCCAAACGCGCAAAAGGCCTCCGAAGCTACGGAGTGCGCAAAGGACCAAAACAAGTTCTGGGAGTTCCATGACAAGATATTTGAGAACCAGGGCGCAATTGCAATAACGGACCTTAAGAAATACGCAGCGGACTTGAAGCTCAATACGGCAACATTTGATAAGTGCCTTGATGGCGGGGAGAAGGCGGCCCAAGTCAATGCGGATCTCCAGGAGGGAATTGCAAACGGAGTGACCGGCACGCCCTCATTTTTCGTGAATGGGCAAAACATAGTTGGCGCCCAGCCATACACCGTCTTCCAGCAGGTGCTCGGAAGCGCGGCCTAAGTTTTTTCCTTTTGGAACTTGTGGGTTAACCATTACCCCCTTCTTTTTATTTTCAAAGCCCTGATTGAAACCATATGGAATGGTTTTAGTAATGCAAAAAAATCCGGGGAAATGAAAACTTAACATAGGGGCAAAGGTACATTTAGACGGTAATAGGGGGCTTATCAATAGGCGCGCCATATGAATGCACTAACAGAAATAAATTCGGCGCTTGCCCTTTGCTTCTTTGATGGGAAATACGCGTTCATTGCCTTCCTTTCATTTCTCCTGATGGCATTCTTCTACGCAGCAATACCGGTTTTAACAATTCCCGGGAATGCCCTGGATTTTTTCGTGTCAATAACGCCCTGGTGGGGCTTTTTGCTGATTTTCCTGCTTGCAGCCCTTATGGGGGTGCTTGTTGCGATGCAATATTATGTGATCAAGAACACCAAAAGCACGGATAAGAAGGAGGTCGGATCCGGTTTTGCGGCGTTTTTTTCAAGCATCCTATCTGGCATTTTCGCAACGGCATCCTGCGCGGCATGCATCAGTGTACTTTTCTCGTTCCTTGGGGCCGCCGGCATTTTTTTCCTCCTGGATCATAGATGGGAGATAACGGTTTTTGGCTTCCTCATGGTTGGAATTTCAATTTACCTGACTGCAAGAAGGATAAACAACCATTGTGAGGAGTGCAAGGTTTCAAGATGAGCCGGATTGCAGAAGAGCAATTTCCACAATATACCCCATAATAATAAGCTCAAAATAGAGTACTATAGTTAGAGGTTAAAATATTGGAACATTTTAGTCAAATTTTTTGACCGGGC
>JBBSVW010000009.1:53990-57873 GCA_038046605.1 Microcaldota archaeon | reverse complement strand
ATCCTTTTTTCCCAACTTCCTAGGGTAATGACATCGGCAAAAGGTAGTGCATGCAATAGCAACAAGCCATCGATACCGTGCCTTATGAAATATTTCCTTGCAATGCGAATTCTTGTATTGTGCGCCCGAATTTGGGCGCGATCCAATTTTTCATCAAATTTTTCACGAGCGTGATGCAAGAAGTACATGAACATTGGGTAGTAGAAATCCTCCCTTCCTGTTTTATGTACCTTTGCCGAAGGCTCAATAAAAAAAGCCTGCTCGGGTATATGGGAGGGTGCAAATGCCTGGCTCGAATGAAGCCCTTCCTCCTCTAACACTTCCATATTTTCGGTCTCATTCACATGTATAGAATGGGGGTGGCGGTCATAATATCCAGGACGCGTATCTCGAGTTGTAATTCTTATTGGTAAGAGTCTTTCCACTTTATGGCCCGACAACTGGGCTTTCCTCAAATAGAGCGCTTTTGTTATAGGTGGCAAATGCTCAAGCTTGAATCTGGCGCCCACACGGGGCAGCACAACTTTTGCTGAATAATCGAAATGCGCTTTTGGCATAATCTGTTAATTAGTCCGCAATAATTTAAAGCAGCCCCCCAGCGTGGCAAAAGTCGGATTGGAAAAATTCCAGCAGTTTAATCTCAAGCAACCCCTCCACGTCGGATCTCACGAGCTTGCCCTTGCACGCTTATAGTTGCTCCTTCCGGCCTGGCTCGTTCGCCCGCAAGCGCAAAACGCAAGGCAACGCTTCGACGGGGCTGCCCAAGACTGCAAAAATCCTCCCCACCCTTCCAATGCCTATCACTCGCCTCAAAGGGATTGGCGATGAAAGGAAACCCTTAGCTTCCCGGCTAGCTGGAAGGCTGCGTTATCAATATGGCTAAACCCGTTAATAATACATTCGCAACCCGAAAATCAGAAGGGGTAGGGCGACACGATGCGTCAGAACCCCTAAGGTTCTTAGCATGCCCAGAAACATTAGGTTTCTGGAGCATAGGGGAATGCTTTCCCCTTGGTGTCGATGGAAGGCTGCATCATCCATATGGCATTTATTGGTTAAAAAGGTATTGAATTCCGATGGTGTGTGTTTTATATGATCCATTAAAGCTAGGCTTATTTTACCCACAACAAATAATCAGTTTTAAAAACAATCCCGCTTTAGTCAATCCATGTTTGAAGCGCGCGTTGAAATAGACTACCCCTTCTCCCATTACATCGTAATAGAAAAGCCCCTATCCGCCGACCTTGAATACATATTAAACGATTTCATCAAGCTCTTCACGCAAAAGACCTCCCTTAAGGATTTTTCGCGGGCATACAAATTGGAGGATAAGGAAAAATACTTCAAGGAATTCCTCGGGGCCCTCGACCAAACCAAGCTATGGCGCCCGCTCCCTTCCGAAGAGCGCATCAAGATGCGCGAGCAATTCCTGGTGCTAATCTCCCAGGTCCTAACAGATTCCGCCTCTCAAAAACTAATTGCCCAGCAGCTTTTATCCCAGCTCTTTGGAATTGCCGTCCTTGAGCCCCTATTTGAGGATGATGAGCTTGAGGAAATAATGGTAAATGGCCCAAAAGACATTTATGTCTTCCATCGAAAGGTTGGCACATGCAAAACCAACCTCCAATTCAAGGGTGAAAAGGAGATTTTGGAATTCCTCCAGCAAATGCTTCCAGATGAGAGAAGGCCTACGGAGGATGTGCGCCTCCCCGATGGCAGCAGGGCAAATGTGCTATTTCCCCCTGCAGTTGATAAGACCTCCATAACAATCCGCAAATTCAAGCAGCAGCCCCTGACCGTAATTGATCTTATAATCAATGGCACCTTCACCCTGGAAATTGCGGCATTCATGTGGGTTGCTATTGAGGGTTTTCGCCTTCATCCAATGAATGTCCTTGTGGTAGGTGAAACGGCCAGTGGAAAAACAACCGCCCTAAACGCCCTTTCAAGCTTCATACCGCCATCTGATCGCATCATCAGCATGGAGGATACGAGGGAAATCAACCTCTTTGGCATGGAAAACTGGATTGCCACCAAAACAACAGACCATCTGGACCTTGATGGCCTTGTCAAGAACTCCCTTCGAATGCGCCCTGATAGGCTGATCATCGGCGAGGTCCGCGGCTCGGAAGCCCATCCGCTTTTTTATGCCATGAATGTAGGCCATCGTGGAATGATGGCAACGCTCCATGCGCAGGACACCAAGGATGTGATTTCGCGTTTGCAAAACTATCCCATGAACGTCCCCGCAAACCTGATCCCATCCGTGGACATAGTCATGATACTCCACCGCATTAATACCAGGGACCATGGCCTAATCCGCAGGATCACGCAAATCTCCGAACTTGGCTGGCTTGATAGCCTGGTTACGCATAACGATATTTTCCATTTCAACCAAGAAAAGCTGGTGCCCGAAAGGACCGACCTCCCATCTCAGGTTATAGAAAAGTTGGCTGTTGCCGTAGCCAAAACCCCCCTTGATGTGATGAATGAGATCAAGTCGAGGGCAAAACTCCTCCAGTACCTGATCGACAACAAGGTAAACAAGATGGAGGACATCAACCTCTTCATGTCCAAGTTCTACTCGGAAACAAGCCAGACGCATGCAAGGCCCGCTGAGCCGGAAGCAGCTGCGAAAAAGCCCGCCAAATAGATGTTGTGAATTTTTGCTAATTTATCGATTTTTTTGCCACCTCCGAATTCTTTTGATTGTTATTTTCCATCCCTCTGAATTAATTAGGATATTTTTCCATCCCTAATTATCATTTCTTATGTGCTTGCATCAATGCCAACCTATTTATCTTTGAATTGACATAACTCTGCCTCTGCCAAGAAAAGCGCCTAAACTCTCTTGGAAGGGCTAGAAAAAATGATTTCTACCGCAACAAAGGAAAGCACGCGCGAAGAGGTAATATCGCTCCTTAGCCCAAGCCTCCGTGAATGGTTTTCAAAATTCAAGGAAATCACCCTTCCGCAGAAATTCGGCGTCCGGCTGATCCACGAGGGGAATAACACACTCATTTCCGCACCAACCGGCTCTGGAAAGACGCTTACGGCATTCCTTAGCATCCTAAATGAAATAGTCATCCTGGCTGAGGCGGGAAAATTGGAGGATCGCATCTATTGCATCTATGTTTCTCCCCTCCGCGCGCTAGCCTCCGACATCGAAAAGAACCTCTCCGGCCCACTTTCAGAAATGGAGGATGCATACGAGGAAAAAACCGGCAAAACGCATGGCATCCGAGTTGCAATGCGCTCTGGCGATTCCACCCCTGCAGAGCGAGCCAGGATGTTCAACCATCCCCCCCACATCCTTATCACTACCCCCGAATCCCTTGCCATCATCCTCTCGTCGCCAAAGTTCATAGAGAATTTCAAATCCGTCAATTGGGTGATCATTGATGAAATCCATGAGCTTGCATCCGGAAAGCGCGGAACTCACCTTTCGCTTTCGCTTGAACGCCTCTGCGAGATGAACAAAAAACCCATCCAGCGGATCGGCCTTTCCGCAACAATTGCCCCCCTTGAGGACATTGCCCAATTTCTTGTTGGGTTTGAAAACGGCAAAACAAGGGAATGCATAATTGTGAATGCGCAATACGCAAAGGAGATGAAATTAAACCTTGTTTCCCCAGTTGAGGATCTCATTTCAACAACTCAGGATGAAATCCAAAAGCGCACCTACAAAATTCTCGATGACCTGATACAGGCCCATCACACTACCCTCATTTTCACAAACACAAGATCCGGAACCGAACGCCTTGTGCATCATCTGAAGCAATATTTCCCCAAAAACTATCTGGACCGAATCGAAGCCCACCATTCCTCCCTTTCACGGGAAGAGCGAAGGGAAGTCGAAGGCAAGCTTAAGCGCGGCGAACTA
>JBBSVW010000009.1:4939-53980 GCA_038046605.1 Microcaldota archaeon | reverse complement strand
AACAAGCCTCGAACTTGGGATCGACATTGGCTATATCGATCTTGTGATCCAGATCGGCTCGCCCAAAAGCGTTTCGCGCGCCCTTCAGCGAACAGGCAGAAGCGGCCATGACATCTACAAGATTTCCGAAAGCGTGATGATCGGCTCTGACCGCGATGACCTGGTCGAACTTGGCGTAATGCTCCAGGAAGCCTACAAAGGGCATATCGACAAGGTCCAGATCCCACAAAACTGCCTTGATGTGCTCGCCCAGCACGTCATCGGGATGGCTGTGCAGAGGGATTGGAGGTTTTCCGATGCGCTGAAACTTGTCCGCCAAAGTTATTGCTATAGGAATCTGGAAGAATTTGACTTCAAGAACGTGCTCCTGTACCTTTCCGGCTCCTTTGCCTCCCTCGAAAAATACCACGTTTATGGCAAAATCAGGTATGACGAGAAATTACAGGAATTTGGCAAGCGCGGGAACATGCTTCGCGTTCTGTACTCGACAAACATCGGAACTATTCCCGATTCGGTTTCAGTTTCCGTCAATTTGCTCCCGATCACCCGCCACATTGGAAACTTTGAGGTGGTGTTCCTCGTGCGCCTTCGAATGGGGGATCGGTTCGGTTTGGGGGGAAAAACCTACCAATACGAGTATGCCAAGGGGATGCAGGCATACGTTTCGCTTGCGGATGGCTTAAAGCCTACGATTCCGCAGTGGTTCTCCGAAATGCTCCCAATAAGCTTCGATTTGGCCCTTGCGGTTTCAAAATTCAGAGGCACGCTTGGGGAAGTCATGAAGAACAAAAGCAAAAAAGAGGCGCTTTTGTTCATTTCGGAAAATTGCCATTGCAATCCCGAGGCTGCCGAAGTAATTTACAAATATTTCATGGAGCAAATAAGCTTCCTTAACCTGCTTCGCGTGAACTCGTTCCATTCTGACAAAAACCTCCTAATTGAGGAATACTTCTCAGAAGGGAAGCGACATTTCATTTTCCATTCGCTTTTTGGAAGGCGCGTGAACGAGGTTTTGGCAAAAGTGCTGGCGGCAAAAATCTCCCACAAGATCAACCGGAACGTTGTGATTGCTTTCAATGACAACGGATTTGTCCTCACACTCAGCCGCGCCGTCAATGTTGAAATCAAGAAGGAGGTATTCGTCTTTGCGCAGCTTGATTTGGATGATGAGGCAAGGGAGGCAATAAAGCAAACCGAAACCCTCAAGCGGAAATTCCGCGATGTTGCCGTTCGCTCGCTCATGATATTGCGCAATTACATGGGGCGGAAGCGCTCGGTAGGAAAGCAGCAGATGGGCGCCCATGTCATGCTTGGGATTTCTACAAGGCTTGCAAACTTTCCTGTCATCAAGGAAACCTACCGTGAGATCCTGGAGGACCACATGGACCTTAAGAATGCGGCCAGCATACAAAAAATGCTAAAGGATGGGGAGATAAATGTAACAGTTCTTCCCGCCTATGATCTGCCTTCCCCCTTTGCGCAATTATTGATCACCCAGGGGATTTCAGACGTAGTGCTGCTAACCGACCGGAAGGCGATTTTGGAGAGGCTTCATACTCTTGTACTCCAAAGGATCGGTAAGCTAAAGTGAAATTGTAGATTGGAAATTGAGGAATTAATTGGGTATATATTTATGGGATATCAGAATTATTCCATCAATAATCGAAAGCTGTGGTTTATTCCATGAAACGAATCATAAAAAAAATCGTCCTCTTCATATGCGTGCATAATTCTGCGCGAAGCCAGATGGCGCAGGCCATCTACAACTCCAAATCCCGCCGATCTTATGCCAAGAGCGCAGGGAGCAAACCAGGGGAAAAGGTAAGCACCATGGCCCTTGCCGCCCTAGCTGAAATCGATGTGCATCCCATCAATCCGGTCCCTAAAAAATTGACGCAGGAAATGGTGGATGAGGCCTTCCGGATTTTCACCATGGGCTGCAAGGAGGAGTGCCCAACAACCGAAAAATTTGTTGCCGATTGGGGCCTCCCCGAGCCAATCCCTGGGAATATGGAATCTTACCGGAAGTTGAGGGATTTGATTGTTCAAAAAGTTAAAAAACTTCTTAAGGAAGTCGAGAAAAAATAGCGTTAAGCTAGGGATTTTGAAGGAGGGCGGCGCGTATTTTTCCGATCTAAACCTGCTTGCAATTTCCGATCTCCAGCTTGGCCACGAGGCGGTTTTGCACAATAGGGGCATTGATGTTCCAGTTGGGCAGTTTCCCCTCATTATTGAGCGCATCGAATCCATGCTCTTGCAAACAAAGGCAAAACGCATCCTGATCAACGGCGACCTAAAGCATGAGTTCGGATTGGCAATGCAGCAGGAGTGGAGCGAGGTCATTGAACTGCTGAATTTTTTGAAAAAGCGCAATGTTGAGCTGATTCTTGTCCGCGGCAACCACGACAATTTCGTTGCCAAAATACTTAGAAACCAGAATTTGAAATTAAACGATTATTTTTTTGAGAAGGGAATCTTGTTTATTCACGGCCACAAACGGCTGGAGGATTACGGGGCAATCCCTGAATTCAAAACCTATTCCACACTTGTGATTGGGCATGCGCACCCGGCGGTTACAATCCTGGATGAAATCAACATCCCCCACAAGTATTCGTGCCTCCTCAAAGGGGTTTTCCGGGGAAAGGAACTCATCGTCCTCCCCTCAATTTCGCCCCTTGCCTCCGGAACCGATGCCAAAACCGGCGCATTTTCGGATGATTTGCACTCCCCAATCCTCTCCGAGTGCGACCTGGAAGAATTCATCCCGGTTGTTATTGATCCGAAAGGGGGCGTTAGGGAGTTCCCGAAATTGAAATATCTGTAATGGGTTGGGCAATTGATGCTATTTTGGCTATATTATTCCCGATTCACATCGCTTTTTAATTATCTTACGGCAAAATGCCTATCTCAATTGTTGCCTCCGTAGCTCAGCGGTAGAGACGTGACAAGCCTATGGGGATGGCTCCCCCTACCCTTTTCGCAGGCTTTAAGCCTGCTCATCGCGAGGTTGTTTGGCACCCTCCCGATGTCGGATCGTCACCCCCTCTTTTAAATCTTTGATTCCAAATCCTTTTTCCGTGCCTCCGTAGCTCAGCGGTAGAGCGTCTGCCTTGTAAGCAGAAGGCCGCGAGTTCAAATCTCGCCGGGGGCTTGAAGAATTTGGGATATTTAATAAAGCTGGGGAAGAATTAGAATACATCATTTTGAAGGTGAAATCCATGAACATGAAGGCCATTAGTATCGCACTGCTCTTGCTTGGGGTCGCATTCGCAACACTAGCGCTTTCACAGCTAAACCAGATGACAATCAATAGCGCGCAGTACGAGGCGACAAAGCCCGCCCTGGAAGCGCAAATCATTGCAAACGAGGAACTTGCAAAAAGCTACGGCCAATCCGATGCGGATATTGCGCAGGCCTCCAAGGATGCAAGGGAACTTCTATCCAAATCAATTGCCGCGATGAACGGTGGATATATGGCAAATGCACTGATCGATGGTATCGCAGGCCTTGTGCTCCTCTTTGCGGGAATCGTCACTTACCCAAAAGAGAAGTAGAAAACGTGCGGCGGATTTGAAGTGACCGGTTTTTTTTCCTTTTTCCAATATAACTTTTTTACGGTTTGTACTTTTTTTAGGGTAAAACCAATCTCTAATGTGGGATATGCGTTTTGGTGGGGGAAGATGGAAGATAAAACGGACCAGATAATATCGGAAATTTACGAGGAGATATCCGAAAACCCCAATCTTACCTCGCAGGAACTGTTGCTTTTGAAAAACTCCCTTGCAAAGCGCTACAAGCAATCGCAGGTTGTGAAGAACCCCCAAATCCTTGAAAAGCTTGAATCCGAGGGAAAAATGACGCCGGAATTGCGAAAAGCACTCAAAATCAAGCACATCCGCGCCCTTTCCGGCATTTCAAACATTGCAATAATGACCGCTCCCCTTCCCTGCCCCGGAAAATGCATCTACTGCCCCGGAGGCCCGGAGTTCAACTCCCCAAAGGCTTACACTGGCAAGGAGCCTGCAGCAAGGCGCGCGGAGCAAAATGGATTTAGCTCCTATAGGCAGGTGGAAGCAAGGCTTCGCCAATTTGGATTGATTGGGCATTCCGCCGAAAAAAACGAGCTAATAATCCAGGGCGGAACCATCAATGCGCTTCCCTACAATTACCAATACAATTTCATCAAGGGTGCATATGATGCATTCAACGAAAAGGTCAGTGGCACGCTTGAGGAGGCCAAAACCCTAAATGAAAAGGCAAAACACCGCGTCATTGGGCTAACAATTGAAACCCGCCCGGATTACTGCGCGGAAGGGCAAATAAAAAAATTGCTGGAATTTGGCACAACCCGAATCGAGCTCGGCGTTCAAAGCCTGGATGACCGGATCATGGTTCTTTCTAAACGGGGACATGATGTAAAGGCAGTAGTTGACGGTACAAAAAGATGCAAGGACGCCCTCCTTAAGATATGCTACCATATGATGCCCGGCCTTTTTGCCACTCCCGAGCAGGATGTTGGTTATTTCAAGGAGCTTTTTTCCAATCCAGATTTCAAGCCGGATATGCTTAAAATTTATCCGACCTTGGTGATGCCCGGAACCGAGCTTTATTCAATGTGGAAAAAAGGGGAGTACAAGCCATATAATGCGGAGGAAGCAGCGGAAGTCATTTCCGAGGCAAAAAGGCACGTTCCCGAATACTGCCGCATCATGAGGGTCAATCGTGACATCCCAACAAACCTCATCGCCGATGGGGTGCAAAAGAGCAACCTCCGGGAAATGGTGGCTAAAATTTGCAAGAAAAAGGGGATTGTTTGCAAATGCATCCGCTGCAGGGAAATAGGCATAAAGATGCTAAAGCAAAAAATCAAGGTGGATTATGATGCGGTTGAATTGGTGCGGCGCAACTATGATGCCTCTGATGGCAAAGAGATTTTCCTTTCCTTCGAGGACAAAACAAACGATGCCCTCATGGGCTTTATCCGGCTTCGCATTAATTCCCCCGATTCCTTCATGCCCGAAATGGATGCGAAAACCGCTGGCATCCGTGAACTGCACGTTTACGGGCTCCAAATGCCAATTGGGAAAAAGCTTCCCGATAAATTCGACCCGATCCAGCACGAGGGGTATGGCACGCAGCTCCTAGCCGAAGCGGAGAAAATTGCAAAGGAGGAATACGGCATGGAAAAGATGCTCATCATATCCGGAGTTGGCGTGCGGGAATACTACAAGAAGAAGGGGTATGCGCTCGAGGGAGTTTACATGAGCAAGAAAATCTGATTGGCGGATTAGGATGCACCAATTGCCTGCATATTCCAGCTTCTTAAATAATCCTCGATTACCTGATGATTTCAATCCCCGGGAATTTTTCGAAATCCTTGTCGTATGTGAGGATTTTCTTGATGTTGTTGGCATACATGATGGTGAAAATCAAAGAATCCGTAAAATCCGCATTTTGTTCCTCCGCAATCGATGCTGCCATATGGATAAATTCCTCTTTTGCCTCGATTATCTTGAAGTTTTCATCTGAAATAAGCCTATCCAACGTTTCCTGTGCTTTTTGCCTTCCAAACTTATTTTTCAGGAAATTTGCAAACTCTATCAAAACGGGCAAAGGAATGGCTAGCTTTTCATGTTTCCCATACAATTCATTGAATTTTCCCTTTGCCTGCCTAATCAGGCTGACTATTTCGGGTGAATTGTTATCCTTCTCATCCAACGCTCTGTAAATAAGGGCATTTGTGTCCAATGCTATCATACGTAATTACCCATCATGCCCCCTTCTGCAATTATCTGCTCCATGTTTTCCAGGTCTTCATCCGTCAATTTTAGGCTATCGAAACATTTTCGGAACGATCCACTCCGCCTCTCCCTTAAAATCAGCTTATCGTCAAGCCTTACAACATTGAATTCAAACCCCAGGCCTTTTCGCAGTTCAGCGGGGATCAAAACTCTTCCTACTTTATCCATTTTAACCTCTGCATTACCAACTTCGTACATATTTTACCACTTTTACCTTATAATTGGCAAAATTTATAAATATTGGCAAATTAGGTTATTTCTGGTAATTCCATGACCTTTGTTTTCCGCCTATATTTTTCTTCCAATCTCCGAGCTTGGATTTTGGCCAGCGGCTCCATTTGTTCAACAAACGGCTTTATCGCTGATTTCAATTTGTCGAGGTTCCCAGCTCCCGTAAAAATATTTTGTGTATCCCCAAATTCGGTAATTCCGAACTCGTGATGTATAATTCTGAATTCAACCTTTCCCCAATGACCGATAGGGAACATATTGTTCGTATTGGCTTTTAGGATAATCCCCACCTTGTAAGGATTAGATGAATACGGTGATGCGCTCCACCAACCCGGATGCACTTCTATTTCCCCTGAAGTCCTGCCTAAGAAATCTTCCAATGAGTGGGTTCCTTGACTCATACTCCCAAATACTCCGTAGCCTACAACTTCCGCCGTCAATTTTTTCAACTTTGTAAAGATTTTCATAATTTACAGCCAATACCCCATCTTGCCCTCACCGGTAATTTCCGCGCTTCCAATTGCATTGTATTTCTTGCCTTCGATCACAACCTCGGCGTTGCATGGGTATGTGGAATAGTCGATATCCGTCTTAAGGATCATGTTTGCAAGTTTAATCCCTCTTATTGGATGCACATCTATTTCATATTTCGGGGTGATTTTCAGCTCGATTTTCCCATCCTTGCTCTTGACGCTAAGCAGGGGAGTCTTTGGGGATTCCCATTTCAGCTTGATTTCCGCATCCTCGTAAACCTCCGCTTCCCCCGTTTCCGGATCAAAATCAATGAGCTGAACATAAATTGGTATTTTGATCTTCCCCTTCTCAAAAAAGAAATGCATGAAGGAAACGAATTTTTCCACTTTTTGCTCATCATCCTGGAAGCAATCCAATATGGACCAATGCCACCCTTCCGAAATCATGGGGGTTCTCATGTGGATGTTTTCATTGTAGCAAAAATTGCTGGTGATGTTCTTCCCAATCAGCTCCTCCAATTCCCCCAGCTTGAAAAGTGAGATGTCCCCCTTCCCGGTTATTTCAAGGCTCCCCTTGCATGGGCTTATCATCCAATACGCCAAAAGATGGTCGAATTCCTTGAAGACGCACTTGAATTTTTTCAGTTCATCTGAAAGCTTCTCGAATTTGTATGTGAAATTAAGCTCGCCCTCACTTTTCTCCCCTTTTTTCCGAAAAGTTGCCTCCACAACATACTCTGAAGGCATCCCCGACCATTTCAATTCGCGGCTTTCCTCCTTTATTGCCACTTTCCCATCCGCAAATTTTGCGCTCTCATTTGCAAACCCATCGCCAACCTTGTAGGTTTTCCCCTTGTAGCGCAATTCATGGAAAAGCGCCCGTTGGGTGTCATCGTACCCAATGGTGATGAACGCTGAGAGATCTTTGTTTGTTATGTTTGCGTAAATCCAGCCCCTCTCCCCGGTTTTCTTTGGGTCGGCAAAAAGCTTTTCCTGGGTGAAGAGCGGATCGTATTTTGCCGTCTCCTCCAGTGCAAGCTTTGCCTTCTGGGTGAAATTATGCACCATTATTTGCTTGTTTGTCACTTTCATTCTATCAGCAAGGAGAGTAAAGCCAGCAAGGTTTATTATTCTTGGGAGAGGTAACCCTTTGCTCTTAAAATCAGGGTGAAATTCATGAAAAAAATCATATTCATGGTTGAAGGGAAGGATTATGGCAAGCTCAAGGATATCCTTGCTGCCGATCCATACGCGGATGATTCGTTTGCAAAATCAGGATATGTGCTAAAGGAGAGCAAGCCAATGGGCCTTAAGGGCGGATTCTACCTAATCTATGTCAAAACCGCTGATGATTCGCTAGTTCTCAAGCTCAAAGCAAGGCTTGCCGTGCTTCCCACTTTAAAGGAGCTCGAAGGCCCGGACTTCGAATCCGTCGTTTCGCAAATCGAGGCGCAGGAAGATAGCGCGGCATCCGGATTCGGGAGCCTTTTCGGGGATTAATTTTCCAAGCCACGCCATTATAGGGGCAATATTGCGCCTATTTTAACGGCATATTATTTTTTCCCAAGGATTTCGTTTCTCCCTTCAAATTTGATGCGCCCTTGGCTTTCAAGTGCATCCATCATTTTTTCAACTTCAGCTTTGCTAGCGATCTTCTTTGCCCATATGCCCTTCAACAGCATCGGGATGGACATGTTTTGGATCCCCAGCCTTTTGCATGCAATTGATTCCTCCGCGCCTAGGCAAATGCAAACCGCATTGTTCTTTTTTGCATATGCCATTGCAGCAAACTCCTCCTTTGATAGTTGGGGGTGCCTTCTTTTTTTTGCGGAGATGAATTTTTTTTCATTAGGCGAAATGGGCGCAGATTTTCCATTGGCAGAGCTTTTTCCCAATTCAACCGCATGAATCTGGGGATCCCCAAGCAATTCATTTATTGCCTCAATGGCGCCGCATTTTTTCAGCAAATTATAAAGGGAATTCTCCATAGCAATTTCCATCATTCTCACTTGGTTTCGCTGATCCTCTCAAGCTCCCCTTTTTCCGCCCGAATTTCCCTAAACGCCTTATGATGCTCCGCAAGTCTTTGCATCTCATCCGGTGACAAATCCGCAATTTCAGCAGCCCTCCCTAGGCTGATTTTTCCCTCCTTTACCAGTTCAATTGCGGCTGCATAGCGAAGGCCGGTTTTGGTTTTAAGAAGAAGCCTCATGGCGTCCTTTACCACATCGGATTTGCTCGAATAATGACCCGCCCTAACCAGTGCGGATATCTGCTCTTCCATGAGCCTAGGCAAACTGAATGTTGAAACCATATTTTCACCTCTATATTACTATTAACAGTTAATAACAATTTATATATTTTTCGGTCTTAATTCCGCACTAACACTTATAAACCGCCAAAGAGTAACAAAATCACCCATTTTTATAGAAATTACTGGAAGTTTTCAGGCATTGATCCACATGCGCGGAAGAGTTTTCCTATTTGCGCCTTTTGTCCTAGTTGCCGCCCTGTTTTTTGCGTTAATTATAGTTGGAGGAGTTGGCCAGGATTCTGATGATTTATCAGCTTATCCATCGGGCATGTTATCCAATGCAACCCCCATGCCAACCCCCTCCCCAACTGAACTTATCCAATTTTCCCCATCACCTTCCCAAAATGCCGATTTTACGCCAACGCCCAATCCAAATGCCAATTCTTCGCCGGAGCCTTCAATTTATGCGACCCCTGCGCCAATGCCAACTATTGCACCTTCACCATCAATCGAGCCCACATTTTCGCCTACACCCGAAGTTACTTTTTCACCTTCTCCAGATGCAATAATTTTTCCCTTACCTACCCCGGAAATAATAATTTCTCCAAGTGCGATTCCCTTTGTTTCACCTAATGTATCCGTGACATTCGAGCCCTCGCCCCTCCCTTCAATTATTCCCTCGCCCACTCCGGAAATTATTATTTCACCATCACCCGATGTTTCGATTTCGCCATCCCCAACTATTGATGCAAATTATTCCCATGCAAATGAATCCGAATTGAACATCAGCATTCCCCTAAACGATACCAACACGACTTCAATCCTAAACCTGACAAATTCAACCATTGATGCTAACCTATCCAACACCACCTTGATTTTGGACGATGATGCAGTTAATCTGGAAATTCTGCGCGGTAAATTTTCAAAAAACAGCAAAATTTCATTCAAGTCGCTAAAAAAAAGGGTCCGGGAAAACAACGGGACCAATGAGACTATTTTCGATCTGGAAATCTCCATAAAAAGTGCCTTTAAACGGAATATCAGGGCATTTGGCAAGGATATTGATTCCGAGCCGGAATCCTCGATTTCAATAAAAGGCCTAAAGGACCCCTCAATGCTGAATTCCATTTTCCTTACTGCGCCAGCAAAAATTGATTTGGAAAAATCGGACTCCTCCAACACGGTTGCAGCCCTCACAACGGATTTCATTGGTTTTGAACCACTCGAATTCGATGAGGCGCAAATCATACTCCCTTCCTCCTCCAAAACGGAAAAAATCTTAATCTGCGAGGGAATTGATGGAATCACCGGCGAATGCTCCAATTGGCATATATCGGAAACTCCCTTCATTGAATCGGATGGATCTGTAACATTTTCAGTCGATCATTTCTCCGGCTATGCCGGCGCCAATATCACAATATTAAATTTGCAAAGTTTCCCTGTCGTTGGGAGCAACTGGACTGTTAGGTTTACGACTAACGGCTCTGCACCCCTAACAATAACTGCCATAGACAATACATCCTTTGGTACGGATTTGGAATTTAAGTTCCTTAAATGCGGGGAAACCGACCTCTCGCCAACATTTAACGGCACTTCAGTTTTCATGGATAATTATTCCTGCGTATTTGAGGGAAGCGAGGAGAGCATAGTTCACACATTGGGAAAGCACCGTTTGGAATTCCGGTTTGGGGATGCCGTTGCATATGCGAACAATTACGCATCCCTTCTTCGTTGGTATTTTTCTAATCTGACTTCCGACTTAAGCGGTTTTAGAAAAAGACTAAATGTGACATCGCCCGGAGAAGATACCGCGTTATATAATGAATCAGTTGTAATCAGTGATGGCACATATTTTTCGACAAGTTGGTATTCGCCACATTTCAATGTAACAAGTTTTGGGGAAAAGACTTATGTAAGCGGTATTTACAGGGTCTCGGCGCGCCTTGGTCAGGGAAGTGGCGTTGCGGGGTCATATACCGTTTATGCAGAAATAATGAAGTACAATCAATCCGGATCGTATCTTACGATATCCACGGCGAATTTAGGTACTAATTTTAATTGCCTATCCGCTGGCGAAACCAAGGCAGTCAATGTTACTATTCCTCGAAGCGAAAACACTACTCTGCTGCCTGGCGAAAGGATCGGTACGCGGTTCTTGCTTGTTACAGAATCATGCTCATTTTCTGTAGATTTCGAGCTATTTTACAATCGTTCAGACACCTTCATGGATTTCTACAATGAAACCGTGGGCACCTGCGAAAACCTCACCAGCAGCTTCACTCTAGGGTACCCTGCGAATGCCACTGGGAATTGTTACAACATCCTCAGCAACAACATCGTGCTGGACTGCGGCGGCAACGCAGTTATTGGGAATGGATCCGGTATGGGCGTGAACGTGACCGGCAAGAGCAACGTCACCGTCAAGAACTGCATCATCTCGAATTTCAGCGACGGCATTTTTGTAAATAATTCACTCAATTTCACGCTTATAAATACGACGATATACAAAAGCCCTAATGACCTTCGATTGGCCAATTCCCCCTTCGCAAACATTTCCTCGAACTCCTTTTACGGCAATGGCTCGGGATTAGGCCTGAACGCCACAAACTCAAGCAACTTGACAATCCGGAGTTCATATTTCTATTCCTGCCCAACTTGCGCATATTTAAACGGTTCAAACAACTTGACAATTCTGCATACCGTCTTCACTAACGGCACTACCAGCTTGGATTTACAGAACGGCCAGATTGCATCCCTCTTAAATACAACAATAAGGAATTACATCAAAACCGGAACCGCCATCTCCCTAAATATATTCGACAACCTCACTCTTCAGAACTCCTCCATTGCCAATTACACAACTGGATTTTCCGGCACTGGTTCAAGTAATATATCTATTCGGAATACAAACTTTTCAAACACTACTACGGCAATTTCCCTGGATAGCGCTAGCGACGGCCTCATAGATAGCAGTACTTTTCTGAACAGCCCGAGGGCTGGAACCGCCATCTCCCTCGCTAGTTTTGAAAACATGACTGTTCAGAATTCCTCGATAGCCAATTTCTCTACGGGGATAACGGAAGATTCATTTAGTGGTTTCAATTTACTAACAACGAATATATCGAATAGCACAAACGGCTTGCTTATAACCGGGTCGTACGGCCTAGTTAAATCCAACTTCTTCTATGGCAATTCTCTCGGGCTGCGAATTAGTACCGGTAATTACATTAAAATATATTCAAATATTTTCGAGAATAATACGGGCATAGGTGTTGAAATAACGGCCCCTTTCACGTCTGCCCAATTCAACCTAATTGAAAACAATACCTTCAGGAACAATAGCCCAACCAACCTGATAGTGAGCGGCAGCATCGCCACTGCACCTACCGTTTCTGGGAACAACTTCACAAACAACATCTTTTATGCATCCCCCTTAGGCTACGACATCAATATTTCCGGCTCGCAAAGCAATACCTTCCTAAACAATACTTTCAACAGGAGCCTTTTGGGTTACTCCACAGCAAACGGCGTGATCAACAACCTTACGCTTCAAAATTACATCCGTGCAAATGTTACGGGCCAAAATGGCTTTCCTTTGCAGGGCGCCCTTGTCAATATTACAAATTCCACTCTCGGTGCGACCAACTTCACAGGCTTGGTCACAGGCACTGAAGGCTTGACTGACTTTGAGGCTGTGGCGGAATTCATCGGAAACAATACCGTGAACACGACTCTAACATACTACAATATTAGCGGCTCATATGGCGGAATTGTAAATTCCACGCTCGCTTCGGTCAATGAAAGCAAATCCGTCCTCCTAGTAATCCCAGCCACCGGTTGCTCAACCATTTCCTCTCCGACGACTTTGGTCTCTGATGTCGTTGCAAGCGGCAATTGCTTTGTTTTCGGGCAGAATTCGGTATCCCTGGATTGCAACGGCCACTCGATTACGGGCGCAGGGAGCGGAAACGGGGTTAATTTGAATTCTAACATTAATTTGGTTGTAAAGAATTGCGTAATAAGCAATTTTTCCAACGGCATCACTGGCTCAGATATCCGGAACTTAACCCTAATCAATTCAACCTTGCACACTAATGCCAAGGGCGCAACATTCAACGGTATAAACGGCAGCAAGTTTTATACAACCGTCTTTGAAAACAACACCAATACCGGTCTTGAATTAACCAACAGCTTTGACTATATGGCGTACAACGAGGTAGAAAACAATACTTTCAGGAATAATACTGCCCAGAACCTTCTCATATCCATTGCAACTACGGGCTCTGAGCCTTTCTCAACAGGAAATAATTTTACAAGCAATATCTTCGTAAGTTCACAAAACGGCAATGACATCCGGCTTGTCAAGTCGCAGAGCAATTATTTCGTCAACAACACCTTCGACAGGAGCCGCCTGTCGTATGGTGCCGGAATCAACAACCTCACGATACAGAATTACCTGAGAATTCAGGTGGTGGACCAGCTGTTCAATCCCATACCCGGTGCGCTCGCGAACATCACAAACGGCCAGTTCCCGAATGCCACGAATTATACGGGATTGGTAACCGATTCATCAGGGCTAACTTCATTCGTGCTGGTGACCGAATTCATAGGGAGCAATTTAGGCAATTCCACAAATGCAATTTCGAACCTGACCTATTACAATTTCAGCGCCTCATATGGGGGTGTATCGAATCGGACCCTCCATCCAGTTAACGCTTCAAACACCGTACTCGTAATCATCCCTCTTATCGCCGGCTGCGGCAATATTGCCTCGTCCGGAAGCCTATCCGCATCCATAAGCACAACTGGCACCTGCCTGAACATAACCGCTGACAGTGTTGAAATCGACTGCAGGGGCTATACGATTTCCGGAAACAATGCAGCAGGAATGGCGGGGATAAACGTCACAGGAAGAAGCAATGTCCTTGTCAGGAACTGCATCATAAGCAAATTCGAGCACGGCATTCTTGTCAGTAAATCCATTAACTTTACTCTGATAAACACAACCCTTTCCCAAAACGGCAATGGCCTTATGGCGGCCGGTTCCAATTTTACCAACATTTCAGCAAGCACATTCTTTGGCAACGGCACGGGCCTTGGGATTAATGCAAGCCAATCCCACAACCTGACCGTTGGTTACACCATCTTCACAAGCAACAAAGTCAGCATCAACCTCAACGCCTCGGTAAATTTCTCAATATCTAACTCCGAGCAGAACAATGCCTCCAATGGGACCCGGTTGGTCTATTCAAATTATTCCATATTTGTAAACGATACCTTCATTGGACGGGGCGTAGGCTTTGGTATAAACGCAACCTCATCGAGCAATGTTTCGGTTCTGCAATCCACTTTCATCAATTTCACCTATGCATTCTTTGCTAGTGACTCATCCAACCTGACAATTTTCAACTCCACCATCCTCAACAGCTCGGCTGGCATCAACCTCAACAGCTCGTTTGCGGGAATAGTCTCAAATGTGACCTTGTCGGGCACAGCCTCGGGAACCGCAATTTCCCTCAACGGCTTCACAAACTTCTCCATCATTTTCTCGACCATTTCCAACTATTCCATAGGCATTCTAGCCAGATCCAATTCCAATTTCTTCTACCTGTTCAATTCCTCAATACGGAACGTCCCAACGGGCACAACCTACGGCATTTATTTCGACACGGGCAACACGGGAAACATCACCCGTGCGTTCATCCAGGGGAAAAGGACCGGCACCGGATTTTATTCGTATAATTTCCAAAAGATCACCGTTTTGGATTCGGAGTTCATGAACCTATCAAGTGCGTTGTACCTTTCAAGCTCTACTGGGCTTTTCTTGAACAATTCGAATATCTCGGATACGGTGAACAATGGCCTTGAGCTTGATGCCTATACCTCCTCCAACGTTTCGCATAACCTCCTTTACAGGAACCTCAAAGGCATCGTTTTGGGAGCGCAATTCAGCTCAAGCACCAACCTGTTCAAATACAATATCCTCGAAAACAACACCAATTTCGGCTTTGAACTTGATGGGGACAATGGGAATAAAATAATTTCTAACACTGTTGAAAACAACACATTCAGGAACAACACCATTTCAAACCTTTATTTTTATTCAACAACAGGCACTTTTCCAAATAACGTCGATAACAATTTCACAAGCAATGTGTTCATACCGGCGCCCAATGGCTATGATATAAACCTATCCAGAATTTGCTGCAATACCTTCCTGAACAACTCCTTCAACAGGTCCCGCATTGGTTTTGCAAGCAATGCCAGCCTTACCATTCAAAATTACATCCAGGTCCAGGCCGTCAATTCGACCCTTGACCCGATTCCAGGAGCATACGTGAACATAACCAATTCCACGAGTGGGGCGACCAATTTCAACGATCTAGCTACTGACGGCCAAGGCCTGACAGTTATTTCCGCGGTTACGGAATTCATTGGCAATAACTCCGTGAATACAACCCTAACCCTGTATAATTTCAGCGCCGCATTTTCGGATATCTACAATACCTCGCTTCACGAAGTGAATTATTCGAGGATCGTGACCCTGATCCTTCGCGACACATTTGCCCCCTCAAATATTATTGCAATCCCCCCAACCCCAGCCAATGCCTCCTACACATCCAACAACTGGGTTAACATAAGTTTCAACTTCACGGAAACCAATCCTAACAACTGCATCCTGCAATGGGGCAATGGAACCCTGCAAAACCTATCAATGACACGGGATGGGAACAACTGCAACATCAACGTATCCTCCCAGCCCGACGGAACCCACAACTACACGATAATTGTCAATGATTCCGCCGGCAATATCGCCCAGAACGGGACATTCTATGTGACTATTGATACCGCCCTTCCGTCAACCATCCGCACAGTTCCCCCAACCCCAGCCAATGCCTCCTACACATCCAACAACTGGGTTAACATAAGTTTCAACTTCACGGAAACCAATCCTAACAACTGCATCCTGCAATGGGGCAATGGAACCCTGCAAAACCTATCAATGACACGGGATGGGAACAACTGCAACATCAACGTATCCTCCCAGCCCGACGGAACCCACAACTACACGATAATTGTCAATGATTCCGCCGGCAATATCGCCCAGAACGGGACATTCTACATAACTATCGATACCGTACTTCCAACAACCATCCGGACAGTTTCCCCGACCCTTGCAAATGCCTCCTTCACCCCAAACAATTGGACCTTTGTCAATTTCACATTCACTGAAACAAATCCGGGCAACTGCTTGCTTTCATGGGGCAACGGCACGCTCCAAAACCTGACCATGACCCGTGATGGAAACAGCTGCTACCTCAATGTTACCCGACAGCCCGACGGAACCCACAACTACACGATAATTGTCAATGATTCCGCCGGCAACTTCGCCCAAAACGGCACTTTTTACGTAACAATTGACACCGCCGTTCCAACAACAATACGGACCGTCTTCCCAACCCTTGCAAACGCCTCCTACACTGCCAACACCTGGGTATTTGTGAATGCAACATTCACCGAAACCAACCCCAACAACTGCCTATTGCAATGGGGCAACGGATCTTTCCAAAACCTAACCATGATAAGATCCGGGAATTCCTGCTACCTAAACGTTACCCTCCAGCCAGACGGCGTCCACAATTACACGATCATTGTGAATGACTCAGCTGGAAACATGGCAACAAATGGGACATTCTACATTACAATTGACCTCACCCCCCCATCCAGCCTCCAACCCATTTCGCCAACGCTTACAAATAACTCGAATACAAGCAACACATGGATTTACGTCAACTTCACATTCACTGAATTAAATCCAAGCGCCTGCTGGGTCCAATGGTACAATGGCACCTACCAGAATCTGACCATGAGCAGAGCCGGAAACAACTGCTCCATAAACATCACAAACCAGCCGGATGGGCAATGGAATTACGATCTCTTTGTGAACGACTCTGCGGGTAATGTGGGTTCAAACCGCAGCTTTTTCGTGAATATAGATTCCAATGCGCCAACCAATATCCGCACGGTTTCCCCCACTCTTGCCAATGCATCCTTCACCAACAGAAATTGGGTTTACGTGAACACAACTTTCACCGAAACATTCCCCCACACCTGCAATTTGCAATGGAACAATGGCTCGTTTGTGAATATTACGATGAGCAGGGAGGGCACGAACTGCTATTACAACCTCACAAATCAGCCCGATGGAAGATGGAACTATACTATAATTGTGAATGACACCACAAACAACTACGGCCAAAATGGGACATTCTTTGTCACGGTTGACACAACCATCCCCTCATCATTGAATATTTTGCCCCCAACCCCTGCCAATAACTCCAACCTCAGCCGCAACTGGGTAAACATAACTTATTCGTTCATCGAAACCAACTTCAATTCCTGCTTCGTCCAGTGGGTGAATTCAAGCGGCTATTCCAACCTTACGGCCAGCCGAGTGGGAAATAATTGCTCAATAAATATTACCTCGCAGCCGCAGGGAAATTGGAATTATACTGTATTCGTAAACGATTCCGCGGGCAACATAGGGCAAAACGGCACCTTCTTCGTGTCGCTGGATACGGCGCTGCCCTCACAGCTTCAATTTGTCCTGCCAACTCCTTCCAACAATTCCAGAATTTACGGGGATTGGGTGTTTGCAAACGCGACATTCTCCGAGGCGAATCCCGAAACCTGCACCTTGGTTTGGAACAATGGAACCGCCCACAACCTGACGATGGATCGGGTTAGCTCCAATTGCTTCCTAAACCTAACAAATCAGCCCCTCGGAGCCTGGAATTACACCCTGGTAGTCAATGATTCCGCCGGCAATTCCGCCCAAAACGGCACATTCTTCCTGGAGTTCTGGGCGAACACAACCGTAAACCATCTTTCCGCAAACCAGACATACACCAAGAACGGCATTGCCAACATCACGGTGATTTTTAGCCGTACATCATTTGCCAATTTCACAAACGATGCGGATGCCATCCAATTTGCATCTGGGAATGGGACTAATATCACAATCAATTCCGGCAATGTCAGCCTCAATTTCACCGACCAGTCCTCGAACACCTCTTATTTCGCCTCCGGAATTTTCGAAAGGACAATTGATGCCGGATATGCGAATGCGCACTGGAAAATAAGCTGGAATTCAACAGTCCCTATCAACTCCTCACTAGCAATACAGGCCGCAGTTTCGGCGGACAATTCCACCTTCTCCCCATTTGAAAACCTATCCAATTCCACCCTCTCGATAATTAACGGAACCCCCGCAAGATACCTGAAATACCGCCTTCTATTCGGCTCGAATGGTTCGGTTACCGCGTTCCTCAATGAAATAAACGCAACCGCGATGTACGGCATTAACGGGAATGCCACATTCAACCTGACAAACCGCATCACCAATGCTACACTAACCAAAAGCTGCATCGCAATGGATGGCAATTGCACCATCGGCTTTGCATTCCCAAGTGAACTTAGGGGCGGAAATTACTCCATAAACATCACCGCATCCAACATTTCTGCATTCCTTGATTCATCCTCTGAAATTTTCTACTCATATTTCGAGGAGGCAATCACTAATGGCTCCATCCTTGTTCCAGACCGCACAATTTCAAACCTGAACGCATCAGGCCAAATATTTCTAATGAATGTTTCCCTTGAAAACAAGCTAAATGGGACAATGCACTTCCCAGCCATCAATTTCACAACCAAATCCTCGTCAATAACCTCGATTGCAAGGATTTCCTCCAGCTGCGGGCCAATGGTATCTCCGTTTGGAAATTGCAATGCCACCTTCAATCTATCCATTTCGGGCAGTGCTACCCCCGGAACGCACACAATAACTTGGAATGCTTCATGGACCAATAATAATGGGACAAATTACACCATTGCAAACCGCTCCAACGTGATTGTTTCATCAAATCCGGCGCTTTCAACAAGCGTATCAATAATCAACATTTCCTCAAACCTAAGCCAAACAAATTCCACTACCGTAACTGTGACAAACATAGGAAACATCCAAATTTTCAATATAACTGCATCCCTAATTGCGGGCAATATTCCCCCTTCCTGGATTAGTTTATCCCCCTTAATTGATCCTGGTCAATCCCCTAGCTTTACATACGATTTGCAGGTTGATGTGCTAATAGGCAATTATACCCCAGCAACCTACATTGGCAAAATCAATCTAACCGCCGATGACCAAACAAATGGGAAGAATTCCACAAGCACTTACATTGATTTGCAAATCCAGGTAAATCCGCAAATCAACTCCTCACCAGCAGCAGTCACTGCCAATATTTCCCTAACAAATAACCAATCCATTTCAACAACCATAAGCAACCCCGGCAATGCGCCAATTACCAATGTAAGCGTTTCCGTAATCAATAGCACAATACCATCTTCCTGGATTTCGTTCAATTCCCCATCATCCGGCTGGAATTCCTCCTCCATTTCCTGGACTTCGATTTCAGAAGGATCGGGAGCTGTCCTCCAAATAATAATCAACGTGCTTGACTTCATTGCAGGAATCTTTTCAGCCCTTGTCAAGATAACCTCCAATGAAGGGAGGGCAACTTACATCAATGTCACGGTAAATGTTTCTCCAGGCATTTCCATCCAGCCCCTCCTAAACCTAACAACTGGGCATGGCAAGGTAAATATCACTTCGTTCCTCATCAATTCAACTGGCAATATCAAGCTTGTTAACCTAACTGTTTCGTTCATAAGCGGCACAATTCCCCAAAACTGGATATCCCTTAGCCCATCAACAATTCCAAATATCACCGAAGGGGTAAATTACTCCGTTTACCTTAATGTATCCGTTCCATTTGGCCAATTGCCTGGCAATTATACTGGCATCATCAACATTTCCGGCTACAATGCAAATGGCACCCTAAACCTAACAGTTCATGTGCCAACAGACACCTCATGGCATTTCCTTCCAGGTGCCAACCAAACAAAGGACTTTGGTCTTTCCGAATCAGGAGTAGTTGGCACGATTACTATCAATAATACCGGAAATGCCAACCATTCCTTCACAATCGGTTATGCCGATTTTGGCGGAAGGGCAAGCTGCATTGGCGGCCCCCCATCGGGTCAGGATTTCTGCGGAGCTGGCCAGGGCATACCCGCAAATCCATCAACCGTTTCGGCGCCTAAAAATTCCTCAACTTCTTTTACAATAATGAAAACTTCCGTTGGGGATACGAACATAACGGATGGCTACGCCGTCCAAATTTCCATGTCCAATTCCACGGCTCTGCCCACGTCAAATTCAACCATCCTCTTCTTCAATATTACAAATGCCCCTCCCAAATTCTCCCAAAATGCAACATTTGTTGGGAATGCCCTGCGAACCTACGTAGAATTCAATGGCACAATCAAGCTAAGCGCTATTGCCACGGATGATGAGCTTTGGGGGCTAAACCTTGACTACGCACAATTCAACATTTCAAGGCCCGATGGGACAAACAATACCTTGAATGCCACAAACCAAACGCTTAACACCGCCCAAATTTGCGGCGGCGCTTGCCTTGATGCGCAGAATTACACCTACCCGTTCAATATGACGAATGTGACTGGAATTTACAATGCCACATTCTTCATCCGCGACCGTTCTAGCCAGCTAAATTCAACCTCAATCCAATTCGAAGTGATTGGGAATACCAGCCTTCTTCTCCTTGGCAATTCCACCAATGTTTCTGGCATAACCAATGCCGCCAATTATTCGCTGATCCTGAACATCTCAACAAACAATACCGGCCTTGTTTCTGCTTATTCAATAAACCTGTCGGGAATGCTTGCTAGGGCATCGAATGCAACGGATACGCTTGCAAACTGGAGCTTCAATGCCATTCCGACAATTCCATACCTCAATGGCAGTTCGATTAATCTCACTCAATTCAATATCACAATTGCGCCCAGATCCTATGGGATCTATTATTTCACGCCAAATGCCTCTTTCAGGAACCCCAACGGCACAATTGCGCACATCTGGGGCCAGAATATAACAATTACGGCCCTTCAGAATGCCAACTTTTCAATCTCAATTTCGAACCAATCCATCTCATTGCAGCATGGGCAAAACCAGAGTGAATGGCTGGAAATTTCGCCAAATGGGAATGACAACATCACCAATTACAACATCACTTATTCCACCCCATTTGCAAATTTCAGCGTAAATTTCAATAATACCCAAGGAAACATCTCCGCCCTTGGAAGCGCGAATATAAGTTTCAATATTTCGACGCTTTACCATTCGTCATCCGGATTTAGGAATTTCACAATAAACATCACTGCAGGCGCAATATCCCGCACATTTGTAGTAAATCTTACAATACCCTACAACAACACATGGGGCCTAAACCTTAACAATATCACAATAAATGGGATTGCGGGAGATTCGTCAATCAATTCGCAGGCCCAAATAACCCATTCGGGCACTTCCGATGCCCTCCTTAACTTTACATTCAATTTGACCGGAAACATGACCTCATTCTCAAACCTTTTGAATCAATCAAAATACCTGAATTCCTCCCAATCCTTTGCGGTCCCAATAAATTATACGGTACCTGATTCAAACAGCCAATACATGGGTGTTTTGAATATAAGTGAAGGAAATGGCTCGATTGCGCGGCTTGTAAACATCACCTTCAATTCGTTCACTGTAGAGGTGCATGTGCATGCGATCTACGCCCCCTCCCAAGTGCTTGCCGGGGATCCCATCAACATTACCGCAAGGCTGGTTTTCGGCGGGCAAAACCAAACCATCAATACTACGTGGAGCGTATTTGGGGACGGGTCGGCATGCGCCATATTCTCGAATTCCACAAGCGGCAATTTCACGAATCTCAACTGCACCGCCCCATCACTTACTGATGCGACATACCATAACATTACGGTAAAAGCCAACTTTACAAACGGAAATGTCTTCCTCGCCAAGAACATTACGAATGCTTCGGCAATTTTCTACAGGGATATAACCCCCCCAAGGATGATATCAGAAGATTCGAATGATACGGAGCTTTATTCAAACACAACCCTAGTGCTAAATGCGACAGATAATTTCCAGCCAGCGAATGCAACCGCAATATTGACATTCCCCAACGGCACTGCATCCAACTTCTCATTGCCATTCAATTCCACAAGGCAGCTTTTCATCGGGTCATATAATTTCACATCCCTTGGCCTCCATACGATAAATTACGCTGCGAACGATACAACCGGCAACTCCAACTCCTCCCTGAATGGCTCATTTGAAATCTACCAAACGCGCCAATTCAATGGCTCCCTCCAAAATCTTGAAGGCCAATTTCTTTTCGTAAACTTCTCCATCAGGAATTCCACCGATGGCAACCTAGATAATTTCACAACCAACGCCACGGGCCACTATAACAAGTCCCTTAGGGCAAAATGGTACGAGCTTGGGATCAAATTCCTCTTCTACAACGCCACCATAAATTCGGTTGATTTCAATACGATCAACCAGGGTTTCATCACCCTCGACAATTTCACCGGTTCGGACATCTCATCGCAAATCGCAGGCGCCAAGGCGGGCTTTGCGGCGATAATCCAGGCGCCAACAAATGGCTCGCTCGTGATTGATTATGCTCCACTGCTCTCAAGCATCACCGACGAATCGCTCCTCCGGATTTACCAATGCGCGAATTACACCTATGCCTCACGCACTTGTGTGGGAAGCTGGGATTACCTGCTCAATACCACTACAAATTCCATTTCGAACATCATATCCGCGAATTTCTCATCGTTTGCGAATAACATTTCCGCATTCGCGCTTGTGCAGTATGTTGCGCCAACCCCAACGCCCGCACCCGGAGGCACGACCACGACCGGCGGAAGTTCCGGCGGCTCAAGCGGCAGTTATAATCCTCCCCCCGCCACTGCAACCCCAAGCGCAACGCCCAAAGCCGACAACATCACCGCACAGTTAGAGGAGCTCAAAAAACTCCTTAAGGAAAACAAGACGGAAAGCATCGGGCTTGAGCCCGGCGTTTCCAGCCTCACTTTTGAGCTCTACCCCGGCGAAAGCACCCAAAGCGCAATCCACATTAAAAACTTGTTGAATATTTCCTCAGAGATAAATGTTTCCATGGTGGGGGGAATTAGGCCCTTTATTACAACAGGGACAAAAACTATCAAGCTAAACCGCCTCCACGAAACCGACCTGTTGGTTTTTGGCTCAATTCCGGATGGTACAAGGGCAGGAAACTTTTTTGGGGAGCTCCAATTGGCAAATGAGATCGGCAGGATTTCAATACCTGTAACTGTCCGTGTCCTTGAAAAGAAGGAGGATCGGCTGATAGATTTGAGGCTGCAGCCTTTGGTGGATACCCTGGATCCGGGCGAAACGCTTCGGGTGGAGCTGAGCCTGTATAATTTGGGCGAACCAAAGGAAATTTCGGGCCAATTCACCCTTGAACTGGTGGATCCCGTCACGGATGAAATACTAAGCAAAAGCGAAACCGAATCGATTTCGTTCCAAACAACCTATAACAGCATCCGGGCGGTAAAAATTCCAAGGGAAACGCGCAACGGCAGGTTTGTTGTACGCGGAATCCTGCTATATTCTGTCGAGGGAGGAAAGCTTAGGGAGGTTTCCGCCATCTCATATTTCAAGGTGCAGGCATCAATATGGTCCAGCAAATTGTTCGGCACGCTCTCCCTTTGGCAGCTATTGCCCATACTGCTGATTCTCGCAGCCTCTTTCATCACTTACTATCGCCAATACCAAATTGCGCAAAAGAAGCGCAGGTACATTGCCAGGGTTGATTTCACCAAACTCCCGGAGCCCGGGCCGCGTTCGGGGTTCTTGGGCCTAATTGCCGAATCCAAGGTGCGCGCGTTCGCTTCACTGGATAAGCTGCAAACGCACGTCCTGATTGCAGGCGCAACCGGCTCAGGAAAAACCGTCGCCGCGCAGGTCATTGCTGAGGAGGCGCTCATGAAAAATATTTCCGTTCTGATTTTCGATCCAACCGCGCAATGGACGGGCTTTTTGCGCCCCCAAAAGAACCGTGACATGCTTTCGCAATATAAGCACTACGGCCTCAATACCGATAGCGCGCGCGCCTTCAAGGGCAACATCTTTGTTGTGCGCGACCCCAACTTGCCAATCGACATCCGGAAAGTTGCAAAGCCTGGCGAGGCGACCATTTTTGTCATGAACAAGCTCTCGTTTGCCGATCACGAGACATTCGTTGCAAACACAATAAAGCAGGTTTTTGCAGCTGGCCTTACCGAATCGCCAGAGCTCAAATTGCTCCTTGTTTATGATGAAGTCCACCGCCTGCTTCCCAAATTCGGCGGAAGGGGCGAGGGGTTCATCCAAATCGAGCGCGGAGCGCGTGAGTTCCGCAAATGGGGGGTTGGAATGGTCCTCATTTCGCAGGTGCTTTCGGATTTCGTGGGTGAAATCAAGGCGAACATCGGCACGGAAATACAAATGCGCACGAAATATGAAGGAGACCTTGAGAGGCTAAAGCTCAAATTCGGCGAGGATGCCGCGCGTTCCATAGTGAAGGAGAGCATTGGATCTGGAATGGTCCAAAATTCAGAATATAACAACGGCCAGCCCTACTTTGTATCCTTCAGGCCGCTTTTGCACAACATCGTTAGGCTATCCGATACGGAACTTTCCCAATATGAGGAGTACAACACCAAGGTTGAGAAGTTGGAGTTCGAGATGGAAAAACTTCGCAGCCAGGGCGAGGATGTTTTGGATTTGGAGCTGGAAATTAACCTTGCCAGGGATAAGGTTAAGAAGGGCGCGTTCAATATAGTTGAAATATACCTCGAATCCCTCGAGCAGAAAATCGAGGGGATGAAGAGGAAATCGAAACGGAAGCCGGATAGGATGATTGATTTTTCCGACCTTGGGATTGGGAGCTTAGGCGGGGAAATCAGGCGGGAAAGTAATGCAAGTGGTGAACCAGCTACCACAAATAATACAAAAGCAGAAAAGGACGAAGATAAGGATAAGCCAATAAAGCTGGGCCTTGCTGATATTTCAAAACCTCAAAAGGATGATGCAGGTTTGGAATCAAGAAAGGATGATAAGAATAAGGATATCGCGTGAGGAATTATGGGAATCCTTGATGGCGTCATGAAAAAGCAGCCAACCGAAGAGGAGCTGCAGGCAAGGGAGGATATGATGATGAAATCCTCCGAGGAGCGCTATGAGGATGAGGCGCGTTCCCAGCAGGCGGAGAAACCCAAAAGCAACTCCCTCTCGCAGGACCGCACGATCGTGCAGCTCGAGAAGGATGTGGAACTGCTCAAAGTGCAAATAGAGCTCATGAAGCAAAACAAGCAGGTCACTGATGAGCGCTTTTCGAAATTTTCAGAGCAGGTCGGGGAAATCCGTGCAACCGTTCTTGATTCGGAGCGCGACGGTGCCACAATCAAGGTGCAGGCGGAAAAGGCAATTGAACTTATTCAAATGGTCCAGCCAGAGCGGCTGATGATGGAGGTAAAGAAACTGGAGGCAAAAATTGAGGCCGCCAAGGGGATGGAGGAGAAGTTTGCGGCAATGCAGCAAAGGCTTGTGGATGAATTAAAGGATTTGCGGCAGCGAACAGAAGTCATACGCGGCTCTGAAACCATGCTTAAATTGAACGAGGAGGTCAAAACCGAGCTCTCAACCGCCCTCCAAATTCAAAACAAGATGGACCAGCGCGCTGACAAGATCGAGGCCATCCACGCGGATTTCCAGCAGCATTTTTACGAGTACCAGAAGGTATTTGACCATGTAAAGGAGCTCGATTCCGAATTCAAGGACATAATGAAGGATTTCAATGTATTCAAGGTGAAGGTGGATAGTTCCGCCAGCAAATCCGATTTCCTAAAATTGAAGGGCGAACTGAAGGAATACGGCGAATCGCTCGATTCCAAGATCATTGAGGTGGACAAGGCGGTTGCCAAATCCGAAATGCTCAAAACGGATATTTTAAAGGAAGCAAAAGAGGGGATCGAGGAATCCGAGAAGGGTATTCTTAAAAAAATCACAAATGCGGAAGCAGCCTCGGATAAGATAAATGCCATGCAATCTGAACTTCAAAAATCCATTCTCTCCGAAAGCCTCAAATTCAAGAAGGATTTTGACGGCAGAATTTCCTCCCTCGAAAAAGCCGCTTCCGAATTTGAGGAAAGCGAAAAACGCCTCTCCGGCACTGAAAAATCAATTTCCCAGCTTAACGCCTCCAAATCCGACATCGATAAGGCCCGCAAGGACATTGCCTCCCTTGTGAAAATCATGGCCGACCTCCAAGCGGCGCAGGTGGAAAACGGGAAATTGGCCAAGGAATTTGGGGAAATGGAAAGTGCCGAAAAGGCGCAAAACCAAGTCATTTCCGATTATGAAAAGCGCATGGAATCAGTCGAAGCAACCGGGGAAAAAATATCCAAAACTATTGGCGATATGGGTTTTGAGAGCAAGGAATTCGCAGGCGAGGCAAACGAGCTTGATAAGCGCCTAAAAACCATTGAAACCAAAACGCAGGACTACCTCCAAAAATCCGAGCGCAAGCTTGATTCCGCCGTTTCCGATGTTGCCGACAACACCTCGGTTGTGCGCGACCTTGTAAAGGAGGTCTATTCGCTAAGAACGCTTTCTGCTAGCACCATCACCAAGGGCGATCTTTCAAACCTCCAAAAGGGCGTCAACGAAAAGCTTATCGTATTTGATATGTCCCTGATAAAGCTCGAGCACCACCTGAACGATATGGAAAGGGCCCTGCGCGACCTCGAAAAGGAAAACGACCAGAAAATGAAGGAGCTCCGGCGCGATTTCATCTCCAAATTGGATGATCTCGAAACCTCGAAGGGCAATTTCAGCCAGAAAAAGTCGAATTCGGGGGATATGGTCTAATCCCGGCGAAGTAAAAAAAATTTATTCCGGCTGCAATTTATTGCGGTGCCTTCTTTTGCCTTAGCAACCCAAAATAATTTTCCTTAAAAACCCTAGTGCGCTAAACATAACCGTGGGAAACTGATGAAAAAAGTGCTGCTTGTAGCCCTTGGCTCAACTGCCAGGGCGGATTGCCTTGCGGAAGCAATCGAGAGGAGCGCTGATAGCGAGCTCCATTCATACCTCCAAAGCCCAAACCCCTCAGTTCTTCGCCGTTCCAAGAGCCACCAATTGGGGAAGGTGGATGATTTTGCCTCAATCCGCAAATATGCCAAAACCGTAAGTCCCAATCTTGCCGTTATTTCCCCCGATTATGCAATTGCAATTGGCGTTGCCGACATCCTCTCGGATATGGAAATTCCCGTTTTCGCCCCTAAAAAATCACTTGCAAGGCTGGAGAGCTCCAAAGCATTTACACGCAATCTAATGGACAAATACAAAATTGAAGGCTCCCTCGAGCACAAGGTTTTTGATTCCATAGATGGGATGAAGGATTACATGATGGATCTAAGGGATTTTGTAATCAAGCCCGATGGCCTAACCGGCGGCAAGGGTGTTATGGTGTTTGGCGAGCACATCAAAACATTGGATAAAGCGATGGATTATGCCTCCGAAATCATTGCCGTGAAAAGCAAAGTGGTGATAGAGGAAAAACTCGTTGGTGAGGAATTTTCCATCCAATTCTTCACGGACGGCAGGGCCGTCCTTCCCTCCCCAATTGTGCAGGACCATAAGCGTGCCTATGAGGGGGATTTTGGCCCAAATACCGGTGGCATGGGCTCATATTCCGATTCCAACCATCTGCTTCCGTTCCTGACCAAGAAGGATCTTTTGGAAGCAGAGCATATCACCAACAAGGTTGCATTCGCGCTAAAGGATGAACTTAACGAATACTTCCATGGCATCATGTATGGCGGGTTCATGCTTACGGCAAATGGCGTCAAACTAATCGAATACAACGCGCGCTTTGGCGATCCCGAAATAATGAACATCCTTCCCCTGATGAAAAATGATTTTGTGGAAGTATGTGAGGCTGCCTCAAATGGCCATCTCTCCAAAATCTCACTCAAATTCGAGGAGAAGGCATCGGTTGTGAAATACGCCGTTCCGCAAGGCTATCCTGAAAATCCCAAAAAAGGCGAAATAATTGATATTACCGACCTTGGAAACTCCTCCGCAAAATACTATTTGGGGGCTGTGGAAGAACTAGGCGAAGAGCGGCCATGGAAACTTAGGATGGGTACATCGAGGGCGGTTGCATGCGTTGGCATTGCGGATACAATTATTGAAGCCGAGCAAATTGCCGAGCATTCCATACGCCAAATCAAGGGCCCGGTTTTCCATCGCAGGGATATTGGAACCAAGGAGCTTTTGCAAAAGCGCATCCGCCATATGGATGAGGTTCGCAAAAAGCCGAAGCATTAGGGGATTTTCGCATTGTTCGCGCGTGTTAAATAATGGTTAATACTTCTGATTTTTTAATTCAAACCATAATTTGCCCATGGAGCTAATCCTCTTTCAATCTCCCACAAGCCCAAAATGTCCCTTTCCCCACCCTAACCATTTCAATACGTTTATATCTTGCAAACTAAAGAAACGCTATGTGGATGAAGCATGGCAAGGAACAATTCCAATAACTTTTTCATGGGCGGGCTTTTCGTGCTCGGAATTTTAGTTGGGCTTTTGATTTACCAAAATTTCTTCCCTCCAACGCTTGTTGAACGGGTATATTCCGAGCAGGACGGCAAGGTTTCCATAACAACCAGGCCCCTATCGTTCACAGAAGTTTATAATTCACGCATGCCCGTGCTTGCGGTCAAAAGCGATGATAATGCGGGCATCGTTAGTTACGCGAACATCGAGGTGAGGAGCGGCAAGGGGCGCGTTCTTATAAACACGAATCCATTTGTCGAGCCCGACACCCAATTTTCCGCGGAAACCGCGGTTAACATTGCGGAAAAGACCGCCGGCGTCAATCTTGATGACCGCGACGTCATTCTTACATTTGAGGCAAATACCTCGCTTGTTGGAGGGCCATCTGCCGGGGCCGCAATAACAATTGCAACTCTTGCGGCAATCCAAAATAAGCGCCCAAAGGAAGGGGTAGCAATGACTGGAACAATCGAGCCGGATGGTTCCATTGGGCAGGTTGGGGGCGTCCTTGAAAAGGCTCAGGCGGCTTCCGAGGGCGGCTTCAAACTTTTCCTTGTTCCAAAGGGTTTCATAAACCTAATTTATTATGAAAAGCAGGTTAAGCAGCGCCGGGTTGGGCCATTTGTTTTTCAGGAGGTAAGCTACGTTCCCCACAAGCTCGACCTTGCAAAATATGCGATGGATAAGTGGAAATTGGAGGTAAAGGAGGTTGCAAACATAATGGAAGCCAGGACTTATTTTGAAGTTTAGACGCCTAGGTTCAAGAACCCCTACCGACTTCAGTCCGTGGTTGAATTGAACCCAGCTTTTGAAAGATTGTAAGGAAAACTTTCGCAAAAGTTGTCCTTACTGCAACCAATGCCTTTAATGCGCTACTGATAGGTTCGGGCGGCTGCGCCGCTTGCGCGCGGCGCGAAGATAGCCGCCCGAGGTAATGAACCATGAGTAGCGACAGCCTGATTTCCATGAACCACGCCTTCGGCGGCTGGAATTTCCACCTCCAGTTCACGCCCGCATTCCGGCGCGATATGTTTCGCGACGGGGTGCTTAAAGAAGCTTGCGCTTCCGAGGCAAAGCGCATCGCGAGCGCGCTTGGAATCGAAATCGGCGCGAGCGAGTTTGGCCCCGACCACTGGCACCTGTTCGTCTGCAGGTGCAAGAACTATTCGGCATCGCAGCTTGCGCAGCGCTTCAAGGGCGCGACGTCGCGCTTCCTGCGCCTGCATTTCGCGGAGCGCGTCCGCACGAAGCTCTGGGGCAACCGCTTCTGGTCAGGGGGCTATTTCGCGGAAACAGTCGGGCGCGTCACTGCGGAAACAGTGCGCTACTACATCGAGCGCCAGCAGCGCAAGCACTGGGAAAAGCAATCGGTGCTCTCTGATTTTTAATTAGCCTCAAACGCCTGCCGCTTCAGCGGCAGGTAGTTTACATAGATTTGCCAATACTATATTTTACCATGGATTAATTTTTACACCTCACCCGAAGTTATCCCCCATCGTCCTTATATACTATTTTTTTCGAAAAATCTTCGAGCTAAAATGGAAATTCTTGTGGATAAGGAAAGATTTGCATCTACTTACAGGTACTCCGTTTTCGCGGAAAAAGCAATCTCAAAATATGGCGGATGGTTTCCGGTAACCTCTTCACCGGAACTGGCTGAGATTGTGGCAAGCCTCCTAACTGATGGGCATTTGGAGGGAAGAAAAATAGACAATCATTGGAAATATGACTACATGGGCTATTTCTCTAAAAATATCGGGGAACTTGATTACTTCAATTCACTACTCATGAAAGTTTTTGGAGTCCAGGGGAAAATAAGGAGTTGGGGCAAAAGGGTGAATGGCCACAGCACAGGCGTAATTCTGTGCAATTCAGCGCTATCCCGGATATTGATGCTTTGCGGTACACAAATTGGCGATAAAGTTACGGAAAAATACTCGATACCCGAATGGATTTTAGGAGGGCCAAACGAAATAAAATCGGCGTTTTTAAGAAGGGCATTCTCTTGTGAGGGTTCTGTTTTCAAGACTGGCAAATATGGTTACTGGGAATTGAAGTATTCAATGGGTAAGGAAATGTCGATTGTTGAAAACGGTTACCTTTTTTTGAATCACATGAGGAAAATCATGTCCGATTTGGGGGTGGAGACCTCGGAAATAACAAAAATAGATGAACTTAAGAGAAAACGGGATGATACTACAACTTGCATGCTTCGTTTACGAGTTAAAAGAACCTCGTTTGTCAATTTTTCAAAAAATATCGGCTTCGACATAGCATATAAAAATGATAGGCTCCAAAAAGCTACCCTGTGGGCTACTACAGTCAGGGACCCTCGCAAACAAGTTTTTCGGGAGCTGATTCCTGTAGCTTAATCTGGTTGGAGCGTTCGACTGATAACGCATTTCCGCTGTAAAGTGGCGATGCAATGACCAATGTCGGACATCGAAAGGTTCCCGGTTCAAATCCGGGCTGGCCCACTCGACACCTATAGGGGGGAAGGATTCCCCCCTACTCGTGTTATGTAGAGTTCGCCTCTACTAATGTCCGAGTTGCCTATCAATTCGTACATCGCCTCTACCCCCTTTCAAAGCAAATTGTTTTCTTTCCAGCGGAGCCATCGCCGCTTTCTTTTTTGAAAAGAAAGGGGCAAGGCGTTAAAATCCGGGCTGGCCCACTTTTTTTCTCAACTCTAGTTTTCACACGAATGAATATTGAAAATAGTAAAAGGGGGGGTTTCGAAGCAAAGGGCAAACCCTTAAATATTTCCACGGGGAACTGTTTTCCATGAACCGAAGAATTATTCTAATTGCAATCCTTGCATTTGCCATCTTCTTCTCCTACGACCTCGACCCCCTTGGCATCAGGGGAAAATCGGTGATCAAGGAAAATCCGGGCGCAAACCCCCTGACCGGCTTTTTTGCGGCGAATAATTCGGGCTCCGGCGTCCTGATTGGCATTTTCTTCCTGATGCTAATTGGGATGGCATTTTTCATTTCCCAGCGGAGAAGGGAAAATTGATCGATGATTATGGTTGCAAAGCCCCTTCCTAAACCGGTAACCGACATGATGGCCACGCTAGTGGGCAAGGAAAAAGAAAGGCTAACCGAAAACGGGCTCCACGAGGCGGATGTAAAACGGATTGCGCGCTTCCTTGGCAAAAGGATGGAAAAGGTCTACCGGTTAGGCCTTGGGAGGGCGGTTTCGATCAGGGTCGGCAATGCGGCAAAACGGAGGACTGATGGCATTGGAAAGCGACTCGAGGCAACAGATAGGGTGGATTCCCAATACCTAAGGCTCATGGCCCAGCTTGGAAATGTAAACCGGGCATGGAGGTATAAGCTGAAGCGTTTATCTGCCCTTGAAAGCGATGGTCAGGACCGCGCACTTAGCAATCATGCTACGGCCTACTTGGATGCCCTATCGACCGCATTCCGCACATCCAAGTTTCCGGTGAATGGAATTGACCAACTCCTCATCCAAAAAAGGCACCTTGCGCTTTTATTGGGCGCCCATATGGACGGAGCGAATGCAGCCTTGGCCAAAATGGATAGGGACAACGAATCGCGCATGACTGATTGGGCAAAGAAGGGGCGCGAATATAAATAAGGCCCCGGGCAATCGGGGGAAATATTCTATTGTTTTACCCTTCAAGACGGTCGCCCGCTACCCCCTATTACCAAGCACTTTCCTTTTCACTGGCATCCTCCAGCCCTTTCAGTTTTTCAATGATGACCTTCTGCTCCGCCGAAGCGATGCTCCTTCTTGTGATATCAATCACATCCGGATTCACCGAAATGGAATCGATCCCATACCTAACAAGCGCCTCTGCAAATTCCGGATAAACCGATGGTGCCTGCCCGCAGATCCCAACCTTTACGCCGTATTTGTGGCATACCTTGATCACATGCTTAATTGAGTTCAAAATCGCCGGATCCCTCTCATCGAAATCCTCCGCAACAAGGGGCGAATCGCGATCCACACCAAGTGTCAGCTGCGTCAAATCATTCGAGCCAATTGAGAAGAAATCAACTCCCGCCTTGCAAAACTCCTCTGCGCTGATTACATTCGATGGCACTTCGCACATGATCCCAAGCTTGAAATCAAAATTGCGCTCCAAACCCGCATTTTCTACCAGCCGCTTGCATGCCTTGAAATCCTCGACGCGCCTGACGAATGGGAGCATCAAATGCAGGTTCTTCATGCCGTATTGGTTGCGGACCTTGTTGATTGCCGCAAGCTCAAGGGCAAATACCTCCGGCTCTTTTATGTACCTAAAGCAGCCGCGGTAGCCAATCATGGGGTTTTCCTCCTTGGGCTCGAACTTTTCCCCTCCCTCGAGGTTCCTGTATTCGTTTGTCTTGAAATCCGTAGCACGGTAAATGATCGGCCTTGGGTAGAATGCCGCGCAGAACTTGCGAAGCCCCTTTGCCAGGGCATCAATGTATTCCTCCTGCCTTCCCTGCTCGATCATCATGCGCGGGTGCTTCCCTAGCCCGGCTATCATGAATTCGGCGCGTAAAAGCCCGACTCCATCGACATAATTCTCCGCGATTTCATCCGCTTTTTCCGGTTCCGCCAAATTCACATACAATTTTGTGCCTGTGATTGTGAATGTCGCAAGATGCGCATTTGTTGCCCCTGCGCTATTCCCTCCCGCATCCACTTTTTTGGTTTCAAGCGCAACCCTTCCATCATAAACAATCCCCCGCTTTGCATCTACTGTAATGATCTGCCCCTCCTTCAATTTGTGGGTGGCTTCCCTTGTGCCTACGATGCAGGGTATCCCAAGTTCGCGGCTCACAATTGCGGCATGGCAAGTAGCTCCGCCCTCATCAGTTACGATTGCGGCCGCGCGCTTCATGGCGGGCACGAAATCCGGCGTTGTCATCCTTGTGACCAGGATATCCCCCTCATACACCCTGGATATTTCCTTTGGATCCATGATCATTTTTACCGGCCCCCATGCTATGCCGGGCGATGCCCTTGAACCTTGCAATAACTGGACCGCATTGTCCGCCGATATTTCCTGCACCTCAAATGGGTCATCCGAAACCTGCTTTGTTGGCCCTTTCAATTCAGACATTGTTGATCCACCTGCTGTCCCTTTTTTATCCGTTGAATAATTCCCCCCCTGTGATGCGCCCTTTTTCTTCAAGGTTGTGATTGCGCGGCTTTGCACGATGTAAATCTTCCTGCCCTCAATTGCCCATTCCATGTCCTGCGGGAAACTGTAGTGGTTTTCAATCGTGATGCCGTACTTTGCAAGCGTCAGGATTTCCTCCTCGGATAATTTTTGGACCTCCTGCAATTCCTCCTCCACCTTCATTTCCTTATCCTCTCCATCGACCCTTGTGATTAGCATCTCCTGCTTGTTTATGACTTTTTGAATAATTTTAACCGTCCTTTTGTCGATTATGTACATATCCGGCGTGATTGCGCCGCTGACAACCGCCTCCCCAAGCCCAAAGCCAGCCTCGATGACGAGGTTATTTGGATCCTGTGAAACCGGATCGACTGAAAACATGATCCCGCTCTTGTCGCTTTGGACCATCCTTTGGATCACAACGGCAATCCCCACTTTCAAATTGTCAAAATGCTGCTCCCCCCTGTAATAAATCGCGCGCGCCTCGAATAGCGAAGCCCAGCAATCCCTAACCGCCTTTACAACGGCATCCTGCCCCTTGATGTTTAGGAATGTTGCCTGCTGGCCGGCAAAGCTGGCTTCCGGCAAATCCTCCGCTGTTGCGGATGAGCGAACAGCGACCCATTGCTCCTGCTGTGATGTGGGCATTTCCGCCCCGCATAATTGGTTGTATGCGCGGATGATGTCCGCCCGGAGATCATTTGGCATTTTCACCGCAACAATTGCTTCTTTCAAGGCAACGGAAACCTGCTGCAACTTGGCGGTGTCCTCGACGTCCAAATCCTTGGTTACCTGCGCTATTGCCTTGTCTATCCCCGTTGACTTGATGAATTCGAAATAACTCTCCGCGGAAACAATAAAGCCCTCCGGAATTGGGAAACCGTGGTTGAACATCTCCCCCAGGTTCGAACCCTTCCCGCCTGCAACATTTAGCGAAGCCCTTGAAAGCTCATTGAACCAGTAGATGTTTTTCGTCATGATATACCACCAAATAAGCCCACTTTTAAAAAAAGAGGCATTCCGCATTTTAAAAGCTATCGTTGAGAGGGTGAAAACCTTTTCGAAATGGGGAAAAAAATATCGGTCCGTAGGAAAACCGCACGATAATAATTATTTCAGAAATCCGCTCCAATGCCTTTTTTCATCTCTCAAGAAGCTTGCTTATTCCATGGGGCCCTTCCCCTTTTTCCACGCGCTTTAGCTGGTCGAACCTAAACCACATGCCTGAAACAAAAAGCGCCATTGCAATGATTGCAAGCTGCCAGGAAAAGTTCGCCTTCTTGGTGCGTGAAAACGCAATTGCGGTAATTAGCCTCTCTTTCGCCCTGGAAAGAAGCATCAGCGCCTCCGCCCTCCTTCCCTGCGATTCCAATAATTTGGCATCGTCCAGCATAATTTGAACCTCCTGCCTGTCATTCCCATATTCCAGGTTTGGCAATTTATCCTCTATTTCATTTGATATTTCCATGAATTGGGGCGAAGGGGCGGGGGTTGGGGTAACCCTGGGCTTGGGGAATGGTTTTGGCGAACTTGCTGGTGCGGGGGGTGAACTTCCCCCGGAATAGCCGCCTCCCCCCCCTCCGTTATTTGGGGCCGGGGTTGGCTGCGGCGCAGGGGTTTGCGTTGTGAAATTGTAAATCGAAGAGTTCGTGCAGCTAATGCCGTTGCAGCTTTGGGCCAAATACCCATATTGCGTGCCGGATTCCAATCCATAGGCATAAATTTGATGTGCAAGCGAGGTTTCGTTTGTTGAATTGGAATATTCAAGAAGGGAGGTTGTGATGAAATACGTGCTGTTATCGGATGCATTGACCATTGCCACCTGGGCCATTTTCCCATAGTATGTTCCTGATGTTGAGGGGATGTTTGTTTGCCAATTGAAAACAACGCTTGAAATGGATCCGTTTTGGTAAACGCTCCCGCCGATGATTGCTGGGAAAAGGCCCGATATTTGGCAAGCTGCGCTTAAGCAAATCCCCGGGCAAAGCACTGTTTGGTTAGCAAATGTGTCATTTTGGCACGAATATTCGGTTAGGCTAGTTTGGGATATGCAATAATCGCTAAAATTGTATGCACTGCTATTGAGGAAACCGTAAACATTCCCCTTCGCAAACGGATCACTCCCGGAATCGGTGTCATTGCAGCCATTTGGCATGGCAATTGCGGTGAGATTGATTGCAACCACTGATGTGATCCCTGCAATCACATCCGCAATTGCCTGGTAATTTTCGAAGCCCGCAAGCGTAAAACCCACAAAATGCGGGCCGGGAGCGATGTTGCCCACGGTAATTGGCGTATTCCCAACAGGCATGAAATCCAATGACATCAATGCTCCCGCAGGCACTGTAATTCCTTGAATGCTGCCAGATGTCGGCGGCGCGATGCAAGCTCCTAATGAACATCCATTTGCGCAGGCAATTGTTTGAGAAGCGGAATTGTTCCCGGCGCAATAATATTCAGTGAGGTTTGACCCCCCGCAAGCATCAGTTTGGCTAAAAGGCACACCCCCCGAAAATCCACTTACATTACCCGCAGTATATGGGGTGTTTCCCCCATCCGTATCCGAACAATTGGAAATTGGGGGAAGCGCTGCGGCTATTGGATACGTTTGGTTCACCGAGACGTTCACATTTGCCAGGAAATCAAAATATCCCGCCTTTGAAACCCGTATTGAATGGATTCCGAAATTCACTCCGGAAATGGAAAGGGGGGTTTGGCCCCTAAGGGTCGAATCCATGTAAACATTGGAAATGCTTGGAGAGGATGTTACGGATATAGTGCCGGTATTCGAGGTAAACGTAACGAATACCGATTGCGTTTTGTTCGCATTCACGCTCACGCTTTGCGATTGATCTGGGTAGCCCGGCTTGGTAAGCAGAAGCTGATGCAATCCCGGGGCAATTCCAGTTATGGTAACCGGCGTAACTCCCACCAGGACCCCGTCAAGGTAAGTGGATGCCAAGGAGGGGTTTGATGTCACATTCAAGATTCCGGGAATCGGGGCGAGCACAGCGTTAATTGCCATAGTTTGATTTGTGGACACGGGAACCGTTTGCAAATAATCCGAATAATCCGCCCTTGCAACCCGTAGCTGATGGCTGCCAACTGCCACATTGCCTATTGTGAATGGGGTTGATCCTTGGAATACGGTATCCAAATAGGCATTCGCTGGCGTTGGATTTGAGCTAACCAAAATGGTCCCTGGAATTGTTGCAAGCACCGCGGAAATGTTTATTGTTTGATTTGCAGAAAAAACAATTGCCTGTGTATAATTGGAATAATTCGCTTTTGTCAAAACTATTTGCCGGGTCCCTGGCAGAATGTTTGCAATTGTGAGGGGTGTCATCCCCTTCAATAGGCCATCCAAATAGGCATTTGCGCCGCTTGGGGCCGAGTTCAAATTCAAAGTGCCATTAATCGCCGTAAGGTTTGCAACCACTGAAATGGTCTGGTTTGTGCTGATCGAAACCGTTTGCAGATGATCGGAATAATCCGCCCTTGCAACCCGTAGCTGATGGCTGCCAACTGCCACATTGCTAATTGTAATTGGCGAATTTCCTTGGAATATGGAATCAAGGTAAACATTGGCTGCTGATGGATTCGAGCTAACCAAAATGGTCCCCGGAATTGTCGCCAGCACAATTGAAATGTTTATTGTTTGGTTTGCCGCGAATGCAATTGCCTGCGAATAATTCGGGTAATTCGCCTTCGAAATGACAATCTGGCGGCTTCCCGGCAATATGTTCGCAATGGATAGGGGCGTTGCCCCCTTCAAAATGCCATCGAGGAATATCGATGCGTCAACTGGCGTTGAGTTTGCGTTGAGGGTTCCGTTTATGCCTGTAAGGTTTGCATATATTGCCAGTGTCTGGTTTGCAATCACATTGTAATTTTGCTGGAAATCCAGGTAATTTGGGAAACTGAATCGTACATTCCTAACTCCAACTGCCACATTGTTTATTGTCGCCGGGGTTGCGCCCCTTAAAATCCCATCGATGTAAACGTCTGCAAAAGAGGGGGACGAATTTGCAACTATGATCCCCTGCGCCTGCGCAAGGGTTGCATTTACGGTTGCGGTTTCGCCTGGCGCGAGCGTAATTGTTTGCGTGTAATTGGAATAATTTGCCTTGATAAGCAAAAGCTGATGGGTGCCTGGAATTATTTCAGTCAATCCCATTGGTGTAGCCCCTTTGGGCATTCCATCCAAGAACACCGCCGCCCCCGTTGGGATTGAATTGACAATTAGGGTCGCATTTGCCGAGCCATTAATCGGGGTTAAGTCAACATTTATGGGGTAGGATGTATTCGAGTTTAAAACAAAGGAAGCGGTGGAATTCAAATAGCCGGTTTTGTAAAATACCATGCTTTTTGGCCCCGGTGGAACGTTGGAAATGGTTATTGGGGTAATCCCCTGCAAAACGCCCCCCAATGCGGCAAAAGCGCCGGTCGGCACCGAATTTGCCTGGATCGTGCTGTTCATTCCAATAAGGTCGGCATCAACCAAAATTGTGCGGTCCGCAACCACGGAAATGGCCTGGTTTAAAGTGTAATAATTTGCCTTCCTGATGGAAACCTGGTAGCTTGCGGGTGTTAGGCCGGCAATCAATTGTGGCGAAAGCCCTCTGGATATCCCATTAAGGTAAATATTTGATGCTGTTGGCAAGGAGGTAATGTATAGCATGCCATCGGTGGCAGGGGAACCTCCAATTGAAACAGTTGCACTCATTGTGGGAAGTGGATTTGATATTGCATTTACCGATATCCTTGTCCTGAATTGGGCATAATTATCCGAATTTGGAACCGAATAAGGATTGAACGTATTAATGTCGAGCCCGCCGGGAAAGGGGTCATTTGCATCCCCCTGATCGATATTTTTTTCCAATTCCCAAAGCCCATCCGCCTGTTCCATTGCAACCCATAAATTGCCCGTGTTTGCATTGCCCGGATACCATTCCTTCGAATTGCTGGTTTTGGAATCGTCAATATGCCAAACCAGCAAGCCCGCTCCAGGAAGCGCTGAATCATACCCGACCTTTTGCCTATTTTCCAATAGGAAGTATTCCGTTGCGGGAGTATTCAGGCCAACCAATTTGAAAATGCCATTTGAGTTGGTTTCCACTTGCGGCAGCGATATGGCTTGTGTTCCACTTGATAATGTAGTTGGCGCCGCCCATCCCAGCTTTATTTTACTCCAGGCATCCAAATTTGAGGGAGAATTGCCAAGGGCGCCATTCCAAGCGCCGCCTGACATAAGGCTCCATTTGCCAATTCCCCTTGCGCTATTGTCGGTATCGTAAAGGTCCGGAAGCCCAAGCAAGTGCCCAAATTCATGCGCGTAAACCCCAATTGTCATATCTCCTGGAGCATTCCAATACTCCGGCTGCATCGAATAGGCGGAAATTTGGACGCCATCCCGGGTTCTAGGAGAAATGCCCCATTTGTGTGACCAAATATCGCCAGTGCTCCCCGACAATTCCGCCCCCCTTCCCGGATGTATTATGAGGATGCCTTCCACTTTTCCATCGCCATCATTGTCGTAATTGGAAAAATCAACAATAGGATCGATCAGATCCACCAAATCCTCCGTCAGCTTTTGGGAGTTTTGGGGATAGCCCCCAAGGCCGTATGCTCCATTGACATAATAGGCGAAGTTGTGCGCGGTTAGCCTGTTCCACCCCAATGATGAGGGCATGTTCACAGTCACAATATCAAATTGCCCGTATGAATTTTCGAAGTAATATTTCCAAACCGAGCTGCTCCCATTTGTGCTGAATATTAGCGGATCAAAGGATTGTGCATTCACCGATTTGGGCTTGTCGGTGAAATCAACCAAAACCGCAAGAAGCCGGAACTGGCCTGCATAAGTTGAGGCAGCCTGCGATGACTGCTGCGGGGCGCCTGTGAGGGGGGAATCCCCGGTTACCAGGCTTGCGGGGGTTGGGAGCTTTCTTGTGGATTTTTTTAGTTTTTTCACATCGAGCAATTTTTCCGGTGCATCAATCCCCCTTGCCTCCAAGGTTTTGCGGTCCTTGATGTAACTTGGCAGCGCAATTTTCCCCTGCTTGATTCTTAGCTCAAGATTGGGATGCGGCGGCGCTGCTTCTAAGGAAGGCGCATTGGCCAGCTCATATTTCAGCACTCCTGGTGCTTTGGCATTTGAGGGAAGCAACGATACAAAAAGCAAGATTAAAGCAGCAACCAGGAGCGGGATCAATGCGGATTTGGCCATATGGTATGCTATGCGAAAAACCTATTTAAACGTGTTTTATTTATCCAAATTTTTCACCTAGCCAAACCCTGCGCCGGATTCTAAAATTCCCGAAAACAGGCCGCAAATCCCACTATATTCAAAATCCTGCCATACTCAGTTGTGATCCCTTAGGGTGCTGTCCCGCTATTTATGAAATTACGGGTAAAAGCTTCTGCAAAAAAACATTCCTCACTGCTTGACGAATTTGTTGATTTCTCGACGCAATTACCAATAATTGCTAAAAATCCAGTAATTAAGCGGGACAAAACCGATCCCTTAGGAACCTATATAAACCTTGATTGTGGAAATAATTGGCTATTTTTCCCGTAAGCACTACCAAATTGGCTTTTCTTTCCCGAGGGTTTGGCAAAGAAAGGCTCGTAGGAGGGATCGAAGCGGTTTGCTTCATAAAAGGGGATTTAGGAAAAATAGGACTTGGAGCAGTAGCATTGTTCATCGATGCAAATAGTTCCAATATGCATTTGAAGTTCCATTTTATTGGATCAATTCCATATTTTGGAATCAATCAATAGGTAAGTTTTACATGGAAAAAGCGCAGCTTACAAAGGCAATTGAGGCTATACTGGTAGATAAAGGCAAGCGCAAGTTCGCCCAGTCAGTAGACCTTGCGGTCAACCTTCGCGATGTGGATTTCAAGAAGCCCGAAAATCGGGTCAATGTGGATGTTGTTTTGCCATATGCCCCCCGCGAGGCGAGGGTTGCGGTTTTTGCCGATGGCCAGCTTGCCGTTGATGCCAAGAAGGTTGTGGACCTTGTTATTGGGGGGGATGAGATCAACATTTACGCAACCGACAGGAAAAAGCAAAAGGAGCTCGTGAAATACACTCTTCTTGCCACGCCCCAGCTCATGACCACGATTGGAAAAGTGCTGGGCCAATTGCTGGGAGCAAAGGGAAAGCTTCCAAAGCCAATTCCCCCAAATGCCAATCTCAAGGAACTTGCGCTTAGGACAAGCAGGACAATCAATGTCAAAACAAAGGGCAAATACCTTCCCGTCCTTCACTGCATCGTTGGCAAGGAGACAATGGTGCCCCTTGAAATTGCGGAAAACATTTACGCCGTGCTAGAAGCGCTTAAAAAGAAGCTTTCCGACACGCAAATAGATGCGCTATATATCAAGCTTACGATGGGGAGGCCCGTCAGGATTAAATACGGCAGCTAGAAAATTAATGATAATTTGGAATATGGCAAAACGTCGGGGTGGATTGGGGGGTTGATCCATTAATTTCTCTAATTCGCTTCAATGGGAAAAAATCGATTCGGAAAAAAACATTCATTTGGTTGAAAAAACATGGTTTTAAGCAAGGCTGGAAAGCAACGAGTAGTCGAGCAATTGAAGAAGAAGCTTAGGGAGAGCAAGGTAGTGGCAATTGCCAGTGTGCAGAATTTGCCAACAAGGCACTACAACCAGATAAGGAAGAAGATCCGCGGAAGCGCCGAAACCTTCCTCACAAGGGAAACGCTGGTCAGGCGCGCAATTGAGGAAGCACGGCCCGATCTAAAGGAACTCGAAAAGTACCTTGAGGGCAGCTGTGCAATAGTATTCTCATCCGTTTCCGCATTCAAATTGGCAAAGCTTCTTAGGGAAAGCAAGAGCAAAACTATTGCAAAGGCCGGCCAGATCGCCCCAAATGACATCGTGATCCCTGCGGGCGAAACAAATCTGCCTCCCGGCCCCGTGCTCACGGAACTTAAGCAGGCCAAAATAGAAGCAAAGATCCAGGGGCCAAAGGTAGTGATTTCCAAGGATGCACTTGTTGCTAGGAAGGGCGAGCCAATTTCCGAAGCCGTAGCAAAAATACTTTCAAAGCTTTCAATTGAGCCCATGGATGTTGGCCTAAAAATGGCCGCAGCCTTCGAGGATGGCCTCATCTACAAAGCGGATGTGCTAGACCTTGATGATAAATTCTGGCTTGATTCGCTGGTTTTGGGCCGCCATCAGGCAATCAATTTGGCGGTATTTGCGGAAATCTACAACAAGCATTCGATGCCCCTGCTGCTTGAGAAGGCGGCAAGGCAGGCAATTGCGATAAATGCAATGATCGGGGCAAAAGGAGGAAAAGCAAAGGAAGGCGAGAAAAGCGATGGTAAAAGCGCAGGCGGAGCCGCAGGGGAAAACGCAGCTCCGGGAGCAGATGCAGCAAACGCAGCTCCGGGAAGTGCGCCTAGCGCCTGATGCCCCCAATGACAACATTTTAATATTTTTAATTTCAAAAAAATAGGTCTGTAAAAAGGTGTTTTGTTATGGAATATGTTTATGCGGCATTGTTGCTTCATGCAAACAAGCAACCGATAAGCGAGGAGAACGTCAAGAAGGCACTAAGCGCAGCTGGCGTCCACGCCGATGAGGCAAAGGTAAAATCACTCGTTTCATCGCTTGATGGAGTCAACATTGACGAGGCAATCAAGCAGGCGGCAATTGTCGCAGCAGCCCCAACAGCAGGCGCTCCTGCCGCGAAGGCCGACAAGAAGGATGAGGTCAGCGAGGAGAAGAAGGAGGAGGAGGCTGCTGCAGGGCTAGCGTCCCTGTTTGGCTGATTTCCCTCTTTTTTTATTTTATATCCACAATCTGATTTAGTTTTTTTTAAAGCAAGCCTAGTTTTACCGCTAAAAGCAATATCGGCTGATGCGCCAAATATATGAACAGCGAATGCCTTCCTAAAAATGCGATCGGGGCAAGCAATTTTGGGGCAGGCGGATAATTGGATGCCGATTTGGGTTTCATGCCCCCCTTTGCTCCATTTGCGGTTTTTTCCTTCCTCCAAAACCATTTTTTGCCGGCAACAATTCCCATCAAAAAGAACCCGAACCATGGCAAAATGGGGAAATAATCAAACGTGTACCAGCCATTTGGCCAAAAGCCAAGCCAGAGAAGGTATGGAAAATCAAATGACATGCCTGGGAGCAAAATTCCGGCAAGTATGATTGAGGCGGAAATTAAGGTGATGCTCCTCATTCGTATTTTTCCCCTTTCCAATGCATCAATTATTGGCAATGCCAGTAGGCTTGAAATTCCAAGCAGGTGCAAAATCCCAAACCAGATTGTGGCGCTTGGTTCGTAGAGATAGGTTGCAAGCGTAATCAATAGCCCAAGCCCGAATAGTTTAAGCCCGCGCGTAAGGAATTTGTATATTGCGGTTTTGCCAAGGTGTTCGCTGCCCCTTCTAGAGGCAATTGCCCTTTTGTAGCTTATTGCAAGGGATGCGCCTGCAATGAACACAAAGCAAAATGCCACAATCCGTGCAAACCAGAAATAAGGGGGATCATTGATTGGAAAATCAATTTTTCCAAGGTAAGCCAGCGCAAAGAGCCAATTGTAGGCAACCATCCCAATAACCGCAATCCCCCTTGCGAAGTCCAATTGCCAAATCCTGTTGTTCATGCAACTAAGCTCTTGAAATAAGAAATTAAAAAGGTGCCTTTCCGCCTTGATGCTTGGCACTGGCGCTTACATGAAAAGAAAATAAAAAAGGGGGCAAGGTTATGCCTAGCTCCCTATCGCCAACTGCAACAATACTAGCCTCCAATATTTGGTGGCAAGTTGCCTCCCGTTGCCTGATTTGCCAAATTCGGGTCAAGTGTAGCCGTGGTGTTTGTGGTAAGGTCGAAAAACCACGCCCCTTCCAGCACCTTGAAGTTGCGGAACACAAACCAGCCATCCTTCTCAAAATCGCCAATCTGCTTATAGACGCTCATGAATGCGGGATACAATTTGACCTCCGGGGATATGAGCACGGTTGGGACCTTTGTGATATTGTACATTTTCGTATAATTCCTTCCCGGGGACGAATCGTAGTCATAATAATACGAGGAAGTGGCCATTACCCCAAGATTATTCAGGGCTGTTGTATGGACCGTATAATCGTAGCATTCCGGTTCGCAGCTAGCACCTGCCTTTATGTAGACAAATGAAACCAGCCCGCCTGCCTTGCCCGTTGACAAATTCAGGTAGGGTGGATTCAATTTCCTTAAAACATAGCTTCCATCGCTTTCGATAGTCGAGATGTTGGCAAAAATAGCCTCAAGCGCGGGGTATGCCAATATGTCATCCGACATTATGATTGCCGGCAGCTTTTCCAGCTTGTATTTTTGAATGAGCTCCCTAGCCATTGTTGTGTTGGCCTCGTATTCGATATCTTCGGCTATCCCAATCGAGAACACCTCCTTTAGTGTTTCTGCAAGGAGGCTGAAATTCACAGCCGAACTTTGGATCGGGACGCTTGCCTTCCTGCACTCAAAACAGAATTGATCGTAAATTGTCGCATATTTGATTTTCCCAATTATTTTGCCTAACTCCAAATCCAGGTATGGTGGGGCAATGTCCTTGAGGACGAATTTCCCATCAATTTTTTCACCGGCCTTTAAAAGTAGCCCTTCGAATTCGGGGATTTTGGATATTTCTCCTGAAACGATGGCCGTTGGAAGTTTTGTAACGTTGAATTTTCCTATAAGCGCTTTTCCTTCATCGGAAGTATAAATCACCTTTTTCTGGGTGACCTGCGCACCATTTTGCTGGAGCACGTATGGGATTGCCTCTATGTCAAAGCAATCCGTGCATTCGGGGGCAGTAAGCATAATAATGTCGATTTTTGGCGCCGACACGGACGGTGTTGGCGTTATCGTGGTGATGGAGCTTGTAGGGGTTGGCTTTTGCGGTCCTCCTCCAATTGCGCCAATCGAGATTAGCACAAAATAGCCTCCCGCAACTACGAGAACTAAAAGTATCCCTATGATTATCCCGTTGAAAACGCTCTTGTTGTCCATCCGCTCACCTTGAATTGCATTATTTTTTGTGGAAAATGAAATACTGCCATTTAGGGAAAGGTCAAAACCCGTTTTTTCACCATTTCCATCCAAAATCAGCATACTTATCTTATGATAAGTTTAAAAAACGAAGGAAACCCTTAACACCTATAGGGGGCTAAGCCCCCTACTCGTGTTGCCTCTGCCCCCTTATTTACTTTTGTGAATCAAATTGCCAATGTACCTATTAGTGTAAAAATACATCCAGAATAAGCTCTTAGGGGTAAAATGAAATGTCTGTAATCTCTGAAAAGGAAATAATCAAAAAAATCCTGACAAGCTCAAAGGTGATTGCAGTTGTTGGAATATCCAGCGATTCGAAGCGGCCAAGCAATTATGTTGCAAAATACCTATTGCTAAAAGGGTACAAAATCATCCCCGTGAATCCCAATATGGGAAATTGGGAAGGCCTAATATGCTACCCGGCATTGCAGTCAATTCCAAATACCCTGCAGGTGGATGCGGTTGTTGTTTTCCGGAAAGCGCAATTCTGCCTTGAGATTGCCGAGGCGGCGGTTGAAATAAATGCCAAGGCGATCTGGCTCCAGGAGGGAATCATAAGCAAGGAAACGGAATTATTTGCCAAGGAAAACGGGCTACTGATTGTGATGAACAGATGCATGAAAAAGGAGCATGAGAAATGGAAGTCAGGATCAGATTCGCAGAAGTAACTAAAGGGGTAGAGGCGACACGCGTAGGGGAGTTACTCCCCTGGAGGTGTCGTGCATGAAAAAGGAGCATGAGAAAATGGCCAGAATGAATTCGCAGAAGTAAATAAGGGGGTAGTGGGCAACCCGTGTAGGGGAGCTACTCCCCTGGAGGGGTTGGCGGCGACACGTGGCGGGATGCAGGGTTTCCTTGGGATATCTCAAGGCATGTAACACTTATTTGGAATGTTAGCATTCACGAGAATGTTCGTGCAGCCGGCAACGTTAAGCGGGCACAGGAGGCCGCAGCCGGAATTGAGGGGATCGCACAGATCAACCGCGCATCCGCCGGCGTTGATGTTGTTGTTCTTGATCTCTATATTGGAATTGGGGGAACTTACATCAACCCCGGTCGCCGTTATGGAATTCATCACGTTGCCTATAATCTTTGCGGAGGGGGAATTCGGCCACAACTGCACTCCCGTATTATAGGACGAAATGGTGTTTGAAGTAATATTGACGTTGTTGGAGCCGCTTACGATTACGGCAACATCGCCATTGCTGAAAGTGTTGGAGGAAATGTTGTTTGCGTTCGAGGTTTCGCTGGACACGCCCACGCCGCCGTGGTTGGCTATCTGGTTTTCGGTAACCTGGTTAAGCGAAGACAAGGAATACAGCCTAATGATGCCAGCGAGCTGGAGGAGGTCGAAATTGTTGAAGTTGTTCCGGTAAATCCGATTGTATCCCGAGCTCTCCAAAAACACGAGAAAGTTTTCGTTAAAAACGCTATCCCGTATGGTGTTGAGCTGGATGAGGTTGTTATCGGAGCTTAAGAGGTAAACAGCCCTGAAGTCCCGCCATTTTTCAAAGATGTTGTTTTCAATTGTATTGAAATCGGAATTCTCAAGCATCAAAAGGCGCGCTCCGGCGGAGCTTGCAGAACCGTATTGGGTGAACGTGTTGCCGCTTATAATGTCGCGCCTTTCATCATTCAGCCAAATCCCGCGGCTGCTGGCGCTTGCGCCGGAAATGTTTATCAGATTGCCGGTTATTTGGCGGAGGTCATCTCCATCATTGCCCCGCGAGTCTATCAGGATGCCGTTCACGAGGTTGAAACGGTTGTTTTCCAGAACCGTGTTCTTGCCCAGCAGTATGTGCACCAACGCCGAGAAGCTTATGATGCTGTCCTTGAATGTTATCGATCCGGTGCTGCCGGAATTGGAAATGCTGAGCGGTGTGCCGAAAGAAAACACGTTGCAATTCCGGATGATGACGTTCCGGGAAACCTGATTAACGAAAATCCCCTTGCCCGAGTTTGAGGAAGGGCCGGCCATCTTGTAGTTGTTGCAGTTCAGCTCCACGTCCGAGGAGGTTATGGTCACGCAGGGGGTGGTCGTGGAGGTGGTCGAAACGTCGCTGCACAACTCGTAATAGCCGGGCGCGCTTAAACTAATTCCGCATGAATTGATACAGCTGGGAGAGGGATTGTCGGTTACGGTGTCGGTGCAGGAGGCAGCCCCCCCGATGGCGGCAGCAGAGGCCAGATTATTGGTGGGGTTCGCTACCGCGGGATAATTGCACAGCCGCGTGGAAGTTTTCGTAACCGCATCTATGGGCAGGCTTTGTCCCGCATCCGCTGCGCTGCACTTCATAAGGGCTTGAGAAACGCCGGGCTCGAGATAGGAAAAGGCGGCGGTCAGGGTGCTGCTGAACGGCCCCACGCCCGATTCTGGAATCGCAATCAGCACGCAGGAGGAGGGCGGATTGTCCACGATCGCCGCATTGCAGCTTGCGGCGCCACCTATTGCTGACGCACGAGGCTCGAACATTGCAGGAGCGGGAACCGCAGGATAATCGCAATCTATGCTTGCCTTCTTGGTTACCATATTAATTGCTGCAGGTGCGCCTGCATCCGATGCGAAACATTTCAGAAGCGCGTTCGTTACCCCCGGTTCGAGGTTGGAAAACGTTGCTGTTACCGTGCTGGAATAGGGTCCCACGCCAGAGCCCGGAGCGGCACTTAAGGTGCAAGAGGAAGCGGGGGAACATTGCGCTTCGCAAGCAGGAGGCTCGCATGATGCGGCGCAGGAGCCAGCGGCGCAAACATTGTTGCAGCTGGTGGTGCATGAACTCAATAGCACATACCCTGCGGCGCAGGTGGAATTCGTGAAGGATGTAAAGCCGCATGAAGAACAGATATCATTGGATATAATCGTACATTGGCCTGCGGCATCGCAGCGGTAGCCAGAGCACAAGTAATTGCCGGTTGCGTCACTTTTGCAATAATTGGTTGGGCCAGTGCAGATTTCACCGGGGGGGCAGACGGCGCTGCACTCAGCCTCGCAGGGAGGCGGCGCACAAAGCTCACACGCGCCACCAGAGCAAGAGTAGGAGCAGCTCGTTGTGCAGGAAGCTGTCAGGGAATATCCTATAGGACAGGTGGAGTTTGTGAATGTGTTTGTGCCGCATGATGTGCAGAGGGAGTTTGATTGGATAGTGCATTGCCCTGAAGCGTCGCATTGGTACCCCTCGCAAACCGAATCTCCAATGCAATATTGCGGAGGGCCAAAGCAAGGATCGCCAGGGGTGCATGCGGGAAGCTGAGTGCAGGTCGCATCGCAAGTGGATGGCGTGCAGGGCTCGCAGACGCCGCCGGGATCTTTGCAAGCATTCGTGCACGAGGCCTCGCAGGGCGTCACCGCATAGCCGGGAGCGCACGTGGAGTTTATGAACGTCTCCGCCCCGCAGCTGGTGCATTGGCCGTTGGAGGGGATGGTGCACTGGTTATTCGAATCGCATATGTAGCCTGTGCAGAAGGAATTGCCGGAGCAGTATTGCAGCGGGTTTGGGCACGGCAAACCCGGAGTGCAACCGCCGGCAGTGACGATAATGGAGGGAATGATTGCGGTCGGCGTAGCGGCAAAACTCGCCTGCGCCTGCCAAAATTTCCAGCCCAGAATCCCAAGCTTCTCACCTGCCGGAAAGATGATATCGCGGGTTGCAAGGGTAACGACTATGGTGAAAATAACAGCTGCTCCAATAAGCAGAAGGTATTCAATCGCGGTTTGGGACCTTTCATTCTGCACGCTCATGGAAAGGTAAAGTTATTCTGCATATAAAATTGTTTGTTTTCCAAACCAAAGGGTGTTGAAATATTCAAGCTGAAGCAGGTGCATTTGGCGAGCTGCAAGCGAAAACCCCCTGCCGCACGTGATGCAAACAATTGTATCCTTTTAACCAAAGCCAATTTTTCAACAGTCTAAAACCAGCCTGCCGAAATGCCGAACGAATCCTTTTTATAACTTATAGCGGTTAAATAAAATAACGGAACATTCAAATAAAACCGCTATATGAGATTACGCAGGCGCTCAAAGCGCCTGCTAATGCTAAGAAGCCTCGAGGCTTCTGACGCAATAAGGCAGGGAAAAGTTCCAATAATTGCCTTATTCGCTATATTTCCTTTGTGTTGTAATCTATTTTTGAGGGTTTGAATTGGCTGATTATACGCTTGCTTGCAAATATTGCGGGGGAGGGTTCAATACGCCCGAGGCGCTCAAGCAGCATGCGGAAGCGAAGCATTTTGCCGAGATCCAGGCGAAGCCGCCTTACTTTGATGACGGGAAGAAGAAGCAAATAAAAAAATACGGGATTATTGCGGCCGTGCTGATCGTCATGTTAGGTTTAGGTTATATGCTCGTATCCGCAGCCGCTGCTAACAAGGGAATCGGGCCAGTTGGCTCCACGCACACGCATATGAAAGTCGGCGTGGTTATAGGGGGCATACCAATCGCCTTCTCCCAGTCCAGGGAGACCGGGGCCATCATCGGCGTCGTGAC
>JBBSVW010000009.1:0-4929 GCA_038046605.1 Microcaldota archaeon | reverse complement strand
GGCGTGAGGGCACGCCGGCTCCAAGTCCTCCGGGCTTCCCCGCCGCCTCTCTGGAGACGGGGTGCCCTCACCCCGTCTTCTCAACCCATCCGATAGAATCCCGGCGTCACGTTCCGGCACCTGCTTACAACCTTGAAAATCCAGGCGGATGATAGCTGCGTGACTGTTGATGGCGCAAAATATTGCATTGGCAGTGGAAAGACCTTGAAGTTCTTTCTGAATGGCGAGCAGGTGGATGCGAAAACGCTTCTGGATCGTGACTCGGTGGACGGAGATACTTACAAAATTGAATATATCTGACCCGAAGTACTATTTGGCCAGTTCCGCATTGATCGCTTTCGACAGCTCCTCGATAGTCATCGGACCGACGGCGAGGAATTTCCCGTTTACGAAAAATGTAGGGGTGCCATAAACCCCGTTTTCAACTCCCTCATCGAAATATTTTTGGATGGTTTGGTTGTGCTTACCAGTTCCAATGCAGGTTTTCAAATCCAAGCCATTAAGGCCAATTTGCGTCCCTAATGCTGCAAGCCGATCTAGGCCGCCATTTGCAATGCTTTCCTGTTCCTTGAATAGCAATTTCTGATATTCCCAATATTTTCCTTGGTCTGCGGCGCATTCGGCTGCCTGCGCTGTTTCGGAACTGAATGGATGCCCTGGAAGTGGGAATGGCTTGAAAACAAATCTAATTCTTGGATTTCCGGCAACTTTATTCCTGATATATTCATTGAGTATTTCATCAACTGCAGGCTGCGCCTCTTTCGTATATGGGCAGGTATAGCATCCAATTTCTAGCAAGGTAACTTTTGCATCCATTTGCCCTAAAATGTGCGTGCCCAAATTCGAGGGGTATTTGGGATTTGGGCGATCCCCAAGGTTGGCAGGGCAGGATTTCCCATCACCGCTTGCCAAGGGGTCAAAGATGCAAAAGCCCTTCTGGCCCGGCCCGTTGCAATTGCCGTAGAGATAGAAATTGTAGACGCTGACCATCGAGTATGCCAGGCTCCCAAAAAACAAGAGCACAAACAACCAGGAGAGCAGGTAAAAATACCTATTGACATATTTGGTCAAGTTTGGCGATACCTTGAATGTCTGGGACAATATTCCCCTCCTAAGCCTGTCCTCAAGCGTCCCTTGGCAGGGCTTGAATTGCATAGTTGTCCAAAAGCACTCCAGGGCTTCTTTTGCCAATGGCCGGTATTTGGCGCTGAATATCCCAAGGAAGCCAAACACAAACAGTGCGATAAAGCAAAGTACCATTCTCCTATTTTCACCACATCGGATATTATATAATTTGGATCAAATGGTTAACTTGCCGCGTGCCATTTGATTAATGATTTCTTCCGGCATGTTTTTGGCATCAATCCTGAAAAGTAATTTGTTTTGGCTCGCGTGCCTTATAATTCTTTGGTGAGTAAGGAGTACGCCGATAATTCCGCCAAAGGCAGTTCCATGAAAACATCAACTAAACAGCCAAAATTGGCAAGGGCAAATCCGCCAACCAATTCCATCAAGGCAGGCCCATCCCTCAATTCCTTCCATCATCCCCCAATTTCCCTAAAGGACATGCATCACGCCGGAGAATTGCACAAACCAAGCAAACAAGGATCCGACCTTCGCGATTTCATCCTTGGAGGGCAGGACGGCCTGGTCAATGTGATGGGGATCGTGCTGGGGGTTGCAAGCGCCACAAACGATGTCAAAATCGTCCTTATTGCCGGGCTTGTTGCCACTTTTGCCGAATCAATTTCCATGGCGGCAGTTGCCTACACCTCCACCCAGGCGGAAAAATCCTATTATGAGAGCCTGGTTGAAAAGGAGGAGAAGGAGATGAGGGAAATTCCTGAAATGGAGGTTTCGGAAATACGCGATATCTATTACAACTGGGGCTTTAGGGGCAAATTGCTTGATGATGTGGTCAATAAAATCACATCCGATAAGAAGGTATGGCTTGAGGTGATGCTTCGCCAGGAGCTAAATACTGATACCGACCCGAAGGCGGATCCAGTTCATTCCGGAATTGTTGTGGGCGCAGCCTCATTTGTTGGCTCGATCATCCCCCTTATCCCATTCGTATTACTTCCAGTTGGCCTTGCAATGTGGGCAGCCCTCATTATGGGCATCCTTGTCCTGTTTGCCGGCGGCGCCTACAAGGCTAGAGTCACAACCGGGAGCTGGTGGAAATCGGGGCTTGAAATTGCAGTCATAGGAACGACGGCGGCAATTGCCGGCTACCTGATAGGCTCTTGGCTTGGTGCGAATCCCTTATTGAGTGGTTGATAATCCTGCCTATTTTGTTTTAACTAGAATAAGTTGGATTTTGTGTATTTCTCCAAATTTGCCCTTTCCCTCCCATCAATTATTTTACAAGCCACATCCCAATGGAAGGCTACCCAATCGCCCACTTTTGCATTAGGAACAAAATTCATGCCATTGATCCCTGTTGTGATGGATTTTGTAACAGTTTCCCCAAAAACAAATTTTTTCTTTTCTGTCAATAATATGGGGTCATATTCAACTGTTAGGTTGTTAATTCCAATTTCCCCCTCATCTCCTTTATAGCCCCTTCCCCCAATTTCAATAATTCTCCCAAACGGCACCCTGCAATGGTCCGCATTCACCGGATTCCACTGCACCTTTCCGGTGATGAATTTAACATAATAGACATGGAATGAATGGTGCGGCCTAACCCCATCCGGAAGCGACTGCGCAAGCCCAATGCTCCTTCCGATATGCATTTTCCCGGTGCCGGTCAGATCGGTAATTAATGTTTTTTGTATATCCGCTTTTTGCACCCTCTCTAATAGCCCATTCCCAAGCCAGAACGCCTCACATACCTCGTAATCGAACGGGTCCCTTCCGGTTGCATTTGCAATCAATTTGAGGTATGCGTAATGCGCCTCGAATTTTTTTATCGCATCCTTCAATTTAGCTGAATTTGCCTTGTCCTTATCCGCCAAATAATCAGAAAATATTTTTTGGAAATCATTGGGGCCGCAGTATTTCAGATTATTGGTGATGCTCCCAAACCTTGCAGCGAGCTCTACGCCTTCCATGCGAACCGCTTCCTTATTTCATTCAAGGCAAAAGTTCCGCTGGCTGCAATTTGCGAATAGCCCACAAGCACAGCAACGCCCGCAACAATAAGCAAAAGCCCATACGCATCATTCATGGATGGCGCTTTTCCAAGGAAGAGATAGCTAAGCGATGTGGTTATCGGCCCGCCAAGTGCCAAAATAGCAGTTGCAGTTGTCGCCTTTGCCCACTTTAGCGCCGAATACCAGCTTGAAACGAACAGGAAGAGGAATCCCGATGTGATTGCAACCCATCCCCAATGAATGGTCGTTAGGGTTGCGATATAATCTGCCTTTCCAGCAATTCCGATAAATGCAAACAAAACAATTGTCCCAATGAGCATCCTGCCAAATGCTATCATTCTTGGCTCAAGGCCCGTTTTTTGCATCACCCACTTGGAGAGGACGTATTCGAATCCCCAAATAACGGTTGCGCCCAAAACGAGCATTTCACCAATCCCAAATGAAAGCAAGCTATCGAGCCCGCCTAGCAAAAACATGTTCCCGATCAGGAATATGGCTGCTCCAATAATTGCATTCCTCGAGGGCCGCTCCTTTAGCATAATTGCCGCAAAAACCGCCGAAAAGATGAAGAGCAGCCTGAATAGGAACGAGCCCTTCACCGCCGGGATCATTGAAAGCCCCGAGAAGAACATTAGGAATGGGATGCTGCCTCCGATTATGCCGATAATTGCGAGCCATTTCCATTGGGATAATGTCAATTTCCTCAAATTGCCCATTTCCCTGAATAGGAAAATTGCCGCCACAATGAAAATCGCCGCCCCAAAATTCTTGAGCGTTGTGAAAACAAACGGATCAAATCCCTTCACTACAAACCCGTTCACAAAAACTGAAGCGCCGCTGATAAGCGCCGTCAGGAATGCGAAAAATACACCTTTTGATTCTGACATGTGCCCACACCTTTGCATCAATTTTTCTATTGGTTCGCCAATTTATCAAAAATGATTGTTACGCTACCGAACCCACCACTGGAATCGTTAAATGGGCAATCTTAATAATTCCTCCCTTTGCTGGAACCGGCTAAAAGACTTCTGATTTAAAGGGCAGCCGCTGCCTAACACCAATATTACCCGACCTTCCGAGGTGTTTTGAATGAGCAGCGTCCGCCCAGAATGCCCGAACTGCGGTTCGGAGCGAACCGTCAAGTACGGTTCGCTTAAAGAGAAAAGCAAGCAAGCCTTGAAATACTTTTGCAATGACTGCAAATGCTATTTTAGCACCTATTCCCGAACCATCTTCTGGTTCGGGCATTACCCACCATCGGCGGTCTTGACCGCCGTTGAATTTCGCATGCGCTATAAACTGAGCGCAGCTGAAATCAGCCGAATTTTCGGGGAAAAATTCGGAATCAAAATCCCGAAAAGCACAATCAGTTATTGGGTCAGGGATTTCGGCGAGCAGCTCGGAGAGTTGCAAAGCAAATTCAAGCCACACTTTTCGCAAGTGTGGCATGCGGATGAAATTTTCGTAAAGCACGTCGTGAAACTACGAGGTGCGAAGCACCGCTTCTTCGATTACGTATGGGTCGTCTATGACGACCAATTGAATATCGTCGCAATTCACGTTTCGGAGAAACGTGATTTTCAGAATGCAAAAATCGCTTTGCAGAAAGCGAAAAGCACTGCGGGCTTTTCGCCACGCATCCTCGTAACTGACGGGTTGCAAGCCTACGGGAAGGCCTGCCATGATGTTTTTGGCAGGGAAACTTTGCACGAGATTTCGCACTTCGCATTCGACCAGTTTTTCTGGAACGGCAGGTTCTGGCTGCTCTCGAATAACTGCGGTTCACGATAATTGGGTTACACTTTTTCACAATACAAATGCATAGTACCGT
>JBBSVW010000008.1:0-17991 GCA_038046605.1 Microcaldota archaeon | reverse complement strand
CCAATTCATTTTCGGCATCTCTCATCGCAGAGTATATTAGACCTCCCCGGTCCCCCATTGCTGCGAGCCTTTCTGCAGCCTTCCTCCTTCCAATATATGCCCTGGGCGGAAGATTGTGAATAAGATAGCCGACAGTGCGTTCTACCAATTTTTTCTCTTCAGGCTTCAACCCTAGTCTTTCCCCAACAACATGACCCATATGCTTCGCAATAAAAATCTGGATCGGGCCGTCAATATCATTCGGCCCACCATAAGTTTTTGCAACCTTGGTTGCACACATTTGAGAATACTCGTTAACGATCCTGCCGGTGGTTTCTATGTTTAAGCGATGCGAATCCAATTTGAGCCTTTCCCTTAACAATTTCCAATCGCTATGTGTTCGTCTAAGCGCCTCCTCCAATCTCACTTTTTTTGGCTCTTCCATATAAGCTCAGCTTATTCTATTTTGTACCTCAAAAGCGCCGCCACCTTGAATGCGCTAAACTCCCTACCGGCATCGTCCTCGGAATTGAAAATCACCATATTTACGCCGGAATTTTCCGCAAGCGTGAGGAGGGAATTGAGGGATTTGTCCTTCCGAAGAAGGTCATCTTCAATCATTAGTGTGTCAACTGCGCGCATTTCAAGGGCTTTTCTTACTTCATCCACGCCATAGCAGTTAAGCCCATCACCCTTCCCAAGCGAGGCTTTTAGCTTTTCCAGAATTTCAAATTCCGCCTGCACCTTCTGCTCCTTCACAAGGGTTTCAAGCGCCCCTCTTTTTAGCAATTCAAAAACCGCCGTTTTTTCTGCGCTGCTCACATGATCATATACGAATGTTTTCTCGAGCTTGGGGTTTTTGTCTGCGGCGTACTTCTTGAATTCATCTTTTGCAAAACCAGGGGATGCAACCAGTATGCGCTCTGATTTTTCGGCTTCTATTGCGGTTAGCAACTCGCTAAAAAACTCCTTTTTTTGCGCCTCGAACTGCTTCACATCGCGCTTGCTTGCATTGTTTTCAAGCTCAAAGGAAAATTTTACCCCGTTATTGCGAAGCATCGCAAAAAGCGCCTTCTTTTCATCCATCACTACAATTAGCGCTTTCACCTGCCTTGCCTTTTTCTTGGCCTCCTCAATAAGTTTGCGGTGGTAGGCTGTGAATTCGCTTTTCCTTAGTGTAAAAGTTGTTTGCATCTCCAGGTCTATGGTATGGAACGCGCCCTTTTGCGCAAATTCCGGGGGGTTGCCAGAAAGTATTTTGCCAGAAACCCGAAGCTTGTTTGCGCTCTCGGCTATTTCCATGCTTTCGACTTCCAATTCCAGATGGACCATCTTTTTTTCGCCCGAATCCGGCCTAAGCTTATCCTCGCTTTTGAACCTGCGGAAGCTTGTTGCTAGCACTACGTCCTTGGGCTCGATTAATTTCTGCAGCGCCCACAAATCCTCCAGGCTTTCAACCTGCGATTTTAACTCATTCAGGTCGCGGTCGAAACGGATTACTCTCATTGCAATCCAGAAATTATGGGAATTCCACTTTTTTAATGAGGGCGTTTTTGGGAACAAAGGAATTGATCGTTTATTCTTATGTACGGAGGGTCTTGACCGGTATATTGGCGCCTTCGAAAAAGCTTATAAATCGGGCGAGGGTTATGCTTATCGTTGGGTGAGAATTATGAGAAGGATGATGTGGTTCAAGATCGGCGGGCAGACATTGCATTTGCTTAAGCTGCTTGGCGTTTTCATACTCGCAGCTTCCTTGCTAAAGGTTGGCGAATCCTCATATGGGATATTCATACAGGCAAGCAAGGCGGAAATCGCAACAAATTACCCCGATAAGATCCCGCTCCTCTTTGGCTGGAGCCTTGGAGGCGTTGGGCCCGATGGGAAGGAATTTGAATTCCAGGATTATGTCGGGGTCATGATGGGGCCGCTTGCAAATTTCTTCATATGGCTGGGACTTGCAACACTAGGCCTTATGATCTACCAATCCGGCAAGATCATCTTTCCAATCGAGGAGTACGAGCAAAAGGTGCAGGAGCACCATAGGAGCCTGATTAGGAAGGCGGTCGAATCCCAAAGAAGAAAAAAGTAGGCTGTAATTTGCAACATTTGCCACCCTTTTATTTTTGTGCATAGTAGGGCACTAATTTCCCTGCCAAACGCATCACCATTATTCGTTCCTTTGGAATTATGAAGACTTTGTCTTGAGGATGATATACGACATAACCATGCCGTTCTAGACTGCTGGTTAATTGTTGCGCAAGCCTGATTAGTTCCGTTTCCGGCTTTTTCTTAACCTCTGCAGGCTTCATTTTAGCAACCGATTCTAGAACAGCTCGCCTGCCTTGTCCCATTCCTAAACGGGGATGCAAGCTAAATAAGTATTTAACTGAATTTTTTAAAGTCCTTTCGTGTCTGCGCCTATCACCGCTCCTCCTTTCAACATAATGCAACACGATGTCAACTGGCTTTAATCCCGCATTTTTTCCATCAATTGTTTTTTGCACCAAGGAATGGTCGACTTGCCTGAATTGCTCCATTCTTCTATCTTGAACCATTGGATCACCACTGCATTCTGCTATACGGCAAAATAATCATTGGTTGCACAAATATAAAACAGTAGAGTAGGGTTGGTCATATAAATTATTGCACCCTAAGAATTCCCATGGCAAAAAACCTAATTGACAGGCCCCCAACGCCGTTTTGGAAGACATTTGTCTATTTCATGCTTGGGCTTTTTGCCTTGCTTTTGGTCATCTCATTTTTCATCCCGGGAAACAGCGGCGATTGCATTGGAAGGATAAAGGTGACTGGCGAAATAGTCTATGACTCTGCGGATTCATTGCTAGGCGGCGCAGCTGCAAATACCCCCGAGGATATCAACGGCCTTTTGAAACAGGCGGATTCCGATGAGTACGTGAAGGCCATATTCCTGCAGGTGAATTCGCCCGGGGGCTCGGCTGTTGCAAGCAAGGAAATTTACGACCAAATTCGAAAGCTCAAAAAGCCATCAATTGTCTTCATGACCGAAATAGCGGCTTGGGGGGGCTTTTACATAAGTGCAGCGGGAGATTACATTATTGCGCACCCAAACGCGCTGACAGGAAGCATTGGCGCGCGCGCGACTTTTACAAATTACGAGGGGCTCTTTGAAAAACTTGGCCTTCGGGAAGAAACAATCAAAAGCGGGGAACTTAAGGATATCGGCGCGGGCTATCGCAATTTGACGGATAAGGAAAGGGAACTTCTTCAGGGGCTTATTGATGAGACATTCCAAATATTCCGAAAGGATGTGGAAGCAGGCAGGAAGGGGAAACTTAACAGCGCGCTTTTTAATGAGGCGTTGGACGCAAGGATATTATCAGCCTCCCAAGCAAAGCGCATTGGGCTGATCGATGAAGTGGGAGGCATGGATGTTGCGCTACTTAAGGCAAATGAACTTGGGGGGAATAAGGAGATAAACGATCTGAAATTGACTAATGCCCAAAAGGAGGACAAGCTCTGGCCGGTTTGCGACTTCTCATCCAATAAGGGATTTAACTTGTTTTCCGGATTAAGTTCGGAATTGGGAAAAAGCTTTGCCAGCGGGTTTGCATCGGCGCTTGGAGAAAGGAAGGTTTCCGTAAAGTACAACTAATTTTTATTAGAAATGGGCATTACTAGGGATAAAATAAGTTAAAAAAAGTGAAAAATTCAATGCCCGCCATGCCCTACGCTACCGTGGGAATCTTGGCCTCCGGTCGCCTCATGCTTGATGCTCTCCAGATGGCCATGCGGATCATGCCCGCCATGCATCGCCCCTTCCTCAGGGCGCTTTCCAACCATCAGGAATACGAAAATTCCGGCAAGAATGATAAGCCCAAGCACGATGTTTTGCGAGCTAAAAGTAAAGAGCCCTGTGAATCCGCCAGCTTTCCCGGATATTTCGGGGAGGCTTCCCATTGTGATGATTTTGCTGTTTTGCAAAACCACAACCTTGGGGATTGCCGTTTCATCCGAATTTGCAATTATTTCAATTTCGACAATTTCGCTTCCACCAGCCCTAATTGAAACTGGCGCTATTTTGCTTACGGTCCAACTTTCAGGAAGTCCCCTAACCTCTATTTCCAAATCATTTAGGTTCACATTCTGCTCGTTTTTGATGGTTGCAAAAACCGTCAGCACATTGTCCTTTTTCTCGTTGGAGAGGTCAATTGAAACATCAGAGGCACCGGTAATTCCGCCGGCTGAATCCTTTTCAACGGTAAGCAATGTTTCAGCGCTTTCCTGCGTTTCCTCCGAGAGCGTAAAATATTCTATCCGGTAGGTGCCGGCCTTTATTTTGGAGGTATCCACTTTGACCTCGATTAGTTTCTTTGCGCCTGGCTTGAGGTTGAACTCTTGCGGATCAACAGAAATAAGCTCCTGAATCTGTGCATTTGATGCGCTAAATGAATAATATTGCGGAATTGTCCCCTTGTTTGTTAGTTCAACACGGATTGCCATATCCTTTGAAGTCCTGCCAAGGACTGCGGAAGGCGCCTCAATAGCCGTGCTGAAATCATCCTTAATGTCGATGCAAACATCCTTTTCAGCAACCAGTTCATCCAGGTGCAAAGCCTGCAAAGTCACATACTGGCGAACTGCCTGCACATCCTTGCCTGGCTTGATGTCAACAAATACCTCTTCGGATGCGCCCCTTTGGAGGGCAACATAATCCTTGGATGGGAATGCGTCAAGGGATGTGTCCGTTACAACGCGGAAATCAAAATTGCCAGCAGCGCCCCTATTTGTTACGGATAGGCGGATCCTGCCAACTTCCCCCCTAAGGACATCAATGCAACTATCGCCTCCTGTTATTCGAAGGGAATAGTCGGTTGTATCAAAAGCATCTGAAAAGACTATCCGGCTCTTCTTGGGATCAATCGTATAAACATTGAATGGGTCCTTGGAGCCTGTTGCAGTGCCTGGGATGAATTGAACCGAAGGGGCGAAACCCTCAATGTAAGAAGAGCAAAACTTGGCGGGCTCAACATAAACAATTACCTTTCTTGTTGCGGTTTCACATGTGGTTTTTGAGCAAAGCTGCGCATATACCTGCACAAGTTCGGATCCCCTAAAGCAATCAGGGGCAACAACGCTAATTAGGGCGCCATCTGTTGCACCGGCTGCAATTGAAGTGGAATAGCCCTCCTCCTCCACATTGGCATTTAGTTTGCCTCCATCAACTGAAATGTAAAGGTTGCGCCTCTCGGCCGCAGTATTCTTGACATAGGCAAAGAATTGCCCTTCCGTGGAATGTATTGAAATGGAATCATCAGAGGTTTTGACCTCAATTGCATTGACGGAAATCACCAATGCAAGGAAAATCAAAAGCGCGCCAACAACTACAAATTTAACGTTCATTCTATCACCATAATATAGCCAACAGTCCAGCCCAGTAAAACTAAAATATGGATGCCCCGATATTTAAACATTTGCATTTGTTACTATTCACTAGTACTAACATTTATATATCAGACCTTGCATAAACAATAGGAAAGTGTTGACTATGAGTGAAGAGCAGGCAATTGCCAGCAGCCTTGAAAAGGGTAAATTGGAGAAGAAAGCAGCAGAAATTGAGCCAGATGAGGCAGGCAAGGATGCTAACAATCCTAATGCGAGCGATAAGCAGGATCTCGGAGGGGGTAGAGGCGACACGAGTAGGGGGATACTTCCCCCTGGAGGTGTCAACGATACCTATAAAAGCCACCCTTCAGTAGGGAATATAGATATCATGCAAAACCCCGCTCTTCTTGGCCAGCTTAGGAATCTTGGGCTAAACCAGTATGAAGCGCAGGCATATCTCGCGTTATCACTGGGCGGTGTTAACACTGCGGGCGATATTGCCGAAGTAGGCAAAATTGCTAGGCCTAGGGTTTATGATGTCCTTGATAAGCTTCAGGAAAAGGGATTTGTTGCAATCAAGGCAGGAAGGCCCGTAAAATATGCGCCGGTTCCCATATCGGAAGCCATCCAAACCCTTCGCAAGCATAAGGAAGTATCACTTACAGAAGAGCTTGCAAAAATCGAGGAGCTTGGGATCACCCTCAAAAAGGGCCTTGACCGCAATTCAATTGGCAAGAAATTCGATGCCGAAGAGTCGGTTTGGACCCTTAAGGGGCGCAATTCCATCTACTCAAGAATTGGGGATATGGTATCAAATGCCAAAGGCTCCATCATAATCAATTCCCATCCGGATGGCGTTGTCAATAAGATACGCGCAAACATAGCCCATTTTGAGAAGGCAAAGGCAAGGGGGGTTAAGATCCACATCGTTTCGCCAATTTCCGAGATTTTGGATAAGAGGCACGCGCTCCATTCCAGCAATTCCCAGGCATCCAAGATTGCAAGCTCAATTATTGACAGGAAATTGCCCGCAAGGATGGTTCTAGCGGATGATGAGGCAATGATCTTCCTAACAAACTCAGATGTTCCGGCTGAAGATGAGGTTGGGCTTTGGATGAAAAACCCGCATATGGCCTCGACCCTTAGGGAAATTGCCCTGACTGAGAAAAAGGATTAAACGGGAGCAAAATCTTTATCGGCAGCTTGAATTAACTGATTAGGGGTTAAAGGAAAAATGCCGCTAAATTTAACGCGTTTGGCTTAAAGAAAATGCAAGGCCGGTTTTCCCCATTAAATCAAACAATTAGGAATTCAATCCAAGGCGGAACTTACCTTGTAAAAATAGTCACGAACAGCACTCCAATGATTATGAAGAATATCAAATCCTCCTTTCCCCAGCCGTTGACCATACAAATTACCTGTTCCGATTCTAATGAAGGAACTGCTTAAAAAGCATATAGCCGCCATAACCTAATAAGCAATGAAGCAAGGTGATAAATACGCCTCTAGAAATTCCGGAATATTTGTTGAATAACAAATTAGGCTCGCTGAAAACCGTTGGAAAAAAAGGTAGGCGTGAGGAAGGCGTGGCAGGTCACTTCAGGGAGTTTTTGGAAGCAAACGGGATCAAGTCTCAAGTGATGGCACGGCAAGGGGTCAAATTGCCGCGGTTAGATTTCCACGAGCAGGGACAGCTTAATTATTCTCTTGCGCTTGCCCAGGAATTTCTCAGGCTTCATGGCTATGATCGCTTTTCAGCCTCAATACGCCCCTCATTAGTAAGGTCAAAAGTAGATAAATATCCACAAGGGTATAAGTTCGGAGGAATTGGAAAAAGAAAGATAGTGAATCCGGTAATACTATTCCACAAAAACCTATCCCAACCAGAAGAGCCCACCTAATTCTTCTTCAATACCAGGAACATGTGGTCGCGCTCGAACATGCCCAAATCGAGCTTTTCAAGCACCTCAAAATGGTCCCGTAATTCGGAGATTACGCGGGCGTAAATTTGCCTTGGCGGCGCCGAACTGTCTATCGATCTTGATTTCACCGCAAGCATCGCAATTCCGCCGTTTTTCAGGTAGCGATCGCAGTTGCCAATGAGTATCTGAACCTGCTCCCTATCGGAAACATCCTCGTAAACAACATCAACCTTCCCGTCAATCGAATCCGAATAGCGCTCAGGGAACCGGGCATCCTCAATGATTGGAAGGAGGTTTTGCTTTTTTTCGGAAACAGTGATCAGGTCCCTTCCGGATTGCGCCGAGAATTCCACCGCGTAAATGGTCCCGTTTGGCATTGCATCGGATAGGAAAGAGCAGGTGACACCGTTTGCTGCGCCCAAATAGAGCACGCTTGCGTTATCCCTAAATGGCCATGCCTTAAGCCCGCGGGAAATTGCCGCCGCCAGCTTGCTGTGGAATGGGTCCCAGTCACGGAACTCCTTTCCTTCGGCTTTGATTATATCCTCATCATGCACCTTGAAGCCCTTAAGCGTGGAAACTGTGCAAAGCTTGCCGTTGATGCGGTAAACGCCGGGGAATATTTGCTGCGCCATGGATACCGGATAGTTTTTGGCTTACGAATTTATTAACCGCTTCATCGGTATTGTATGGAAGATGCATGAAAGCAGGTGATTTGAATGCCTATTGTGATTGAAGCGATGATTAAGAGAGGTCAAATTACCCAAGGCCAGGCGGAGCAAATATCAAGATTATTCCTATATGAACCCTCATCACATGCATTTGAAGGGGGGCACCAGCACCCAATCGATGAGCTAGGCATTCGCACTCAAAAAATACAAGGGACGAAAAACCGTAAGCCGCTATACCACAAAAACGAAGAATTACACCAAGCCATCGATAGAGGCGTAAAATTGGGGCTTCTTATTGCAAAATATAGGACGATCGTCAGGCCAAAGCACCCCCCTAAAAGGGTAGGCACAGCAGTTATTGTAAATGACGAGCATTACGCTAATTTGAAAGCATTTGCATTAAAGCACGTTTTTGGGAATAAACCGGCTAAAAGGGGATAAATTCCAAGAGCCTATCGCGGCCAAGATAGCTTGACGAGGATAGCTCAAAGCGTGGCGCCTTTTTAAAATGCGGCCCAAATAGGCGCTTTCCCACCCCGAAAATTTCCGGGACGACAATAAAGTATGCTTTGTCGACAATCCTATTTTCAAATGCGCTCGAAATTACTTTTGATCCACCCTCTATTAGGAGCCTGCCAACATTTCTCCTTCCAAGTTCAAGCAAAATTCCGTTCCAATCAAGGATCCCCGATTTGGATTTGACCAGAATAACTGAAAATCCGGCTTGATTTAACTTTTTGAAATTACTGCCATCATAGCTTACCTTTTCGCAAAAAATAAGCACATTCTTGTCCGCAAGCACTTTTGCTTTTAGGGGAATCCGTAGTTTTGCATCCAAAATTACCCTAAGCGGATCATTTCCCCTCGTCAATCTAGTGGTAAGCAATGGATCATCCGCCAAGATTGTTCCAATGCCAACCAAAATCGCATCCGATTGCGCCCTTAGAGAATGGGCAAACTTAAGGCTTTCCTTGCTTGAAAAATATTTTGCATCCTTTTTGGTGATTTTGCCATCCAAACTCGTAGCGACCTTCAAGGTAACAAACGGCTTTTTTGTTTCTACGAATTTCAGGTGGGGTAAATTTAATTCGGAGGCGGCTTTTTTTAGAACGCCCACATCAACGTTGATTCCGTTTCTCCTAAGGAACGCAATTCCCTTTCCCTTGACTTTGGGGTTTGGGTCAAGCATTGAAACAACAACATGGTTTATCCCTGCATTCACGATTAATTCAGAGCAAGGGCCGGTTTTTTTTCCCTCGAAATGAACGCAGGGCTCCAAATTTACATATAATATTGCGCCCCTTGCCTTTTTTCCGGCTTTTTTCAGTGCCACCGCCTCCGCATGGGGCACGCCAAATTTTGCATGGTAGCCGGTGGCGATGACTTTTCCGTTTTTTACAATCACAGCGCCAACAAGCGGGTTGGTTTTGGTTGCGCCTAAGCCCTTAGTTGCTAGAATGAGGGCTTTTTGCATGAATTCATCATCGGACGCTGGCATATTACCACGCAGTTTTTCAAAAGAGCATAATGAAAATTGCTATTTGCAACCCAGCCCATAAAATTAGCGGATTATTTGGGCATGGCAGGAATAAAATCAAACCGATTCGAGCGTATGGCCTAGCTTTTTTTTCTTTGCCTCGAGATAACCCCGATCGAATTTGTTTGGCTTTGTTTCGAGGGGAACCCGATCCCGGATGACAATTCCATGCGTTTTAAGGCCGCTTATCTTTTTTGGATTGTTCGTAAGCAGGGAAATGGATTTTACCTTTAATGAGTTCAATATGGTTGCCGCATCCTTGTAGTCGCGCGTATCGTTGGCAAAGCCAAGCTCCTCGTTTGCCTCAACCGTATCAAGGCCCCCATCCTGGAGGGAATACGCTTTTATCTTATTTGCAAACCCTATGCCCCGCCCTTCCTGACGAAGGTAAATTAGGATTCCATTTGGCTTTGATTGAATAAATTTTAAGGATAATGAAAGCTGCTCACCGCAATCGCATTTTAAAGAGCCAAGGGCATCCCCAGTAAGGCACTCCGAGTGGATCCTAACTGGCACCCCCCTTTTACCATTTACATCCCCATGAAGGAGGACTGCATGTTCAGGCGAACCTGCCTCGCATTGGAAGGCAATGACTGTGAAATTACCGAATTTAGTTGGCAATTTTGCCCGGGAGATTTCTTTTACCATAGTTACCATCAATTTTCGTTTTATTCTTATTTCGACATCGCTATTGCCGCTATTGCCGCCCTTTTGGCATAGCCCTTTGCCCTGGATTTTGCCTGCTTCAAGGTGATTTTTGGGCCAAGTATCCCAAGCGAAACGTGCTTATCGAAATCAAGGCCCATATCGAGCAGCTCACCTGCGATTGCATCCGCAATAAGTCCGTCATGGCCAGTTCCGCCGGTAATGATTGCGCCAAGTGCAACAACGCAATCAACATCCTTCCTTTTCAGGAGCCTTTGGCATGCAAGCGGGATTTCAAAGCAGCCCGGCACGCCTACAACTGCGCCAACCTTTGCCCCATTGGCTTTAACCTCCACAATTGCTTCCCTCACCATGACTGATGTGATTTCGGGGTTGAATTTTGCATAAACGATTGCGATTTTAACCATAAAAACCAGAGCTCAATAATAAGCAAATAAATAAATATTGGGAGAAGTGGAACCGGATTGAACATCCCCTTAAACAAAACATTCTTTTGCCGCCAAGTTTCCTCCACGATTATTTTCTTATTGGACCCACATCGCCTTTTCCCTGCCTAATTCCCATTCCCGCATTCCTTGAAAGGGATTTGGGATCGGAAACCATCAAGTAAGCGTTCATGGCATGTTTCCTTGCGCGGTTTTCCGCGATGGCGGATAGCTCATTAGGAGTTTTGCCCTCAAATTCGAAAACAAAGACCTCGAGAATATGCTTTCCTGCCATTAATTTAGCATTCTGTATTCCAATTGAGGCCTCATGCGCGCACTGCCTATCAATTTCCGCGCCGCCAACCCATCCAAGTGCGATGCAAATGTCCGCCCCGCCATTCAAAACGCGCTTGCACTCAACCGCAAGGTCCTTTATTCCAGGAACGGTCCTGCGGATGATTTCAACATCTTTCTTTTTGGAAAGCTCCTCAAGTGCGCATTTGGCCATATCCACGCGTGCAAATGCGGTGTCCACAACCCCTATTTTGTATTTCATAAAATTTAACCAATTAAGGGCGGATCGCCGGCAAAACTGCCATGCGTTCAACTCCTTGGAATTCGTTTCCCCATCAAGCCCAACTCCCCCAATATGTCTTTTCCCTCCAAGAACGCAAGTCCTTTGGTTTTTGCATATTTTTTCGCTTCCCCCTTGCTTGCCGACCTGCCAATGCCAAGCATTTCGCAAACAACAACTGCCGCAGGCAAATTGGCCATTTTGCAAAGCTCAACCGCCAATTCGGTATGGCCTTTGCGTTCCTTGATATCCCTTGCAAAAAGGAGCGGCACATGCCCGGGGGAATAAAAATTCTTTGTCAGTTCGCCGCCTATGCCGTTGTTTTTTGCAATCATTTTCGAAAGCTCAATTATTGTAAGGGACCTATCGCAATCGGGGATGCCCGTGAATGTTTTGCGGTGGTTTAGGGAAATGGAAAATGCGGATTCATCGCCATAAGGGGTCCTTGATATCGCAAGCTTTCGAAGCGGGGTTGAACCGGAGGATCGCAGGATTTTAGCCATATAGGAAAGCCCCATCCGCTTCATCATATCCCCGCTAGTGGCAAAGCAAATCAGCCCCCCCGCATCCGCCCGCAGTTGGAAAATCGCCTTTGGGAAGGCATACGAGCCATGGACCACAAGGTCGGCCTCCCCCTCGCGGCGCTCGCCATCATATAGGACAATGAATTTTCCCGCCCTGAGGCTGGAAATGGCTTTGCTTAGCATGATAATCCGCAAATATGATTGAGGGGAGGGGGATATAAATAGATTTACTTAAATATGAGAAGTTACCAATTTCTAGGTAATATTGGAAGGCGCAGTGTAAAGGCCAAAAATCCAACGCAAGTCAACTATTAGATCCACGGCCAACTCCAACATTGCCTAATGGATTTCGCTGCCTTCGGGAAGGTCGCGATCAATGGTCAGCAATGAAAGGGCGCCCGATTCATCCTGCGCCGCAAGGAGCATCCCTTGTGATTCTATCCCCTTTAGCTTTTTTGGCTCGAGGTTGGCAATCACGATTATCTTCTTGCCAGGAAGCTCATCTTGCGCATACTGCTCCGCGATTCCGGCGACCAGCGTGCGCTCCTCCGTGCCGATGCGGATTTTGAGCTTTAGAAGCTTGCTTGACCCTTCGACTTGTTGCGCCTCCAATATTTTGGCAACCTTAAGGCTAAGCTTTGCAAAATCCTCAAATGAGACGGTTTCCATATCAATCAAACCATGGTGGATAAATGCGTTAGTGAAACAGGATGGGGAACTTGCTCAAATTGAAAGACCTCCGTTCATGTAAAGCCCCCTTTAATGCCGGCACGCATCCTAGTATACTTTCCTCCTTGGCGAATAGAACTTGTCTGCCTTCATCGCCTCCACGAACGTCTTATGTTCCTTGTGCTTTTTTTCAATTACCGCGTAAATCAGGGCGTAATTCTGGATAAGCAACAATACCTGCTTCTTGGCTAGGCCCCTAACCTTTGGGGCTATGTCCCTAACGATCTTTTTCGCCTTTGCCTCGTTTGTTTCCGCCTCCTTGAGGAACGCTTCCTCGTACTTCTTTGCGACAACGGCCTTGATGAACTTCTTCAGGGATTCCTCCCCTTCCTTTAGCTGCTTTTCCGTAAATGAGGTCTCGCGCTTCTTCAAAAAGCGCTTCTCGCGCATGATAAAGGCAATAAGTAAGTCCATGTGGTATTCTATCATGCAAATCCCCTCGTAATTAGCGCAATGGTTAAGCTTGTTCAACTATATATGGCTTGCGGCAAAAAAGCGTAGATTTATATGCAAAACCTTGCAGTAGAGGTAAAAGTGCCATTTTTGAACGATTGGGGCTATTTGTCAAAGGAAACCTTGACTGGCGCCCGTTCCCCTTCCTCAACCTTGAAGTAATCGCGCTTTGTGAAAGAGCCCAGACCCGCAACGATGTTGCTAGGGACGGTTTGTATTCCGGTGTTGAACTCCAAAACGGAATCGTTGTAGAACTGCCTTGCATAAGCGATCTTGCTCTCAATTCCGGATAGCTCCTCTTGCAATTGCATGAAATTCTCATTCGCCTTGAGGTTGGGATAGTTTTCGGCAACCGCAAATAACGATTTTAAAGCGCCGGTAAGCATGTTGTCGGCTTTTGCCTTGTCGGCAATGTTGCCGGCATTTGCCGTCATGGCGCGAGCCTTTGTAACATTCTCAAAGACTGATTTTTCGTACCGGGCATAGCCCTTGACGGTTTCCACCAAATTGGGGATCAAATCGTACCTTTTCTTGAGCTGCACATCGATTTGCGACCACGCGTTCTCGATGCGGTTTCGCATCGTGATGAACGAGTTGTAGGTCAGGACAAACCATGCCAATAAAACCAATATTACGCCAAGCAAAATCCATTCCCACATAGTGATTACCTCGAAGGAAATAACTAACCAATTATTCGGAAGGTTGTTTATAAGATTAACTATAAGGGAAAGTTGAAGGGGCAACAAAATCCCACTTCATTTGGGCAAAGCTAGAATTCATCGTCAAGATGTTTTGCATTTTAGTCTAGGGATGGAAACCTTGAGAGCTTTTCCATGAACCCGGTTGCCTTCATTTTTAGGGAATCAAGCGTGCTTACCCTTACTTCCCGCGAAACTGGCATCCCAAGAATGTGCCTTGCAACATTCACGAGTTCTTTGGAAGCTTTCGAATCGGGGAACGCCAAAATCGCGGGAACCTCGGCTGCCTGCGCGCGCGGAATTGCTAAATCCCTTGGGATGGATGTAATCACCGGAAGGCCCAGCATCTTTTCCACCTGGTCTGCGGTCATTTGGGATTCATTGCGGGCAACCATGTTGAGCACAACTCCCAAATGTTTCTTGTCTTTTTCGCGAAGGAATTCGGTGTAGCGAAGTACATCCATAACGGCAGGCAAGGTTGGGGTCGCAACGAAAACTACCTCCTGGGAGGAATGGAGCGCAGAGAGGGCCTCCCTCCCAAGGCCAGGGCCGGCATCAAGCAAAACGATATCGTAGCGATCAGCCATGGACCGGATTAGGGGCCTAAGCTTTACCAGGTCGACTCCGGACATGTCCGAAAGCTTAAGGGAAGCTGGAAGTATGTGGAGGCCCGATGAATGCGAATAGAGCGCTTCTTCAATTGGCGCTTCGCCCCGAAGGACGCTGTTCAAACTCACGGGAGCGTGATGGATGCCAAGTGCCATCCCCAAATGCGAGGTGGTAAGGTTGCAGTCAATTGCGGAAACCTTCTTGCCAAAAAGCTGCGCAAGTGCAACGCCGGTGTTTACAACAAGCGTGGTCTTTCCTACCCCCCCCTTTCCTGAAACTACGGAAATGATGCGAGACATCTTTTACCACTCGGACAATATGAAATAGCATGGAGGCTAGAAGTATAAAATGGAATGGTTTTAGATTGGGAATAAAAAAAGTTTAGCGGCAAGGGGATGGATGAATTTCCAAAATGGAATCCGGACTTTTAGATCCAGTTATCCAATTACGCGATTCCAAGCCTTGTGAGCTTGCCCTCGATTTCCGCAATTTTGCGGTCATACCTGCGCTTTAGTTCGGAGTAAGCTTCGCTTGAAATGGTTCCGTCATTAAGCTCCTCTTCCAGCAACCGAAGCGCGCGCATTATTTTGCCCTTTTCCTTTTGCAGGGAGCCTGCATCCTTCTTTTCCATCACCGAACTGACCTTTTCAAGCACGGAGGCCGATTCTTTTGGCGCCGCCGGCGCATCTTTTTTCCTTCGCCTCACAAAAAAGAATACGATGATGCCCATGCCAGTTCCCACAATCCCAATTGCGAGGGTAATCCAGTTTGGAAGCTGGGTGTAGGTGGCAGGATTGAAGGGGGCGGCAATAAGCTGCGCCTTGCCCTTGGAGAGCAGGGTATCTGCGATCTGCGCATTGCTAAGGGCATCATCCAGCTGTTCGTTCCGGAGCTCGGATTCGGCCTGCGAAACGTATTTTTGCGCCTGATCAATGGTCTCCCAAACAGCGGCAACATTTTTGCCCACCTTTTCCGCTTCCTGCGTGTCCTTGGCAAGGGTGGCAAGGCGTTCTTTTAACTTTAGGACCTGATGCTCGATTAGCGCAAGCTTGGATTCAAAAATGGCAACATCAAAGCGCACCTCTTCTTTGCGCTCGGAAGAAAGCGCAAGCGCGCGGACACTTTTTATGGAAGTGCGCTCTGTTTCGGGAACGGATATTTTCAAAACGAAGGCTGCGGTATCGCCAGGAGCTAGGGCATTTACCCGCGATGGAAGCACTTCAAGCCAGCTTAGGGGTATTCCCGCAAGGGTAACCGTAACATTGTGGAGGGGGGTTAGGCCCGTATTCTTGATTTGGATTTTGGGGTATTTTGTTTCGCCGGCCTGAATTGCAACCTCTTCGGGATAGCTGATTATTTGCATTCCGGAATAGTCCTGGAAGGGCGGAGGGGTTGGCGTTTGCGTTGTGACAACGCCCGGCCGGCCTGGAATTGACGTAGCCGCGGCGCCCGCGCCTCCGGTTGTTGGGGTTGCAGTTGATGAGGGCCTTTTCGCAACTTCGAAGGTGTAGCTTACATCAATTGGGGGCTTTATGAGATCATATGTAACCCTGCCGTGAAGGATATATGTGCCGGCGGGCTGCGATGTGAAAATATAGGCGCTCCTGACAACGGAAGTGTTTTGGAATGCGGGCGTCAGTATTGCCTCGGAGCCATAGTACCATGTCTGCGTGCTATCGGTGACCCAATATTCAAGCGTCACATCCTGCGTGACCTCGCCCTTGTTTTCCATCACGGCATTGAAATCCAGGTAATCGCCCGGATACACTGTTGATTCCAAAAGTTCGAGCCGGATATCGTATGGGCCCCCTTGCGAAACCCTAAAGGGCTTTAGCTTGACTGTTGTTGCTAAATCCTTGCTTGCAAAAAGCTGGGCGTAATAGTTTCCAGTTGATGTGTTGGCGCCCATGGCAAAATTATAGATATAATAGCCAGTCGATTGTTTTGTCATGGACGACAGCGCAGTTGTGAAATATGTGTTGCCGGCAGGGTCGATTACGGTTAGGTTCATGCTTGTTGGATCAATTGGCATCCCATCGCCGGTATAAACAACCATCCGGAATGTCATGACGCTTGCCGGATACCAAACAAAGGATGTTTCCACATCGGCAAAAAGGGAGCTCGAGATCCTAAAGAGCGCAACGTTGCGGGTAAAGAAGGCGCCCTTGGAGGCATTTAGTTCGGCCCTATAAACTCCCGAAACGGCCCCCGCGGGAGCCGTGAATTTATAGAAATACGTGCCTTGGCCGGACCTGTTTATATTTGAGAAATTGATTTGCAGATATAAGGATTCGTTGGGGTAGAGCACGGAAATATTCATGGAATCCGGATCCAGGGGGGCGCCGTTCACATCATAAACAGAGATCGCAAACTGCACGGCATCACCGCCAAAATAAAGGTCCGCGGATTGGAAGTTTGTCAAAAGGCCCGAAAACGACACGTTTGTTGTTGTCGCATTTATCACTTGGAATGTCGAATTGCTCAAATCAGTTACCTGGATGGAGGCGTTTGAATCAAAATAGGCCATCTGCGAATAGAGCGTCCAGTACCCCGCAGGCGCATCATCCGGGATGGAAAACGTCGGAAGGGGCTCGATTATTCCCGCAACGGATGTGATATAAGAGCCGTTGAAAACAAGGACGGAGGAATTGTCACGGACCCATAAAGTCACATTGGCATTCTTAAGCGGGGATCCGCCCTGATCCCTTGCCCGGAAATAAATTGATGCCGTTGAGCCCTTGGAATAGCTGGTTGAAAGGGTTTGGAGATTTATTTGCGGGAGTGGGTATGCGTAAAACGAGCCGTTGGCGGTCCCGTTCACATCAATATTATCAAATGCGGTAATGAAAACGGAATAATTCCCAATTAGCGCAGTGCTTCCCGTCACATTCGGGTAAACCGCCCGCCATTGGGATACGTTGCCCGAGGCGTTGAGTATTATGCCTATTTGCGATAGATTGATCCGAAGCGATGTTCCGTTTGGAAGGGTAATATTTGCCGTGACATTTTTTATGCCGATTAGATTTGCATCCGTCACATTCACATTGATCGTCACGTTCTGGCTGTTTTGGATTATCAGTGGCGCAATTAGCATGGCAACGGTCAGTGAATTGAAGGGCACAAGCGAAACTTGGATTGTGCGGCCGGCAGGCATCGAGCCGGGAATTGTCGCATTCACAAGGAAGGTCGTGTTGTAGGTGATCTTGGGCTGGCCGGAAACATTATAGGTGATGTTGAAGGTGAAATTCACCTGCTTTGCAATTGTGAAATTCGTTGCATTAGTCGTTGAAAAGTTGGCGGTTGTAGGCGAAATGGAAAAGTTAATTGGCGCATTTCCGGTATTGTTCAGGGTTATTTCGCATACAACCCCGGCATCCGGGCTTTCGGTTTTTGAGCAAAATGCCGGGTCCAGTTCCCAGTCCCTATCCGCAAGCACATCGACCTGGAGGGAAATGTTTGCAGCGCCCGCATTGGAAGTGGATATGTTTATCGAGCCATTTGAACTCCCAGCATCGTATGCAAAGGGGATTGTTGCATTAATGATTATTGTTTGGCTTAGGCCAGCCGAAAGATTTGCTATGCTCGAAGGGCTTAAAACCATGGTGAAATTCGCAAGGCCGGTCAGATTAATGGAAATGTTGTAAAGGGCGTCATTTCCAATGGAGCTAATTGTGAAGTTCGCAATTGTTGTGACGTTCCCATGCGTTGCGTTGCCGACAATGTATAAATTAGAAATCGAAATGACGGGATTGCTCGATACCGTTATGTTGATTTGGCTGGTGTTTGCCCTAATGGAGGTTTCGATGTCATCCCAAATTGCGCTGGCATTTAGCAAAT
>JBBSVW010000007.1:0-8803 GCA_038046605.1 Microcaldota archaeon | reverse complement strand
GCGGTAACCCGTAACTTCGCTTTCTACTGCCGTTCCAGGCTGTGCGATCGGCTGTTCGTCCTCTTGTGCAATTTGCACTTTGTTGTCGTTTGCAGGCGTGTTCGCTGATTCGTCGTTGGGAGTTGCAGTCGAAGTGGCCGTTACCTTTGCAGGTGCAGAGCCACCGGAGGGTGAACTTCCTGAACTCGAGCTGCCGGATGAGCCGCTGCTGCCAGAGCTGCCTGTGCCTCCAGTGCCTGCTGGAGGTGTGAAAGGCGGTGCAGCAGGTTCAGTCGCATCTGATTGCAAAATTGTAGTGCTAATCTTCTTTCCTTCCGGATCGGAAAGCGTCACGGAACTGATGAACACGGAGCTGCTTGTTGGGGCAACCAGTGAACTCACTTTTACCGTCAGCAACAGGTTGCTTCCTGCAGGAATGCTTGTTTCGCCATCAAAATCCACAAGGCCTATTTTATACTCCGAACCAAATGATTTGGTATATAGGTTCAAGCCTGTTGTGGTGTCCGAAAGGGATACCGAAACTATGGATGTCTTTGAATCCAGTGCAAGCATATATTGGGCGCCAGCATATGCAATTGGAGCATTGGCATAAATGGAGTACGAGTAGGTCCCATCTGAATTCTTAGTTGGCGATGATAGCCAGGTGGTCGCAGCAGCGGAGTTTGCAAGGGGAGCGGCATCCAGAGGAACGGCGGGATCCGGGGAAGCGGAAGTTGCGCCCACGCCTATTGAAGCTAGGTAGGACAAGCCCAAAAGCAATGGAACTACTATTAGCAATGAGTATAATTTACTATTACCCACTAAAACCCCCCAAACTGTTACAATATTTTATACACATTTTTATAATTATTAGGACTCATACAAAAGCCAATTACCTAATTTACCATCATTTTGTTCCCAAACTGTTTCCCAATCTAGACCTGCACTTGAAGGAAAACGTTGACCCATCGACACAATCACTAGTCGCTGGATCATCACATGCCCTTTAGTCACTGGATTAAGGGCAATTACTTCTACTTCATTATCTCTATTAGGTGGTAAAGATTCATCAACAATGTCTCCAAAGTAAAATCTATCACCAGGCCGCAATCTATAAGCTCCTTGAAAAGCAATGCCCGGCATGTTTCTATATATTCCACCCCAACTTAGCGTATTTGCATTAAATTTGTGAACCATTGCATCAGATGTATTGGCGCTATATAGCTCATCCAAACCATCCCCGTCTAAATCAGCAAGGTGGAAGAAATCCTCTGGCCCGCCTAAAACCCAAGAATAATCTCCGGCACCAAATCCTTGAGAATCACTCCAATTAAATTTCCAGATGTTATCAAAATTTTGCATTACAATCTGATCTTGATAAACAGAGCTTCCAAAAAGCTCCGGAATAAGGTTTGTACATAGAAGGGTATCAGGACTATTGCTGAAAATTTTTCCAAATTCTAAATGGTCCCCAAAACGAATGGGGCACCCCCTCATTTTAATACCCTCTCCGAAATTACTCCTTTTTCCTACCCAATGCAGATTTTCATCATTATTATTATTCCATACCTCTTGCCAACCACCTGCTGAACTGAAACTAAGCAGAGACGCTTTTGAACGCCCACCCGCACCTGGAGAATCTCTTTCTCTTACATTATTGCCAACATAAGGATAGGCAACTAAAAGTTCTTCAGTTGGAATGAGTTCGGGACCAAATGGTTCAACAATGTTGCCAAATGAGTAAATATCAGTATATTGTATTTTCCAGGGGCCTAGGTAACCCAAATTACCACTATTACTCCATATTTCTTGCCAGCTATAGGAAGTAGCAAGATCACAAGCAGCATTTGGAACTAATTTTTGAACCTTAGCCCTAGCCGGCACATTAGCGCTTAAACTTATTAATTCAGAAGCCCTATCATTATCTATATTGGCAAGGAAAAATTTATCTCCTTTATTAATATCCCATCCACCAATTTGAGGAGGTGATGCTACTCCTTCCCATACTATAATCCACTGATTATTAACAAATTTTTGTACCATTGATTTTTCTGTAAATGTGTTTATCGTAAGTAATTCTGGTCCACAACCAGAAATATTTCCAATTAAGAAAACTTCATGGGATGGCTCTTTTGGCGAATTTCCTAATAATCTGCTTGAAAATTCTTCATTGGAAGTGAATCTATCCATTTCATTAAACATAACGTTATAAGCTCCTACAGGAGGCTTGTGGCCACTTTTTACAACATGCTGTGCATTTGCATTTTCATACCAAATTGCATCAAAAAGGGATTTTTGCTCTATGCCCGGATCCATACAACTACTTTTTGGAGGACAAGGAGCAGGATAAGCTGGGCCTTCAGGGCCATACCCTAGATCTGTTACAGGTTGATAGCGGGTGTAGGGTGTTTTGGAAGGTATAAGAGTAAGATAAGTTGATTCCTGTGTATAAAATTCCACGGTTTCCGTACCAAAATCAGCTCCTTTGTGATACAAGGCACTGAAGGTTGGAATGAAGTTGTGTATTTTAAAATCAGAGGTCATGTTAATAGTTGCTTGCCCAAATATTTCTACAGGTTTATTAATATTATATTCATCTATTGCTGTTTGCGGAGATGTCCTATAACCACCGGGACTCCAATCTATTTGTTGATATCCTCTCTCAATATGCCACTTCCAGTTTCGCTTCCAGAACGCACCATTTATTTCGCCATGAAATGTATCTTCATCCGGATCCTGATATTCTGTCCTAGCATCCATTTTAACGCCCGCTTTAATATAAAAAGGAATTAATGGTGGTATAAAATTAGGATTAGGTATCCAAATAATCTTTGTTTTAATATCATCTAAATAAGCGAATCGTATATTATTATTACCTCCAGTTTGGGCTCCGGCTGAAGCTCCGGATCCGCTGCCACTTGCTATAGCTACCGTTCTAACTTTAGAAGGCAAACCTTCTGGTCCATTTAGTAAATTGGCTTCAGCATAGTAAGAGGCATATAAAGGATCGGGTACAAGATACGTGGATCTTCTAAGCAATTGGCGAGCTGCATGACTGTCTAAACCTATTCTTAGCTTTTCCGCACCTTCAGATACGGGAGCCCCTGAATTTTTCTTTTCCGAAAAAAGCCTTATAAATGCCTGTAAAGACCAAGGGATATGTGCACCAACAAAAGGTCCATCAACAGCAATCCATAAGCCGGTATTATGGTCGATGCCTCGTTCTTCTGCTTTTGCTAGAGCGTACCTAGACACTTGGGTTCCCATTGAACCGCCTGCCACAATAGCATCATGTTCCTCATAACCTGATCCCATGTAAAGTGTTGGAATACTATTTAGCACTTCCATTAAAGCATAGCCATTTCTCTGTATGTAGTCTCGCCCACCTTCATGTTTATTATTATAATCCAAAACCAAGACATCATAGCCTTTGTCTAACATGGGTTTAATAGCGCCTATAAAATCACCTACCACAGTATCTACCGTTCTTTCATTTTTGAGATCAAATCCATCTACAAGAACAACTAAATTTACAGCTCTGCACTCACAATTGACGATACACGGCAATCTAAGTGGGGTAATATAAAGCCTAGTTAGAAAACCGCCTTTCCAGTTGACTGCAATTCCGTCTGCATTGATATCACCCTCACTGCCTTGATCCACTAAACGAGTATCTGAATTATATAAAGGGCCCCAAAATTGTTTATCATGAATTACTTCATATCTGCCCATCCACCATGGGCGTAAGAGGCCACTACCACCATAAACACTTAGAGGAGTGGGCCATGTTACCTGCCACCAGCTAGGTTTATCACTTTGCTCCGTAGTAAAGAAGTCTAAAGCATTTATTGGTTTATGCTCCCAATCTTTATCTTTACCATCCGGATCATTATTCTCAGGCCACCAATAAGGTCTTCTACCTGGGTAACGTGCCATTATCTCTACTTGACTACAGTGTCGATATCTTGGTCCTAAAGGATTAGTTGTATATGCAAAGTTTCCACCTGCATCTCTGTCTACCCCATCAACTTTTGCCCTAATAATAAACCTAATGTTAGCAACTAAAAGTCCACTATTTTCATTAAAAAGTCCAGTATTTTCTGTTTCATTGGAGAATTCAGCATCCGACATATTCCATATAAATATCTCGTCTAAATCAATCGGTATGAATTCTTCCTCAGAAATATTTGGTTTAGGCAATCCTATGAAACGGATGGAAACATTTTCTACTGTATTTACCCCATTAGTTATAAAGAACTCAGATGGGATTATTAATTTAACCAAATCAGAACTGTCCCCATAAACCATTTCTCGCAGGGAGCCGGCACCAAAAAATAAACTTGTGTTAAGATAGGATCTGGTTTGCCCCTGTTCAGTTTCTACAACGTACTTAATTTCTTCAAAACCTGGCTCATCAGATGTCACATTTGAGAATTCAACAAGAGTACCGTTTCTATATATTACGTTAAGAAGGCCATTTTCAAAAGCAGCCATGTCTATTGAATTATATTTTATTGCCGCTAATGATATAGGGTAAATTCCATCAATAGTAAGATTTTGTGCGCTTTGAGACAAGTTCTGGAAATTAGGTAATAATCGTCCATCCGGTTCATAAACCCATTTTATTTTTTTACTACGTTCTAAATCCCCATATGCCTCCATAAACTGCCCAGATGAAAGAAATGAATCTTCATTAAGACTAAAAGAAGGAGCACATGTTAATTGAGTTGTGGGATCAGCCCCTCTAAATGCAACATTAATTATTCTAACAACATCAAGAATATCAATAGCTCCAGAAGAATCAACATCCCAAACCCATAAAGGCCCTGTTTGTGCCTGGCCCCTAAAGGCGACATTGATCATATTAACTACATCAAGGACATTATGAACTCCGTCATTGTTGAGATCGCCGCATGTCCCTGGCTCAGGACTTAGTTGCGGCATGGTTCCATTTGCTTTTACTACAAGATGCGTATGCAGGATTGATCCAACATCTAAAAGTATGCCTGTTTCGATTTTCCCTGTTGGCAATAAGCTATATGGTTCATATAATGAAAAAGGCTTGCATTTGCCCGCACTCCCCGCAGCATGGATAGCTCGTATTTCTGAAACATTCAGCGCACGGTTGAATATTTCGACTTCATCCAGCGAGCCATTAAAGTAAGCGATGGTATTGGCCGGATAAGTCTCTGCTCCAATTGTCAGGTCTGTAACTGTTCCGGGATTGTAGTTTATGCTTCCGGAATAAGCGCCCGTAGCTACCTGTGCGCCATCAAGGTATAACTTCACAGTTCCGTTGCCGAACGTGACTGCGGCATGGTGCCATTGCCCATCTGTCACGACAGGGCCAAGGATCGTTACTTCGACACCAGCCACAGAAACACCTGCCCTGAGCCTGTTGTCATTGTGTACTCCAAACACGACACCAGCAACTGGGGTAAAATCAAACGTGTCAACTATGAATTGATAACGATTTGTTGTTGAAGTCCTGAACCAGGCATCAAATGTTCCTGACTGCAATTCCCAAACTTCCTTCGTTCCAGCACTGACATAGTCGTCAACGCCATCAAGACTGAATGCCTGCCCAACCATTCCGGCGGTGAAGGTTGCGCCGTTAACCAGGCTTCCGTGATTTCCGCCTTGAATATCAATTGCATTCCCATCCCCAGGCCACCAGCTGACCATGTTGGAGGGCGCGTTGACGCACAATTGAGGATTGGCTTTGACGAGGGGCGCAAAATCCCCTCCAATCGTAATGTTTCCGCTTGAGCTGTGAGGAATAGCGGTGTCCCCGAGGAAATCACCGTCCGTGTCAATGCCGGCGTAATCGCCCCAATAGTTTCCGGCTAAGTAGGATCCACCGATGATATTGGCACCGGTCTGCTTTGTTATGTTCCAGGAATTGGTTGCATCGTCCTGGGCATTCACGGAATTGTTGAAGAAGTTGTTGAAAATGAGGTTGCTGCTGGAACCCATAAGGTAGATTCCGATGTTGTTGGAGCGTACAATGTTGTCGGAAAGGGCGTTGCTGCTGGAAGACTGTATGCGGATTCCTTGGTAGTTCAAGCTTGCATTGTTATTGGCAATGGTGTTGCCGTTGCTTGAATCGGCGACCTGGATTCCATAGAAGTTCGAATTTGCCCAGTTGCTCGTTATGGTGTTGCCGTTGCTTGAAGTGACAAGGCTGATTCCAATGAAGTTCGAGCTTACGGTGTTGTTGGCTAGGGCGTTGCTGCTGCTGGAAGTCCAGAGGTAGATTCCAATATTGCTGTTCGAATTAACATTATTGCCCGATAGGGTATTGCCATTGGACGTGACAATACTGATTCCATTGAAGGTTGAGCCAACGGTATTGTTTGTGATGCTTCCGTTATTTGAATTTTGATAATAAATCCCATTATACCAGTCGGTCACAACTAGATTTTTAACAGTGACATTTGTGACAGCGATTGATGAATTGTAAACATAAATGCCGAATGTATTCGACGTATCATTCCCATCAATTGCATAGCCCCCACCATCAAAAAAAACATTGCTTGAGGTAATCGAAATGCATACAGTAGCACTGCTGTTTATGATGTTTGTGGTGAGCACGTATGTGCCGGGTGTAGAAATGATGGTACAAGAGTTTACATTTGCGAGTGGGATAGAATCTGGAAAAACGGATGGTTCAAGGGAAGGCGAAAGATCTTGAGCAACTTCAACTGATGGCGAGGGGGAAACTGTTTCAAGGCCCGATTGCAGATTGAAATTCGCAGTTAAGGATCCGCCGGTTCCAATTGAAGCCAGGTATGATAGCCCCAAAAGCAAGGGAATAACCACTAGCAAAGAATACAGCTTACTATAACCCACTAAAACCCCGCAACCTTTGCATTTGTAAATATTTATAAATTGGTTAGTAGGTGGAGGCAGGGCAGGACGTTCATCTGCGAGCCGAAAGGCGGAGAGCCCGGCCGTTTGATGGCAAATTCTTCCTGAAGCCGCAAAAGGCATGCGAAGAAAGGAATGCTTTCGTTTAAAGAAATTTTATGCGACAATGCGACCTGAACATTTTTTTGTTAAGTTGTGTTAATATCTTCTTTTGAGATAATCTTTGAATAGCGGAATGGTGAACGCATATTTGCCCTTTTTTATCCGGTATATAATTCCCTTTTCGGTTAAGCGGATTAAAAGCTGCATCAGGTTATTATAGTTCATTTCAGCCCTTCTGCTTATCTCGGCAGTAGGCGCTTCAGGAGAATCGATTTTTGCCATAGCGAGCAAAATCCCCTGTTCGCCGCCTGAGGCGAGGTTGAAGCGGTCTTCAAAAAAGCTCCTATCCAGCCTGTCAAGCAGTTCCTTTTTCCTGGAATCGAAGTCCTTCATGCCGATGGAATTCTTAGCTGTTTTTTCTACGAGAAAATACCCGTAAAACTGAACAAAATAAGGATAGCCGTTAGTTTCAGAAACGATATGCGATATTAGTTTATCCTCAAACGAGTATTTGGTTCCCTTTAGGGATCCCACCATCGCTTTTTTAGCCTGCTCAAACGTGAGGTTTGCTGTTTCCTGGAAATTGAACATTCGCTCGGTATAAGTTTTGGCCTCCTTCAGGTTCGTTTTCAATGTGGGCAGGCCACACACACATAAGTAATAGCGGCATCCCTGCCGTTGTACGTAGGAAAGCGCCTCCAATAGCGACGAAAGCGGATACTGGCGGCTTTCCTTTATGTCCCTTACATTATGCATCTCGTCATAAATCAACAGCACTCCCTTCTTTCCTGCTTTTTTAAAAACCGGCCAGTTGCTTGATAAAATCTCCTTTAAATAATCGGCCAGCAGCTTGTTCTCTTCCTTGTAGTATGGCTTGTACGTTATTCCATAAGCACTCAAGGTTTCTGGCTTTAGGGCTTCGAGCAGCTTCTTGCCGGTTTGCTCAATCCTTTTCGCTATGGAGACTTCCGATGCCTTGGAGGCAATGTCCGTGGTCAAAGAATTGCCAAAGAGCGCTTCGTCCGAGAATTTTTCGTTGAATTCCCTCTCTATTACGCTCCAGCCCCGGCTTTCCGCAATGATTTTAAAGTGGCGTGCAAGAACCGTCTTTCCTGTTCCGCGAAGTCCGTAGACAACCGTGTTTTGGGGCAGCCCGCCTTCAAATGTTTCCAAAGACTTCGCAAATTCTTCGAGGTATCTTTCTCTTCCGGCCAGATACCGCGGTTCTATGCCGTTGCCCGGGGTAAATGGATTGGCCATGGTACCATCTTAACGAAACTTAACAAATTTTTGTTAATATATGTTAATAAACCTTGTCTTGGTCTTTCCTAAAAACTCTTAGCCCAGCTCTCCCCCAGCGAACGGCACAATCTTGCCGGAAGTTGCCGCCAAGGAAAGAGCCGCCTACAATGTTAGTGCCTGCGGTTTTGCTTATGTTCCAAGAATTATGGCGCTCCCGAAAAGTTACGCAAGTTTAAGCAGGCAATATTGGCTTTGGCTTTCATCGTTGCGGGCATCCTCAGGGCAAAAAACGCAAAACTTCAGTTACTTTATTTGTTTGCTATAAGTGCCATTAACTACTGCACTGCCGAAATTCAAGCAGCTGGGGCGTTGCTGAAACGGGTTCAGGTAAGCGAAGTAGACGAACTGGTTTTGGGTGGGGTTTTGGTTATTGTAGTGCTAATCTTCTTTCCTTCCGGATCGGAAAGCGTCACGGAACGGATGAGCACGGAGCTGCTTGTTGGGGCAACCAGTGAGCTCACTTTTACTATCAACAACAGGTTGCTTCCGGCAGGGATGCTTGTTTCGCCATCAAAATCCACAAGGCCTATTTTATACTCCGAACCAAATG
>JBBSVW010000006.1:0-3094 GCA_038046605.1 Microcaldota archaeon | reverse complement strand
GCCTATTTGGAAAAAGGAAAGTGATTAGGCTGGGGTTTTACGGCTCCGTAAATGCAGGCAAGACGAGCCTTGCAAACCGCATCTCCATGGATTGGCTGGGGGAGCCGGTAGGGAAGGTTTCCGAAATCCCCCATGAAACCCGCGAAGTGACAAAAAAGGAGCACGTGGTTGTGAAATCCCACGGACGGGAGCTGGTAATGAACCTGCTGGACATGCCCGGCATTGCAACCAAAGTGGATTACCGCGACTTCACCGCTTATGGGCTCAAAAAGGACGAGGCGCAGCAAAGGGCAAAGGAAGCCACGAAGGGAATAATCGAGGCAATAAAATGGCTCGAAAACGTGGACGCGGCCCTGGTGATCATGGATTCGACGGAAGATCCCTTTACGCAGGTAAATATCACGATTCTTGGGAATTTGGAGGCAAGGAAAATTCCAGTAATCGTAGTGGCAAACAAGATAGATAGCAAAAAGGCAAAACCTGAAAAAATTAGGGAGGCATTCCCGCAGCATCATGTCGTAACGGTATCCGCGCTTTCGGGGGAGAACATAAACAACCTTTATGAAGCAATAGCAAAATACGCAAGATGAGGGGGAAAATGGCGGAGGAGGATAAGATTAAATGGCTCGAGGCATCGCTTGATTTCATCCAGCCAACACTTGAGAAGATTTCAATTGCGTTTTTCTTCCTCTTCGTTGTTTTCCTTGGGCTTTTGGTGGATTTGCCGGAATGGATTTACCTTCCCTTGATGACAATCCTTGCCTGGCCCTTGCTGGGCCTAGCGCAGCTTTGCGGGCAGTCCGATTTGGATTGCCAGAATGCAGCATCATTTGTTGGGCTTTTCCTTAGCTTGGCATATTGGTATCTGGCATCCTGCTTCCTTGCCTGGGTTTTGGAGAATAGGGAAAATGAACATGCGGAGGACTGAAAAATATCAATTGGGATGGAATAAGGCAATGGCATGTGGAAATGGGATGGAATAGGCAATGGATTTTGGAATAGGGGAATAATGCAGGATTATTTTTTTTAGCTTTCCACAAAATATTTAATTGGTGAAAATTGAAATGGCGGGTGTGCAAATAGAATTCGTGGCAGTAAAGACGCTGCATGGGAAAGATGCGGATGAGAAGGCCAAATACATCATCAATGCGGTCAAGAAGGAGAGGAAAATACTTATTTTGGAGGAGGCGCTAAGCCGGGAGGAGGAACGGGTGCTCTACCAGCTAACCATGGAAAATGTCTCCAAGGATTTCCCGGGGATTGAGATTTCCTCCTTTGGCGAGGAGGCTCCCGGAGTTAGGCAGGCACTTATTGCCCTGCTTGGCGGAAAAAAAGCGGGCCTAACTATTATAGGGCCTTCGAATCTAGTTAAGCAAATCAAGAAGGACCCGGATAAACTAAGGTTCCTTGCGGGAAGCTGACCATTTTCCTGAAAGCCTACAAGCACATAATCAATTTAAGCAAACACCCCCTAGTCCTATTCATGAAGAACCTGGACTCTGTATTGCTTATTGGGGCGCTTGCAATATTCCTTTCGCAAATGCTCTATGCGCTCCCAATAACATCGGATTCCTATGACAATTTTAGAATTGTTAGGGAATTGGAAAATGGGAAAGGCTACCCTATTGAAAGTACAGCAATCAATGGGGATTCTACCCTATATCCACCGGCATTTGGCATTGCACTCTATTCCTTTTCCGCACTCACAAGCTTCCCTCCCGGTTTTTCCCTCTCTTTCCTGTCATATGTTTTCATGGCGATTATTGTTTACTTGATTTTCCTGCTCATTAGGAGTGCAACTGGAAATGAAAGCGGGGCTGTTTTGGGCGCCGCTGCGATTTTCACATTGCCAATTGTTTTTTACCGCTTTGTCACGCCGATTGCCGAAACAATGGGATTGGCAGTTTTCCTCCTGGCGCTTTATGCATATCAGAAAAACAAATTCGCATTCCTCGCATTCATCCTGGCTATTTTCCCGCTCGTGCATACACGGAGCTTTGTTTTTTGCCTTATCACAATTGGCATCGCATCGCTTTTCAGGAAAGACATTTCAAAAATGGCAAAAAGCGCTGCGCTTGGGATTGCCGCATACATGATTTTGCGCCTGGCATACCCAATATATGCGGTAGGCTTTGAAAACCCTTCTGTGACCGAGCCTAATTTGCTCGGGATGCTGCCGCTTATTCCGATGGCAGTAATGGCACTTGGCTTAATTGCGCTTATGAAAAACAAGGGAAAGTTTGATGTTCTTTCCTCATCAATAATTTTCGCCTTCTTTGCATCATATTTTTTCATACCCTTCCCTTTTAGGCATGCGATATTTTTGGTGGTGCCGCTTTCATTCCTAACGGCAAAGGCGCTTGGCTCCGATAGGAGATTGGTTGCCATTTACTCCGTTTTCCTTGCCCTTGCGATGGTGCAAAATGTGCAGATGAGGGCGGCACCGTTCAATTTGCAGCAAATTGAAATGTTCCGGGAGGTGAAAAATTACGAGGGGGAAAATGCAATCGCATCCTTTAGCGACAACTACGCCCTCCCGTATTTTGCGGGGAAAAAAGTTGTTGTGGGTTCGTTTGCGGAAGGGCTAAACGATGGAAATGAAAGGGGAAAGGATTTGCACGCATACTTCAACGGGTTAAGTGAGGAAGGGAAGGCACAACTTCTAAATAAGTACAATATTAATTTGGGCATATATGAGAAGGGTGTTTACAAATACAATTATGAGGAGGGGATTGCGGATGCTAAACTGCTAGAGAGTAATAAAATCGCGGTTTTTTCCTTTACCAAGCCAAATTAAGCAGCCGCTTCATAAAACCAGAACCGATATATAAATCAGGGGAATCTAATTAGTGCGGCGAATTGGGCCTTGATGGGAAACCGGTTAGGAAACCAGTTGGCCTGCAAACACAATATGGGTGGGATTTACATGGACATGAAAAATCTGGCAATCGGGGCACTGGTCATCATTGCAATTGGCCTTTTTGCATTCAATTTCATTGCGCCGCGCGAGCAGGTATACCGGCTTGAGGCGCCAATAAATCTTAAGGAGGAGGCAAAGCTTGCGAGTTCGGATTCACCTACTGGCATCGAACTT
>JBBSVW010000005.1:0-6853 GCA_038046605.1 Microcaldota archaeon | reverse complement strand
GTGCCAGTTGGTGTGCAACTTGTCAATGTGAACGATTCAATCATCCAGAATTCCACATTTGATGGGACCGGCAATGCAATTTATTTGAGCGAGGTTTTAGGCAGCCACATAATTGGCAACTCCATCAGGAACCCCGGAACGGGCATAATTCTATACAGCTCAAGCCAGAACCATTTTTCATCCAATTCAATTACATCAACCGGAAGGAGAGGATCTGGGATGTACATAAGCGATTATTCGGACTTCAACAGCATCGATGGGAACGTATTTTCCCGCCTTGCATATGGGCTTTACAAAGAGGAATACTGGCAAAGGTGGGGCTACTCATATGGGAATAACATCACTGGAAACCATTTCACCGACAATGCGTATGGCCTTTCAGTTGAAGCGCTCGATTATGGGATGCTAGCAAACAACGTCATATCCCAAAATGGCTATGGGATGCGCATGAGCTGGTTTTCTGGAAACCTATTTGCCGGCAATGTGATTGAAGGCAACAACAATACGGGGCTTGAATTTTGGGGCGAAGGGAACACCATTAGGGGAAACAGGATAAGCGCAAACAAGCTTCATGGCATAGCTTTTGGCGGCGATAGCAACATCATTTCAGGCAACGATATTTCATTCAACCAAAAAACCGGGATTGCCATGTCCGGGAATGCAAACAACATCACAGGCAACACGATAAAGAACAATTCCGTCGGATTGAATGACACATCCTCCAACGGAACATATGCCATCAAAAACCGCGTCTTCAACAATTTTTTCTCCAACCAAAAGAATGCCGCAGGCAGAGGGAACACATTCTGGAATGCCACTAAAACCCCGGGTGCAAACATTGCCAGGGGCAGCTATCTTGGAGGGAATTATTGGTCGGATTACACCGGGACGGATACTGATGGGGATGGGCTTGGCAACACGAATCTGCCATACAATTCCGGCGGCTCCATCACTAGCGGCGGGGATTACATGCCGTTAATTAGGCAAGCGCCGCCTCAAGCCGGATGCTCCTACAACAAGAAATTGGGAGGGAATGTTTGCAAATGAAGAAGCAGATTATTTGAGCGATTTGAGAAATATTACCCCCGGCTTTCCCTTTAAATCCGAATCCCTTGTTGCCAGGGATAGGTCATGCACTTTAGCTGTTGCAAGGATTAGGGAATCCGCAACCGAAAGCTTGTTGGAATTGGAAATCCGGGCAGCCTCCTCGCAGATTTCATAGGATATGGGATGCATCCTAAATGAGCTTAGTTTCTGCTTTACGAAATCAAGCTCCTTTGATCTGCCAATCTTGAGGAAATGATGGCAAACCTCATAGTAGGTGATCATTGAAATCGAGTTGGGATGCGAGGCTAGGAGCCCTTTTGCCTCATCAGTAGCCCTCCGCTCCAAAAAATCTATGAGCACTGAAGAGTCAATCAAAATTTCTCGCACGCTTATCCCTCTTGAAGGGCGCGCAGCCCTCTATTATGCCCTCTAGGTCCGCAATCAATAGGAAGCTGTTCCGTTCAACCAGCTTCTGCACTGTTTCGTCGTAGCTCTTGGAATCCGTAACCTCGCGGAACTGGTCCAATAGCTTTTTGGTGTTCTCACGCACGGGAATATTCACATACATTGCAACCATCAATTATAATTATTCATTGCAATTATTAAATGCAATGGCCAAGCATTGGCTATGGCATTGCAATCGCACCATCCCGCAACGCCGCATTTTCCTCGTGCATCTTCCGGAAATACTTCCCGACAAATGAAATCAGGCAAAAGCAGTTGTTTTTTGCGGCTACTTTGCGCAGCGCTTCCATGGTTTGCAAAAACACCTCATTTGCCTCCCACACCTGCAATCCATCCTCGTAAAAAGGATCATCGATGCATGGGATGATGAGCACGCGGCTGCCGTTTTGGAGCTGCTTTTCCGCTTCGAACTCTATGATTTGCCTTAGCTGGTAGATGGTGAAGGGCCTTGACACGCTTATGTTCTCGAGCGCCGTTTTCACATCCGCAATTTCCCGAAAATTCCTATGGATGTAATATGGGTTGAACACATTCCCGGCATCGATGAAGAGCACCTTCGAAAGCGGCTGCATCTGGACGGATAGGTCAAGGCAGGAGGTGGCGCCTTGCACAATTGTGATTTTTCCAGATTCGAAGGATTGGCCTTCAAGAATGAAAGTTTCCGGAGTGGGCCGCTGGGGGGAAGGATTTTCCAGAAGGGATTTTGCACTTGGCTTGGAGGATGGCACATCCAAATTCGAATCTTCGCTTGGGGTTTTGACAATAACGATTTGCGCCTGATCCATAAGTAGGCGGAAAGGGTTTTTGGTTTAAATAGGATACGAGGGGTGGCTTCGGGTGATTGATTCGCAAAGGCAAATTAGAAGGGGAGAGGCGACCGTGATGCGAAGCATCGCGGCTCAGCAGACGCAGAGTCTGCGTGGCACGAGTGGGGAAACTAGTTTCCCCATAGGTGTCAACCAAAGTAATTTATAACGCGCCTCCGTTCCCTTTCCATGGGAGCAAAAAGGGCGCAATCGGGCCTGGAATACCTAGTCACCTACGGCTGGGCGATATTCATACTGGTAATCGTAATTGCCGTGCTTTGGTACATGGGCGCATTCAACGGCATCAGCTTTGCAGGAAGCGGCATATCCTCAAGTGGCTTTTCATCCTTTAGGCACATAGATTCCAAGGTCAACAATACCGGAGCAGTGGTTGTGCTTGCAAACTCGGTTACCCGAAGCATCACCATCAATTCTATAACTGTTGGGGTAACGGATGAAACGGCGGATTCCGCATGCACATATTCCCCATTAGCCGTCAGCGCAAATGGGATTCTTACAGTTACATGCTCAAGCGTCCCTCAAGGCGTAATAAATTACCCAGGAAGCCGCTACGATTTGACGGTCACAATTGATTTCACGGACGGAACAAGCGGAGGCAATCATATTGATATCGGGTTTATTGGGGGGAAGGTTGGGACAAGTTGACATCCCATGGGGGCTAACCCCCAACCCCTCTAGGGGGATATCCCCCTACACGGGTTGCCCACTACCCCCTTAATTTGATTTGCGAATCAGAGGGGGGTGATTCCAAGGGTATCGGGGGATACTTCCCCCAAGACGCTTGTCGCCGCCTCCCCCCTAATTGGATTTGAAAATCAAATAGACATAATTTAAGAATTTGAATTTTTGCCGCCTATGGAATGCATGCACTATTTTCGAGTAAAACTGATTTTTGTTTCCCTTCTGTTTGCAATTAGCCTGCTTAGCAGGTTTTTTAGCATGGCTTCATCCACCTTGCCTTTGAGCTTTCCTTGCTGCTGGAGTGTTACTAGGAGCTGGGCAACCTTATAGTAGAGCTCCAAATTGGTGAGCCGGATGTTTTGCAGCCGCCCATATCCCGCCGGATCAAGGATCTGCTTTAGCATGTTCTTTAACTGGAGCTCTTGCGACTGCTGCCTTTGCGCATCCTCCTGCCTTTTCCGGATGGCGTTTTGGTAGCTTTCATCCTGGTCATTTTCAGCTTGATCATCCGGCATATGGAAACAAACCTCGATAATTAAGTGGGGCAAAATATTTAATGAAAAATCAAAACTGCTGCTTTTGGGCAATATTGCCAATTTCCAGCCCCTATTGCAAATCCCCCTTCTTGTTTTTTTAGGATTATGAAGGCAATCCTTTTAAGAGGGCGGGAATTAATAGTTTTCATGATGCGCGGACAAATGGCGATGTGGATACTGACGAAATTCGCCCTATTATTTTTCATCATGTCCCTTTTTGCAATCATCTTCATCTTTGAGCAAAATGCAAGGAGCCAAACATGCCTCACGCAAACGCAGCGCATCGCAAACGGCATAACTAATAGGCTCTCGCAGATACTCGATTCCCCGGTGGAAGATGAGCAGCGCAGCTTTCCTTTTGAACTTGGGCTTCCGCTTGGCGGGGGCGATGTTGCCAGGTACAAGGTGAATCTCACAAACCGGGTGACAAACCCAGAGCCGGGGGATACAACAATAAAAGGAAGGCTGATAGTCGATGTCATCCCCGCAAACGTGAAGAATTGCATAGGTTCAGGCGTTGTCAGCTACAGCGGCAGGAATGTCGAATTGTTTTCCCTTCCGGAAAGGACTTCAACAAAAACACTCAATGCATTCAAGGATAAAACAATCACATTAAGCCCATCAGAGCTGGACGAGGGCATCAGGAGCTACTACCTGACGATGATCAAATGCGGGGAAAAAAAGTTCAACGGCCAAAAATACATGTTCATACAGGACTGCTCGCAAAAGGATTTCAACAAATGCTTCACATTCACCCAGGATGACCCCGAAAGCAACATCAATGCAAAGTGCGGATTTGGGAATGCAGACTAAGTGGGGATGTTTGGGAATTATTAACAGGGATTGAGTTTTTTTTATGTTCCAGGAGGTCACTATGGAAAAAAGGCAGCAAAAGCGCAAAATTCTCGGGTTTATCGGGCCACTGGGCGATGACATACCGGCAATTTTCCCAATTGTTGCGGGCATACTCATATTCATAACCGCCCTGGCATTCATCGAAACGCAAAAGGCGGATAGGGATAGGTACCTGGCCGTCAGGTCATCCACCCTTAAGATGTCCTACATCCTGACGGAAAAAGGGCACATGGGGGATTTAAACTTCGATTCCAAATGCAAGGATCAGCTATTGCCCTTTGGCGCTGGCAACAACTTGGATTTTGCAGTTGTGCTAAAGAAGCAATGCGGCCCTTTGCATTATTCCGATGAGGATAACCTCAAGCTGGTGTTAGATGGGGAGGAAATGGTTACGGACAGGATATGCTCAACAATTGAAAAGCTCCAGGAGATGCAGCCTACCTCCCTGGATGAGGCAATTCCCCTAGATATACCCTCAAAGAATTCGGTTATTTTGACGTACCCTGTGGCGGTTGATTGCAGCCTTGGGAAAAGGGGCCTTGGGATGATCGTGGTTGCTGGCTGGGAGCCGAAAAAGAAATCGGCGGAATGAAAAAAAAGGATTTGGAATGGATTGGATGCAAACGTTGCGGTTTGGAAAAAAAGATGGCAAATATGGCACAAGGAAAAAAAAGGGCGCAGGCATCATTTTTTGATGGGGTATTGTTCATGCTTACTGCAGTATTTTCCGTTTCCTTGATATTCATAACCCTTGACAATTACGGCGTTGCGCAAGATAAGCTGCTCCGGACGGCATACCTGGCAAATTACATGCAAAGCACCTCAAAGGCCCTCTATTACCTTGATGTGTCGACGCTTTGGGATGTAAAAAGCTATTGCAAGGATGCCGACACAAACCCTGGAATTGCGGATAATCCAGGCGCAACAGTTGGCTATTATTGCAACGAAGGAGGGCCGGGGGAAAAGTACGATTTGGATTGCAAAAATCTTTCACAATATAGCGGCAGGGTAACCGTTGCCGACCTCTTGAAGAAGGATGCGGATACGACGGATGGGACTGCAGGCCAGCCAGGGGGGCTACTGGATGACAAGTTCGGCACATCCGCGCAGATGGGAAGGACTGCCCTTAGGTGCGCCATGAAGGAAATCATGAAGCCATTCACCTTTTCGGGCTATAGATACATATCCGAAATTGCCGATGCTACTGGCGAACAGGGGATTGGTGATTTCCCAAAATACATGGAAGGGCAAAAGTATGCCAGCGATTATATGTTTACAAAAGCATTCAGGGAGGACATTGATGAAAAAGCCAGGAATGAACTTGATTGCAGCAAAATCGATTCAAACCAGCTGCTTGTGATTCGGTCACCTTTCAAAATCCTGGAGCTAAATGACGAGGGCGATAACAAGGGTAAATTCACCTCAAGAAACTATGTCCTAAGGACATGCATCTGGCCCTCCGATGAGGGAAGGGAATAAATTCCCTAAAAAATAGCCCCTATGCCACGGCATTGACCGCATCATTCAATGCAAGAGTTTTCTCCTCGCCGGAAATAAGATCCTTCAATTTGACTTTCCTTCCCTTTAAATCCTCCATTCCAGCGATTGCGGCATATTTGTAGCCTTTCTTTGATGCAAATTCCAAATTCTTGCCAATGCTTCTTTGGGAAAGGTCAAGAAAGGATGGGATATTGGCTTTTCGGAAATTGCCTACAATTCGGATCGCATAATTTTCCAGTTCGGCATCCTGCTCTTTTGCGGCTATGCAGACATAAACATCTGGAGGCTTTTGGAAATTGGAAGTTATGCCAACTCCATCCTTGAGCGCCTCGCAAATCACATCCAGCCCAAAGGAAATTCCAACTGCGGGAATCTTTTCCCTTGCGCCCGCAAAATTCCCAATAAGATCATCATACCTTCCGCCTGCGGCAATCGAGGAGGTGATTTTGCCCTCAATAATGAACGCTTCGAAAATTGTTCCCGTGTAATAATTAAGCCCGCGGGCAAGCGAGGGTGAAAATCGCACTTTATCGGAAACGCCAAACGCATCAATATATGAAAGGAGCAATTTCAATTCGGAAAAGCCATCTGTTGCAACAGATATTCCCGCCAGGCTTTTTTCCAATTTGGCAACGATTTCGCCATTTTTTCCCTCAATTGAGATTAGCTCGAGGATTTTTTTGGCCGCCCGCCCATCAATCCCAATTCCGAGCAACTCCTTTTCCACATTTTCAGCGCCTATTTTAGGAAGCTTGTCGATTGCAAGTATTGCGGAAAGCTTTTTTTCGCCCGGGACAGCGGCATATTCCAATATGCCATCAAGGATTTTGCGGTTGCCAACCCTCATCACATAATTGGATGGGAACAGCGCATCAAAAGCATCGCAAGCCAATTTGATTATTTCCGCGTCTGCAAGGCCGCTTTTTGCCCCGACAATATCGG
>JBBSVW010000004.1:0-23496 GCA_038046605.1 Microcaldota archaeon | reverse complement strand
TTGGAATTGGGCGGCTCATATCCGAGCCGGCAAGCTGGCTTAAGCAGCGCACTGGCGCAAAAATCCTGATCAAATTTGCAACGGTTAGGACAAAGCCGCAGGACGAGGGAATGGTGCAAAACGATATCAATATCAACCTTGAGGGCTACGGCCTCCCCTCGCCTCGGTACGATGGCAAGATTACGGAAATCGTGCCCGCGTACGGTGAGCCGCTATCCTCTTCAACTGGAGCGCTCATTTCAAGCAATAGGCCTGTTGCGCCGCTAGTTGAATTCCGCAGCTACTTTGAAAATACCGGAAACATAGAATTCCCGGCGTATGTGATCCTTGACATTAAAACGCAAAGCGGCGAAACTGTTGCAAACTTGCAGTCGGAGAGGCAGATGGTTTATCCAAAGAGGCAAAACGTGTTCAAGGTGGAATGGGGGAATGCGCCTGCAGAGGGTAAATACATAGTAGAGGCGAAGGTTTTTGGGGATGTGTACGATGGCATCAATCTGCCAGGGAAGAGCGCGGATTTTGATTTGTCCTGGCTGATTGTGCTAATCAACCTATTGCTTTTGCTTCTTGCGCTATTGATGCTGGCAGCTGCAATCTATTCCTCATACGTTCTAAACCGCGACCTTAGGGCATTTTCGCACCTGTACAAAAAGAGCATGGAGCATTTTGATTCGCTGCACAGGTATGTGACTGGGATGTACCACTTCAGGGGGGGGGAGCGGAAGCAGAAGTAGGGGATGAAACTGAAGTAAAGGGAAATAAAAGTTAGAGGCGGACTGGGTCAATTTGCAAGCAATAATTAGGCAATTGGGTAATCAGGATGCAAAAAGCTTGCAAGGCCCCTAAATTGGATTCAATTCGAAACCCCCTACCTGTTCCGAACCTGCATCGTCTCTTTTTGCTGCTTTGAAAGGACCAAACTTACCAGTTCGTGCATCTTCTTTTCAAGGTAATCATAATCGACCTTGGAATCAAGGGTCGCATTGATCTCATCAAGCTTGGGCTTGAGCCGGACGTATTCGTGCTCGAGGGTATCCATCTTATCGCCAATTTTTCCAACGCTATCCTTCATGGTGCGGTTGAGCTCGCGGAAAAGCATTACAACACGCACGGTGATTATTGCAAATGCCACTAGGAGCACATACGAGAGCATTGAAAGCGACCCAAAATCTTCAGCAAGTGCCATTATTCCACCATTTTTATGAAGTGCGTTTTTCTCCAAGGAAATCGATCGTTTCACGCATGATCAAATCAAGATTCCGCCTATCGACCTTTTCGGTTGCCGCAACATGCATCTGCTTTTCGACCCCCTCTATTTCCTCAACAAGGCGCGAAAGCTTGGAGAGGCGCTCCTTGCTCCCATAGAGCTGATGATGCATGAGCTTTTGGTGCTTGTGGGCAAGGAATTCCAAAACCACAAGGAGGGCACTGGCAATGATTATGCAATATAATACCACGTCATTGACGTTCATCTGCAACCCCTCTTTAAAGACGTAGGCTCTACTCATTTATATTACTTTCATTTAAAAAAAGGTAAAAAAAGGTCGCTTCAAGATTATGGCATTCACGGATTCGCTCAAGGAATTGATCGTTGGGTCCTATTCATATGTCAATAAGAAGGGGGTTCGGTACTTCCTCCATATGAATCCGGGACGGGGGGGGACAAAGCTTTATTTTTTCAGCAAGGATCCAAAGGAATCCATCAGCCTCCCGTCGGATAGGCTTGTTGTGGAAAGCCCGCGCACGGCGCTTCCGATAGTCAAGAAGAAAAAGATTCCGGGAACGTAATAAAAAGCAAACAGTTGGATTGCAATATTAAAGAGGGATTGGCAGGAAGGCATTTGGCAAAAAAGGGCTTCGAGGGATGCCACCAATAATTATCGTTTCATTGCTCTTTCCTTAAGGATGAATATACTATGGGATTGGATGATGTTGCAAACTCGCTTCCGCAGGCGCTTAGCTTTGCCGCGGTATTCATCTCCGTCATCCTGATGTTCTATGGGCTTAGGTATTTTTACACGACCAGGCTTGAGGATATTGGAAGGCTCCTGGCATACTCAATACCTTCACTTTGGATGATGATGCTGGCAATTTACCTATGGCTCATGGGGAAGGAAAGGGGGGAATAGGGGCAAAACTCCCTGGCCAATTTCCGATATTTTTTTAGAATAATACCAATATGGATTTGAACCGTTAACGCCCCTAAGAAACGCACGGCTGATTCGAAATGGACGAAAAGGGCCAAACCGCAATAGAATACCTGCTCTTGATTAGCGCGGTAATAATGTTCGTAATTATCGTGTTCATGATGGTAAGGGGTGTTTTTTCGGAGGCGCAGGACGGGATTAAGGGGCCAACGGATGACATTTGGAAAATTTTAAGGGGCATAATCAGCTAAAAAAGGATATTGAAAAAAACGCCGGGGCCATTGCCCCTTTGGCTACAATAAAATATGCAATTTTTCCCCTAATCGCCGGAATACTCGAGATCGGATTCCTCATCTTGTTTTGAATAAACCGCATACAGGATTAGAATCCCGGCAATGAAAACCCCAAGGAGGAGCTTGTTTTCCCATAAAATATCGCCAAGGGCGTATACAAAATTCTGCCTGCCCCTAAGCTGTCCTGGGGAAATTGTCGGGATGAGGCGGCCTTTTTCCGTTGGGGCTATTGTTGCGTAGATGACGGTTGGATTTGGCACATTTGCAACAACCTGGGGCCGGATTTCCAATATGGATTCCGGTTTAACAAGCCCTAGTTCGGATAAGGCCAGGGATTTAAGCCCCTGCATGGAATAGCCCGGCGAATTTGCCTCAATTTCATCCAGCTTGGCGCCCAGCAATTCCGCCTTCTCATTTAATAGGGCGCCGTCCCCCTTTCCGTAAGCGTCGAACGCCTCGGAGTAGAGCCTATTTGCCTCGGTTATCAGAATTGTGATTCCGGGGGGAACTTGCTTTCCCTGGGAAGTTAGGGATTCCGCTTGCAGGCGCTGGAAATTATCAAGCCTTTGGGAAAAATCCTCGGGAGAAAGTGCTTGGGATAGGCAAATCAATGCAAGGAAGAATGCAAGATTTATTTTTTTATTCATATTTTTAGCCCGCGTTGTCTAAATGCAAAAAGCGATAACATGACAAGTATTAGGAAAAGCGCCGGATGAATTTCGGGAACGGTTTCGGTTACTTGTTCTGAAGAAACCACGGAAATAATGTCAACGAAATGGTTGTTTTCGTAGTTTGTATCAACATTGGAAAGGAGCGCAAGGTCGGCGGCCACAACGATGTTGTTGCCGGTTAGGCCCGTTAAATCCGCATGCGAAGGATCGCCACCATCGATGCAAATCACTTCTGTTGTATTTTGCGGGCCAAGGCCTATTTGGCTTCCACCGCAGCCGACATAGGTTTTGCCCCCAACCGTGAGGTTTAGGGTAACGGTTTCCGGTATTGAGAGGGTGTTGCGGATGATGACGCTTAAATCCACCCTGGGGGTTCGCTGTGGGTCATAGACAATGTTGTCTGGTTTCCTTTTGATCGCAACCACTTCCACATCGTGCGCCGACACGACCAGGGTAAGCTTTGCGGTATCCCAGATGCCAAAATCCGGCGGAAGGATTGAGGCGTTGATCAGGTAGGTGTAGTTTGCTGCCTTGACATCGAATGGTATGGTCACAATGATATTGCCAAAATTGGAGCCGGGGTCAATGGACGTTGCCGCACCTACCACTATTGTTTGGGGGAAATATTCGAATGAAATTCCAGGAGTGTTTTGCAGCGGTTTTGGACGGAAAATGGAGGATAATCCATAGGTCACCTGCTTTGAAAGGCCGTTTCTAACCTCGTATGGAATTAGGTATTTTGCCCCCGGCGCAACTGTGTAAACCAAATCGGGGGTATTTATCAGGTACAAAAGGCGGGTCGAATCTATGCTCTCGTTTGGCCAAAGGCAGATGTTTTGGAATTTGGGATTGAAGGATTTATTGTTCCAGAAAGTATGATGGCCATCCGGGCATGTGTTGATGTTGACATTATCTAGCTTTTCATCGCCGGAGGTCATGAGGGCCGTATATGTGAGTTGATCCGTGGAAAAAAGCCTTATTTCACCCCTGCTAGGAGTGGTTCCTAGAGGGACATAGATGGAAAGGTTCACCAATTTTACCGACCAGGGGCTGGCTGTGGTATAGTTTCTGGTTTCCAATGGGTTTTTTATTACTAATTCGGACATGCCATTCAGAAGGCCGTAACTGGAATCGTATAGATCAAAAGTGAGGTTCAGGTTATCCCAAAATGTGTAGTTCCCATAGTCATATGCCATGACTGGGACGCTCATATTGAAATAGTTCCCGGGGAGGGCATAAATGCTTGCCGGGTATGGATTTGTTATGAACGGGTCCCAGCCATAAGGCGGGACGTAACTGCTCGTTGGAAGGATGCCAAGCGGACCTATCCGAAAATACTTGTAGGCCTTGAAATTGAAAGAGGAATTTTCAAGCCGGATGTAGCAATCATACCAGCTGACATTTTTTGGTTCGACAGCTTGGGTAGCGCCAACTGGGGCAAGTAATTTGCAATCGTATTGCTTTTGGCTGTTTATGGGATTGGATACATTCCTAACTTGCTGCCAGGGATTAACGGAAACGTTTGCGCAAACCCAGTTGCCACCGCAAATTATCGAGGATGCATTCGCCCATGAAGGATCGGGGACATTGACGCCAAGGTTTTTCACCGTAAGGTTCAGGTAGAGGGTCCAATTGTAATTGTATGGTGGGCCAAACTCATTGAAATAATCCCAGCACGGCTTATTTAAACCAGGTCCGCAAGTGAATCCAATTGGGGGAAGACGGTCTTCCATGATATCGCTGCCGGTTACATTCACATTCGTGATATTCAAATAGAATTGGGGGGTTGATGGCGTAGTTTGATTGACGGGCAAACGGAACCGCTGGCAATGCTCGCCTGAAGAGGAATAGGCCTTGAATTCAAGCCAATACCATCCCATGTATGTGTAGGCAGTTATGTTCATGGAGCCGGTTAGATTTTTGATCTCGTTTGGAGTGAGGGTTCCAACATATATTTCTGAAAAATTGCCAATTGATGCATTGTCGGTTTTGCCTTGCGAATCGGGGTAATTGTGGCCCGAATAGAAGCCGAAGGGATCTATTACATTGTCTTGGTAAATCCGGCCATTGTTCTCATTGTCGTTTACATCTGTGCCGGTGTTTTGGACGGTTATATTCACCCAAAACCAATTCCCAGCAGAGATATTTTGATGCACATCATGGGAGAACGGATCCGATGTCGTGCAAGAATTTATAACCTCCCCCCCGCCGATTTTGGACCCGTTTGAGGCAAGAATGCCGTTGCTATCATATATCGCATAACTGGTAATGACAACATTTGGCGTGCCCCTAACAATAGGCATCAGCAGGATAAGCAGGAACACGATCATGAGGGTAAAACGCATACTACTAGCTATTCTTTGGGCGGTTATAAGCTTTTTGAGTGGGAGGGAAAAACAAGGCATCAGAACTAAAAGCGCAGGCCAAATATGAGTAAAACCTGCAATCCGTCCTGGCCCAAATCAGAGAATTGGCAAAAAAGGCAAATGCGCGCGCTAATTAGAAAGGGGGTAAGGCAACACGATGTGATGGATTCGCGCACAAATTAGGGGGGAGGCGGCGACCGAAAAATCCATTTTTTGGCTCAGCAGACACCAAGTCTGCGTGGCACGTGGTGGGGGCCTAGCCCCCATGGGGTGTCAAGTGCTCCCTGCGGGATTTGAACCCGCGTTCTCGGCTTTCTTCAAAGCGAACCTCCTTGCGGAAGTTCTTTCTTTTGGATCCCTAGTTTTCTTTCTTACAAGAAAGAAAAATGGGGTCGAAAGGCCGGAATCCTTGACCGAGCTAGACGAAGGGAGCAAAAAAGGCAATTCGCGCAGTTTACTGGAAACGGATGTTTTTAACTCTTATGCTGCCTATAAATAAAATATGAGCGAACTCTACGACCAGATATCCAAGAACAAGATGAAGAGCTACCTATACATAGGATTTTTCCTGCTTTTGATATTCGCCCTAACTTACGTTTTTGGGCTGATGACCGGATTGGGCGAATTCATCTCAATATTTGCAATTATCATTGCAGTAGTAATGACCGTTGGAACGTATTACTATAGCGATAAAATTGTTTTGGCAACTGTGAATGCAAAACCGGCTGAAAGGAAGGATTACCTATTCCTTTACAATACGGTTGAGGGGCTTTCCATTGCGGCGGGGATACCAATGCCTAGATTATATGTAATCGAAGACGAGGCAATCAATGCCTTTGCAACGGGAAGGGACCCGAAGAATGCCTTAATTTGCGTGAACACAGGTACGCTCAAAAAACTAAATAGGCAAGAATTAGAGGGGGTTATTGCGCATGAGATGTCGCATATAAAGAATTTCGATATCCGCATGATGATGCTTGCAGCAGTGATGGTCGGGGCAATTGCAATAATTGCGCATATGATGATCCGGATGGGCTTTAGGGGATCGGGCGATAGGGGAAAAGGCGGCGGGGCAATAATTGTCATCGGGCTTATGCTTGCAATTCTTGCACCGATATTTGCAAAGCTTGTGCAGCTTGCAATTTCAAGGAGAAGGGAGTATTTGGCGGATGCATCCGGAGCGCTTCTTACGCGATATCCTGAAGGACTGGCGGCAGCGCTTGAAAAAATCAAGAATGACAAGGCGCCCAATAAGGAAATAAGCGAAGCGGTTGCGCCGCTATACATTTCAAACCCAATCAACAAGAGGATAATTGGGAATTGGTTTTCAACCCATCCGCCGCTTGAGGAGAGGATTGCAATACTTAGGAAGATGTGAACGGAGGGGAATTGAGGGAAGGGGGGATTGCGCAGGCATAAAATCAAGGGAAAAGATCAATAGGGGGAGGGATGGAATAAACACTTGCAACAACATCAATTAAGTTAGGTTTTCAAAATGGCAACCAAAATAATTTCAGTGCATGCGACTTGCAAAACGCTAAAGGAGGCGAAGAAAATCGCAAAAGAAGCGGTTAAGGAGGGTCTTGCGGCATGCGCGAATGTCCATAAGGTGGATTCCTTCTACTCATGGGAGGGAAAAATGGAAAACCATGGCGAATGGGAAATCTCATTCAAGACAACGGATGGCGCCTTCCTGGATTTGGAGAGAAAGATCCGGCAGCTTTCAGGATACGAGATGCCGGCAATTATCGCCCTGCCAATTGAGCATGCGGGCAAGGAGTATGAAAAGTGGGTGCGCGAGAGCGTAAAATTGAGATTTGCGGGCTATGGATAAACCGGATTCTTTTTTTCTGCAGCGGGGGGTTTGGGCATCCGACCAAACTAAGGGGGTCTCCCCCTTGGGTTGGTCATTAGACAACCCCGCAAAGCACTTTCATCACTTTCACGGCCTTGAGCGGGTCGTTGTAATCCGGGATGCCGTTTTGGCGAAGGACCGTGACGCCTTCAGCGGAGTATTTTCCGCCCATGAAGACGCAGACAATTGGCTTTTTGGGGAATTTCTTGTGGGCTGCAATCACAACCTGTGCATCCTCTTTTGAGCGTGTCATGGTCTGGAGTGTTTGCACGACAATGATTCCGTCAATCGAATCTTCCTGCAACAAAATATCAAGTGCTGCCTCGTAGCGCTCCGGAAGGGCATCACCGACCAGATCAAGGGGGTTTGCGCGCGAATAGGCAGGATGCATTTTGCCGGAGGATTCGAGCTTGCTTATGGTTTGTGGGTTAAACTCCACCACATTAAGGCCATGCATTTCGCAATAATCCGCGGTTAGGACGCCAACCCCCCCGCCGTTTGTCACTATTGCTACATTTTTCCCATTGACACGCGGCTGCTCACTTAGGGCCTTTGCCAAATCAAAAAGATCCTCGACGGATTCGGCCATGAATACGCCCGCCTGCCTCATTGCCGCCTCATAGACGGCGTAGCTTCCGGCAAGCGAACCAGTATGGGAGGCAATTGCCTTTTCGCCTCTGGCGCTTTTCCCGCCCTTTAGGAGGATTATGGGCTTGATTTTTGTGACGGCGCTTGCAACTTTGAGGAATTTCCTGCCATCGCGTATGCCTTCGAGGTAAAGCGTGATTGCACGGGTATTTGGATCCTCGAGGCAGAACTCAAGGAAATCGGAAACATCAAGGTCGGCAGAATTGCCCAAACTGACAAGGAGGGAAAAGCTATACCTTGCCTCAAGCGCCCAGTCAACAACGGAATCCGCTAGGGCGCCGCTTTGGGAGATGAATGCAATGCCTCCGGCTTCGGGCATGGAAAGGGCAAAGGAGGCGTTGAGGGAAATGCGCGGGCGCAATATTCCAAGCACGTTTGGCCCAAGAATGCGGATCCCATTTTGCCTTGCAAGCGCAATTATTTCATCCTGCAAAATCCTTCCTTCCGGCCCGGTTTCCGCAAAACCTGCCGAAATTATGACCGCCGCCTTCACTTTCTTTTCGGCGCAATCGGAAATCACCTGCTTTACGGATGCGGATGGGACGGCAATCACCGCCAAATCAACCGCCTCAGGAACGTCTTGTACGCGGGAGTAGCATTTCCTTCCAAGTATTTCACTTTGCCTGGGATTGACCGGATAGACGGAGCCGGCAAAGGCGCTGCAGTTGTAGCTTTTGAATACGCATCCTTCAATTAGGCTTTTTAGCACGCCAAAACCGACCTTGTTTGGGTCTGCGCTGGCACCAATTACGGCAACGCATTTGGGATCGGTTAGCGCCTTCATGCCAATTCTTGTCGAATCGTCCATAAAAATTACCGCAAATAACTTTTCGGATAGAGGGAATGAAGCGGGGATATGCCAACAAGCGCTTAACCCAACCATCAATTTTATTCCATTAATCCATTTTTATTATTCCCTAAAAACAATCCTTGCATCGACAACCGAAATCTCCTCCCCAAGGGCAATCACCGGGTTGAAATCAAGTTCCAGTATGTCCTCGTTTTGTATAAGTTCGGATGCCTTATAGATTAATTCGGCAAGCTTGTCCTTGGAAACCCTTCTGCCCCTATAGCCCCTGATGAAGGCACCGGCCTTGGTTTCCAGGATCATTTTTTCTATTTCCTGCGAGGAGATGGGAAGCACCCGAAGGGCCCGCTCCTTTAATAGCTCGACAAAGATGCCACCTAGCCCGAATACCATGACGCGCCCAAAGCTGGGATCGTCCTTGCCTCCGATTATGAATTCAACGCCCTCGCACTGCTCTTGAAGGAGGTATTCATCTATGCGAAGGCCTTGCGCAAGGGTGTTAAGCTCCTCAAATTGCTCCCGGAGCTCCTTCATGTCATGGATGTTTAGGCGAACCAGCCCCTTATCGGTTTTGTGGATGGCATCCTTGCTCATGAGCTTTAATACAAGGGGCTTTTTGAGCTCAAATGCGCCCCGTTGGAGCTCGATGAAGGTTTTGCCGCGGCAGCTTTTTGCATAGGGGATTTGGTACTTATCCATTAAGCCCTGCGCTTCCTGCGGCGACGCTATACGCATTTTTACCACATTACAAACTGGAATAAAAAAGCTTATCGGCAATTGCCAAATCAATGAATTATTTGAACGAAAGAACAATCATAAATAAATCCGTGATCCTGCCATCATTTTTTAAAAAACTTCAAGCAAATATTTGATTATTTTACACCAAATCAATTATTATTTTTTCAAGCTCAAAGATGCGCGTTTTGGGGACGTTTGCAAGCACAAAATCAAGCTTGGTTTGCGAGGTTGCAACAAGTTCCGCCAGTTCATCGCCCACTTCGACGGATTGCCCCTTGTGGACCTTTAGGATCATGCCCGCCTTCTTGTCCGAGGGCGCTCCAAGCATCCTGCAGATCCGGGAAATTGCCTTGTTATCCATGTGGGAGATCTTTCCGCGCTCATCGGAGAAAATTTTGGCGCGAAGCTTGCCTATCTCAATTTCGGAGGATTTGATGTTGGGATTGCCGCCCTGCGCGCCAATTATCTCACGGAACTTTTGGAGCGCTTTTCCGCTTTGCATCTGCGCAACGGCGATGTTGTAGCCTTCCTGGTAGGTGATGCCGCGGACCATGTGCAAAACAATCCCCAGCATCTGGCATGCCTTTTCGTAGAGCATGTTGTGCTCGTTTGTTTCAAATGTGGCAAGCACTTCGCGGGCCTCAAGCGCAGGGCCAATTCCGGATGTGATTGGGGAAGAGCCATCGGAAATCAGGCATTTGATTGTCATCCCAAGGGACATGCCAAGGGATTCAAAATCCCGCGCAAGCGATTTGGCCTCATCGATCCTTTCGATTTTTGCGCCCCTGCCTACGGGAATATCTATTAGCACATACTGCGCGCCTTCGGCTTTTTTCTTTGCCAGAATGGAAGAGAGCAGGAGGGATTTGGGATCGAGATGGAGGGGATTTCTTATGCGGATTAGCTTGTCATCGGCGGATGCGAGCCTAACGGCCCCGCCCCAAACAAGGCAGCCGTTTGTTTTTTGCACAACGGCTTCGATTTGGGGAACGGTTAGGGTAACGGGGCAGAGCACTTCCATGGAATCCGACGTGCCTGAAGCGCTAGAGATTGCGCGCGCAGCTGTTTTGGGGATGCGTATACCTAGGGAGGCAATGAGGGGGACAAGCATCATGGAAACCCTATCGCCGGCAACCCCGCCAATTGAGTGCTCGGAAACAACAATTGTGTGGTCGACTTTAAGCATGTCGCCGGACTGCGCAATGGCATTTGTAAGCGCAATGGTTTCGTCCATGGATAGGCCGTTTATGTAAATTGCGGTTATGAATGCGGCAAGCTCGGTTGAGGAGAGGTTTTCAGCCATGAGGTCGGAAATGATTGAATGGATCTCCTTTTGGGAGAGCATCTTGTTGTCGAGTTTTTTCTTGATGTAATCCAGGGAAAGCGGCCGCTGGAGGGATTCAATTGATATGAGTTCGCCCTGTTTTGCATCAAGCAATTTTGCGACCTCCTCGAATAGGCCAATTTCACCTTCCGCAATAAAGTGGTGGGAGAAATCAACTATTGCAACAATTTGCCTTCCCCGAAGGGTCAGATGGACGCGATCATATATGGATAGGCCAAGGGAGGCTGCAGTAAGGTTGTTGAGCACGCATTCATTTTGGCCCTGTTCGACCTCGAAAATTTTAGCCTTAAGCTGCGTCATATTGGTTTAGCCCCGCATTTGCAGAAGCGTAAAGCACGCAACCAATTTAAACGAATGGAATTGAAAAAGCGTTTGATAAGGGGCAGGGGGCTTGGGACTGGAATTACTAGGGTTGGCAAAAATAGATCGCCAGCATCCGAAAAAATTTGCCTAGTAGCGCCGATCGTTATAATCGCGCCTTCCGTAGTAGCCATCCCGGCCGCTTGGGTAGTCCCTTGCGCCGGAGTGGTGGAAACCTCCCCGCCCTCCTTCGCGGTGGAATTCCCCTTCCTCTTCATCGCGGGGGGGGATCTTCACGAACAAATAGTATTTTTCCTCCGCCTTTAATTCCAGTATGACGCGGTGCAGGATAATTTCCTCGATTTTCTGGAGGTGCGGAAGGCGGTCGTTGAGGTCCTCATAGCCCTTGAAGGGCACTTTTTCGCGCTCCGATAGGAACGCCTCAAGATTCTTCTTGCCCAGGCCCGGCAAAAGCTCAAGGGAATGGATGCGGATATTTATGCTGCCGGCACGGTTGAGGAAGCCGATGAATTCCTGCTCGTGGGCTTGGAGGATTTTTCTAATTGCCAATTCCGCCTCCTGCTGGGCGACATTGGTTAGGTCCTTGTAGGTCAGGCGAAGCTTGATGCGCTCGACCTTGTCGCGCACTTCCCTTCCGATGTAAACGCGCTCGAAAGGGGCAACTGCTATGCCGGGTTTTAGCACAACTTCAAGAAGGGTGAAGTAGGCATCACCCATGACCTGCGCGGTTGGCTCTTGCTTGCCCTCGCCCGCCTTCCCGTGGGGCAGGTAATCCAAAACAAGTGCGTGCTCTTCCTTGCGAAACATGTTGAACCACGAAATTATTGAACTGCCAAATTATCGAACCAAAAAATCATGAATCAAAAATGAATTATGGGAATGCATGGTTATGCAAAACGAATAAACAAATTGCAGCCAGCCTAAACGTGCCGATAATATCTAAAATTCAACAAAGAATAAAAAGCAGTTTGCTCATTTTGCGAATTTCTTCACTATCTTGGTGATTTCCTTGATTTGCTCGGCATTGAATTCGAGCTTTTCCTTTGAGAGGATGGTCTTGACAAGGTCCTCCTTGGAGGGAAGGTTGTTTACCAGCTCCATTACCTGCTTATCGGAAAGGATGTTGAGTTCGGCCAATTCCTTTGCAAGCTTTTCGCTTTCCGCCTCCGTTAGCTTTGCGAACTTTTCAAGATGGTCAAGGGTGTTTTGCTGCTCATAGCCAAGCTCGGAATCCTTTTTGCGCTTGGCAAGAAGATCGCGTGCGTGGGCGTAAGAAATCGGCTTTTCCTCAATGACTTTCATGAATATCACCAAATAATATTTTGAGCTAGGTTTTTACAAGGTGCGCGCCTGAAATGACAAGGATTTTTTCCTTGTTTATGTCGTTGAATTTAATCACTACCGCGTGGCCTTGCATGCCAACAACTTGCCCAGCGCGCTTGTTGAATCTAAGGTGCGGAAGGCCCGAGGCGAACCTTGGGTTTATATCTATGCGGACCTTTTCACCGGGTGTGAATGTGCGCAATTGGGATGTGATTGCAACCCTGCCCTTGCTTTTCAGGTTCCTGCTCTTCCCGGCATATTTGCCATGCGACCGTTTCATGCAATCATCCCCGTAATAATATTGATGCTATTGGTTGATGAACCAAAATAATCCGACCCGCCGCTAGCAGCTTCTTGTAAACTTAGCTTATTTGTTTTTTGCTTGCAAACAATATAAAGGTTTCTCCGACACCCCATGGGGGCTAAGCCCCCAACCCCTCTAGGGGGATAATCCCCCTACGCGGGTTGCCTCTACCCCCTTAGTTAGATTTGCGAATTAGGAGGGGGTTGCTTCCAAGGGTAGCGGAGGAGTCCTCTCCCCCAAGACGCTTGCCGCCTCCCCCCTATTTACTTGAATTAGATAGACTAACTTGCCATATCCCATATTTAGCAGCAAAACCTGATTGCACCTATCACTGCAACACGTGATGCACTTTTTATACTTAAATAGAGCCAGAATTGCCCAAAAAGTATATATACATGTAACTACTAAATAGTAGTGCTTTCATTGATGTGATCTTATGCACGGCGACCCGGAACCGATGATTTGGATTGGCTCAATTTTGCTCATTGCATGGTTATTCGTAACCGTTTTTGGCTATTCGACGGGGCTTGGGGCTTCGGATGCCATAGTTGGCTTCTTTTCCCAGCCGCGTCCGTTGATTGTTTATGGAATACTATTGCTGGCGCCGGCATTTTTCGTCAAGTATTTGCCAGGTTCAATCATAACCTTCATCGCAAGCGTAATTCTTTTCCTATCCCTTAGGGCGGGGGTGTCATAAAACATGAGCATGGGACCGGTAGGCGTTGATTTTGGCATAGATTGGGTATCAGTATTCATGATAGGCGTAGTTGCACTCATCATTATCAACTTGCATCTTGGGATTTCGTATGGGACCATGCTAATGCCCCTAAGGCAGTGGATTCCGGGGCTCATGGGCCTTGATACCGTAATTGGGCTTTCGATCATCGTAATACTGCTTAGGGAGAACTGGTATCGTTTTGGCTGGTTTTTCACCTTCGTGTTCGTTTTCGGGCTCATTTTCCTGATGGCTGGCTGATTAGGGACAAATTAGAGGGTAGAAACGGAGGAAAAAACAAAAGAAGTATTAGCGCTAGCAACAATTGATTCGCGAGCTAAATAGGGGGGCAGTGGGCAACAACAGGACGGGGACTTTTTTGATTCGCAGCCAAAAATAGGAGGGGGATGCTTCCAAGGGTAGCGGGGGAACCTAAGGTGCCCCCAAGACGCTTATTTATAAAGGGAAATCGTTAAATTTATAAAGCCGGTAAAAGGCAAGGGGCGAAACAATAATGAAGAAGGCAAAGAAGAAGCATCATAAAATTAACATGGGCTTTAAGGTCGAAAACATCGTGGCTTCAGCCAATTTGGAGGTCGAATTGGACCTTTTCAATATTGCAATGGAAGTCGACAACGTCGAATACGAGCCTGAGCAGTTCCCGGGGGCCATCATGCGCCTAAAGGAGATTGGCACAACCCTTCTTTTGTTCAAGAACGGGAAGGTCATATGCTCCGGGGCGAAGAGTGAAAAGCAAATCGAGCAGAGCATTAAAAGGGCCGTTGAACTTTTGGAGGATTTCATAAACTAGGCGATCGATATGGCAATTAGTAAGCCGGGGATAATATCACTCCTAATTGGACTTCTTGTCGTAGCTGGAAGCTGGTATTTTTGGTTCCAAAGCGCAGGCATTTGGGCGATGGTAATTGCAATAGTGCAGGGCGGGTTCATCCTATTTGGGCTATTCATGGCGCTAATAGGCATATTGATGCTCGTGATCTGATTTTTTCCAATTATTTTATTAACCACTTGAGCCTAAGCTTTCCATGAAAATACTCCTAGTTGAGCTGGAGGCGCATTTTCCCCAATCAAGCCATTTGAAAACGGAGCTGAATGCGATTTTCAAGAAGGAACTCTCACTCCATCATTCCATCCTACGCATCCCTCACGAATTCTTCAATTTGCAAAAGCAAAAATGGGATGCGGAGCGCATTATTGGCTTCCTGCATGAAAAATTCCAAAAAACGCAGGAGGGCAAATTCATGGTGCTTGCGCTTTTCCCATACGACCTGTATGCGGATTCCCTGAATTTTGTTTATGGACTTGGGGAACGGGGCGGGAATTACGCGGTCATTTCATATTTCAGGCTTAGCGAGCATTTCTATGGCCGGAATGCGGATGAAAAACTATTCTCAGGGCGCATCCTCAAGGAGGCAATGCATGAAATTGGGCATATGGCGGGGATTGAGCACTGCCGGAACAAGAAATGCGTGATGGCGTTTTCCCCGAACATCATTTTTGTTGATAGGAAGAAAGCGGAGTTTTGCGGAAGGTGCAAATTGTTCCTCTAATAAAATGCAACTAAAAGTGCAATTGGGCAAAAATAGGCTAGACAAACCATTGGATTGCAAACCTACAAATCCGGCGCCTAGCAGCTCAAATTAGCACGTTGACTTGTAGAGCTCCTCGCGGTATTTTATGGGAAATAGCTCATAGTAGCGCCGGAAGGTTTTGGAGCATGAGGCAGGGGTTCCCGGAGCGACATTGTAATTGAGCGTAATATCAAGCTCAACAGCCCATTTCGAATCCGGCTTTTCGAATTTTACAATTTTATAGGATCCGAATTCGCCGTAGGTTGTCCTTGCATCCTCGATGATGAACTTTTCAACCGTTGCCCTATCCAGATCGGCGCCATTGCCCTTTGGAAGGATGGAATTGAATATCAATGCGACAAACAATACCCCAATAAGCACCGCAACCTGGCGCATCTTTTTCCCCCCATAGTGGTTACCCAGGGCGTTTATTTAAGGGTTTCGAAGGGGGAGTAGGTTGGAATGCGGCAGGGAATGGCGATTAACCCTAAATCAGCAATTTACATATATGGTTTCGTTGCGAACAGAGCGGTTCAAAGTGATGCCATCGTAGGACATGACAAATCTAGGCGAGCCGCCGGTTATGAGGTCGGATCTAGATAAATTAATGGAGAAATTGTAATAGAGTGTTTCCTTCCAATTGGATGCCGGAAGGGAAGTGATTATTTGGTAGGACATGGTGATATTTTTCGTTACGTTAACAAAAGTGTTGCCATGGGACCTTTGCCCGGCGCTTCGAATATCGTCCAGGCAGCCGGAATTTAGCAGGGTAACATTGACATAAACCTCATCTATTGCGGCAGCAGACAGGTTTGCAGCATACCAAGTCGCATAATTGGTGAAATTTGTGCAAAAACCAGATCCCACAGCATTGCTGCCAGAAATGCAGCCGTATGAGTAATATCCCGAATCAATCATGGCATCGATCAGCGTACGGTTAAGTGCCAGCCTCATGTCATCCATCCTTTCGGCCACGCGCCTAACCTCCAGATCCTTTTGGGCGATATGGCCCAGGTCCCTGAAGGCGTATAAATATGATACCGCCATGAAGAGGACTAGCGCAACGAGCGTTATTGTTACAAATGAGAAAAACGCCTTTTTCATGAGATCCAAACCTCTTTTCTAATTTGCGTTAGATTCTCCTGAAATTTCAGGCAACTATCTGTTTTTAGGATCCCATAAGGCGCATCATTTATCGGATTATCGCAGGGGTAATTGTAATGATAAAGGACGCTGCGAAGCAGAGTGTTATTACCAGGAACGGATAAAGTATATACGGAAAAGTTATCAAAATATACATCATTGCCATAACCGTTTTCCACAGCATAAAGCGTAGGAAAACCCCAGGAATATTGATTATCGACAAAATTAATTTGCTCCGGGAACCCCCATTTGATGCTTCTGATTCCACAACTTATCTGCGTCCGATTGGCCAATATCCACATCTTATACCAGTCATTATTTTGTAGAAGGTCGATGTATTCGCTTTTCAAGTAACCTGGTTGAGAATAGCTTAAATCCTGCGACCAGCTATTAGCCGCCCACAATACCAATTGGCTACTACCATCCATAATGCACACATATCTTTTTCCATCATAACCGGACCTTATGCCAATTCCCATGCGAGGCCCCGAGCCGCCACTCGCAGTGAACATTGCACTTACTTCAGCATACATATCGGAATAATTGAAGGATGGCGCTATAGCATTTTTTATGATGGCAGGATCATCATATGTGACATAAACCCTGCCATTTTCCACATACCAACTACCGCTAATATTAACCAAATAGTGCCGAATGGAATTGAGGGGCCCGTGGTCAAAGGTCATTCTCATATAACCAAGATTATACGCCCTGTGGCTACCAGTTAGGACTGAAAAATTATTCGGGTAGATTGCAATATTTTGCCTATAATATAAGCTCAAATAATCCCTCCCCTGATTTTCAAGGGAGGAATAGCGCTGGGCTTCGAAATGGGAATTCGAAAGGATCATGTAGACCATCGCAAGGAGGGCAATTGCTCCAAGTGAAAACATGGCATCGATGGTAAAGATGAAGGCCCTTTGGCTAGAGGGGGCTTCAATTTCAGTCGCTTTTTGATTTTGATGATTATTCATGTTTAGGGCCGCTTTTTTATATTTTATCAATTTCAAATTCCTTCATTTTTTCAATTTAGCGTATTTTTCCTTAATAATTTTTTCGCATTTCATTAAACATAATCGCATCAATTTTCATTCGCACGCCCTGATCTGGATGGAGCAGGCATAATAGCCGGCAGGCAGCGCTGTGTTCGTGCACCTAAGAAGGCGCGTTGCCGTGAAAGTGTTTTTGGGGCATTTGAAGCCGCCGCCTAAATCGCAATTGCCAGTAGTGTTTGAGAATTGGTAGCAGTAGGGCGTTGCGTTGGCAAAGCCGGGTATGGACCATGGCGGCCCGGTTGAGTTGGAAACATACGCCTGCGCAATCATTTCCGCATTGTTAGTTTGGGCCCCTTCAATGAATTGCACCCTTTTTTGGAAATTGTCAACGGTTTGCAGTGTTACGCCTATGGCTATTGTCAATATCGCCATTGCTATGACAAAATCCATTGAGAATAATTGCGCCCTCATGGGCATGCACCGGACTGGATTTTCACTTTTTGCTCGCCTCCTGACTCGAATTTGAATATGCAAAGCTTGCTGAACGCAGAGCAGCTTGTCAAATTCGCATTGATGTCAAGGATGCACGCTGCCTTGTATTTAACCGTGATATTTGTTACATCGCTGAAAATGAGCAGGGTTTTTTGGTCGGAATCCACGGAAATATTGTAATACCAGTTCTGCTGGCGCTGTATCAGGCAGGGGGCATCAATTTGCGATTTGAGGCTTGAAATCGAGGCATTCCCCCCATACACGCATACATCGTTTGCAATGCGCACGATATCCCTAGCAATTAGCCGCTGGGTTTGCACAAGGGGCGCCTTTTCGGACACGTTCGAAAACACCTCAAGGTAGTTCACGAGCCAAAAAATCAAAAGGATGGCAAAAGTGAATGCAAAGAACATCTCGATTGCAAATTGGCCCTTTAGGTGCATACTTTCTTCGAAGCGATTACGGTTTGGTGGTTTAAATATATTGGTTAAGGCCGGGGAAAGGAAAAACTAGGGAGGCGAAAATTTGGGGACGCAGATAAGGATAAAATTTGTGCGATAAAAAAACATAATCCGCAAGGTGGGTTGGAAAATACAGGGGGATCCGCCTGCCCGGCGCTTTGGGGAAAAATTCACCTAACGTCCTTTTTCCTTTCCGCCTCCTTCTTCTTGCCAACCAGGGCAACAAGCCCATCTATGCGCTTTTCGAACTCCTCCCGGTCAAGCTTTTGGGAAACGGCCTTGTGCAGCTCCACAACCTCTCGCCGAATCGAAACGGCCTTGCTCTCAAGATTCGTGACCTTCGAATCGAGCGATTTGCTGCGCTGGAGTATCGCCGCCTTGAGATCGGAGGCAAGCTTTAGCATCCATATGAAGGCCGCAAATACCAAAACGAATAGAAGGAGTGTAAAGTCATTAACGCCGCCAATTATTGCCATCATATATAGATCCCTCATTTCAAAGACATGACAAGTTTTGCCCGGGCTTTTTCGGCCCTGCCGGATTTCATATCCAAAAACGCCGCCGAAAAGTGTGTTTCCGCCCATTGCCGCTCTATCTTGTTTGCCATTGCCTTTTCAAGGTGCGCCCTATCCTCATTCACGTGTGAAAGGTACACGGCAACATCGCCCGCCTTGCGCTCGAGCCTTCCGTGGAGCTTGTTGTACACTTTTGAGAGCCGTTTTAGCACATAGAAGAAAAGTATGTCGAACACCACCAGTATGCCGGCTGCAAGCTGCACGTCAGATTCGATGCCCATATGCAAACAAAATCAAATGTTGTTTTTTAAGCTTTCTATTTGAAATTGGAAATCGGGATAAAAAAGGAAGTAAAAAATGCGGTTTGGCCTGGGGATTGGGATTCTGCGCAATAATAGGCGAACGCAATAGCGAAATTGGCTTTCAAGCTGGGATTTTGCCCAAAAAAAGGGGAAAAAGGCGCATTGCAGGCAGTTTCAGGGGCATTTCCTTACGCCCATCCCCTTCGAAAGTTTTTTTTAATAAATATGCTTGCATATGGGTTTTTGAACTTCCCTGCGCTCATTTTTTTGAAAAAAACATGAACCTCCAAGATGCACTTGATCGCGCCAAAGCGCAAAAGAAGGCCCAATCTCCGCAAGGCGAGGATGCGCCAAAGCAATCCGAGGAGAAAAAATCTGAAATCCTGCTTGTCGAAAGCTATGGCGATGTGCGCATCTACAAGGAGCCAAACGAGCCGCTTTACATTTATGAGGTGCCTGCGCCCCACCTTAAGGGCGAGGAGCGCGGGCTTATCAACACCCTTCTTGAAATCACAACAGGGGTAATATCCGAATCTGAAACAATCAAGCTCGCACGTGATGAAAAACGCGCAAAATACCTGCAAAAAGTGCTCGAAATCATCGCCAACACTCCCGAACTCAAGATCCCAATCCATGCCAAGCAGTTCTATGCAGAGGCGGTTGTCAAGGAGATGACGGGCTTTGGAATAATTGATCCCCTGCTTGATGACGACATGCTGGAGGAAATCATGATCGTTGGGCCCGGAAAGCCAGTATTTGTTTTCCACCGCAAGTATGAGATGATGAAAACCAACATAGTATACTACGAGGATAAGGACATTATCAACCTCATCGACAAGATGGCAAGAACGGTTGGCAGGAGGATCGATATCCAATCGCCCCTCTTAGATGCAAGGCTTGCGGATGGCTCGAGGGTGAATGCGACGATCCCGCCGGCATCAATTGATGGCTCAACCCTGACGCTTAGGAAATTTAGGAAGGATCCCTTCACGGTAATCGACCTTATCAAATACGGAACGATGGATTTTGATGTCGCCGCCTTCCTTTGGACCATAAGCGATGGTTTTGGGGCGTTCCCGGCAAACGTGCTGGTATCCGGAGGGACGGCTTCTGGAAAAACATCCACGCTAAACGTGCTCTCTACGTTCATACCAAAAGATGAGAGGATTATTTCTATTGAAGACACCGCGGAACTCGCCCTTCCACTTGAACATTGGGTCCGGATGGAGGTCAGGCCAGCTTCCGCCGAGGGGACGGGGGAAATTAGCATGGATACACTGGTTAAAAATTCGCTTAGGATGAGGCCGGATAGGATAATTGTCGGTGAAATCCGGGGGGAGGAGGGCTTTACGCTTTTCACGGCAATGAATACCGGCCATCGGGGGGCCTTGAATGGGAATTCACTAATTCAATTGTCCGATGGCATGATTGAGAGAATAAGCGATATTGCGCTTAGGCATTTCAACAAGGGCGCCATCCGCAGGGAGGATGGGTTCGAATATGCAGAAATTAAGGAGCCACTTTTCGCGGTTAGCCTGAATAAGAAAACATTGGAAATGGAGGATAAACAGGTAAGGAGAGTTTGGAGGAAAAAAACCAAAAGGAAAATGGTGAAAATCGCCTTCAAATCCGGGAAGGAAATAACTTTCACCAACGACCATCCGGTGTATAAAATTTACGAGGGGATTAGTGAAATTGCTGCCGGCGAGGTCAAGAAAGGAGATTACCTGGGCTTTCCTGCGGAACTAAATGTTGCAAATGACGGAGGGAAAATGCCCTCACCCTATCTTGCGGGGCTGATTTATGGCGATGGGCACATCAATGCCAATGCTATCCAGTTTGTGAACGCAAATAAACCCCTTGTAGATGCATTTGCAGGGGAAATCTCCCAAATCAGCGCCCATAAGGTAACCCGCCTGGACTATGGGAACTATTATCGCGCAGCTGTTTGGGATAGGGCACTCACGGCAAAATTCCATCAGGATTATGGCGTGCCATTTGGGAACAAGACAAAGATTTTCGAGCTAAACAACAAACTGCTGACATCAGGCAACACTGAAATTGCCTTGTTCCTTGGGGGGATGTATGATTGCGATGGCTGGGCGAATTTGCATAGTTCTGGTGTTTGCCTCTCAAGTGCAAACCCCACATTTGCAAAAATTGCCCCCCTCCTTCTCCTTCGTTTTGGGATAAGCTCAAGCACGTACGCAGCAAAGAAGGATGGAAAGGGCAACTTGGGGCCTTATTTTGTAATTAACATCTACGGGAAGGAGAATCTGGAAAAATTCAAGACGCATATTGGCTTTGGGCATGGCAAAAAAGCGCAGAATTTGGATTTGGTGATTGAAAAATCGGGGCCATCGTACGATTTGATACCGAACATTTCAAGGCTGGCAAGGGATGCAAGGCTGGAATCTGGCCTTACCCAAACAGAGCTTGCAAAAAGGCTTGGCGTAAAAACAAGGGGCATTGTTGAGGCATATGAAACCGGCGCCAGGCAGATTTCAAGGAGGATGCTAAGCCGTATTTGCCAAGCTATTGAAAACAAAATTTCAAAGCAGATGAAATACCTTGCGGATGCAAAAATCAGGTGGGAGGAAGTTGAGAGCGTCGGGATGGTTGCAATTGACGATTATATTTACGACCTTACTGTTGAGGATAACCACACCTACATAGCAAATGGGATGCTGGTTTCAAACTGCATTGGAACCGTGCATGCGAATTCCGCATATGAAACGCTGGTCCGGATCCAAAGCCCCCCAATTTCGGTCCCCCCCATCATGGTAGGGGCGCTTAATTTCATCATAATGCAGCATCGCTTGCATGATCGGCGCAAGGGAGTGATCAGGAGAATTACGGAAATTGCGGAGGTCAACCAGGAAGCGGGCGAATCGCCAAAGCTTCAAATCCTCTTCACATGGGATGCCGCAAAGGATAAGCTTCTTCCAACGGGCCTTCCATCCAATTTCATCCAAACGCTTGCAACCTTTACGGGCCTGACCAAAAAGGACATTTACGATGAGATAGAGGTACGCAAGAAAATCCTGATGGACCTTTCTGCAAAGGGAATCCGCGGCATTGATGAGGTTTGCAAGGTCACCCAGAATTACGTGCTGCAAAAGAGGGGGAAGATTTAGGGGGAAAAGGCTCTAATAGAACTAGGGCGTTCGGGTTTTGAACTCATTTTATCACCTTCTTTACGAGTAGCGCAATAACGCTCAGCGCAGCATGGATTGAGGCTTTTTCCAAGCCGCGCATTTTCAGCGCATCCAATGCATGCTGGAACTTCAAACGCGAGAACGTCCGCTCAATCGAAACGCGCAGATTGTAAACAATCTGCTCGAGCGGGTTGAGCTTCCTGCGCCGCTTGCTGCGGCGCTTATTATGCGGGAAAATCGGGAGTGTTCCACTTGAGAGTGCTGCATCGCGATTTTCCTTCGAATCATACGCCGTATCCGCCAAGGCGATTTCCGCCTTGACTCTTGCAATCAGCTTGCGGAAGATTTGAGAATCGTGGACATTTGCGGGCGTTACGCAAAACGCGAGCGGAATCTCGGATTCCGCATCTATCAACAAGTGCAGCTTGAAGCCGAAAAGAGTTTTGCTTTTCCGTTTGTACCAAGCCGCGTCCTTGTCGCTCTTGCGCTTCCTGTACTTGTTCGCAAACGCTTTGAAGAACGAGGAATCGGCGGCAACTATGCCGCCGCTTTCCACGAAATGAGAAACGAGCGATTTGAATATTTTCTGGAAGCCGTTGCTCCCGATTTTCGAGCGAAAATCGGTCAAAACGCTTTGCGCAGGGACGCGCGTTAAGCCTAGGCTTCGGGCAAACCAAGGCATTTCCTTCAGGATTCGGAGCAAATGCTTTTCGGAAGAAAAGCAGAGCATATAGCGCAGCAGCAGAATCCAGAACAAGGCAAAGCGGTCGTGGTGCGGACCGCGAGGCTTGTTGGGAACAAGCCTCTTCAGGCAAGCCTCCACGGCTTGCGAAAATGCTTTAAACATGGATTCCGTGAAACAGGTGGGCGGATTCACGGTGAATCACCTCAATTCTTCCTTCGTCGGTTGAATTAAGGATAGATTACCGTGATCTCCCATTAAAAAGTGCTTAAAAACCCGAACGTGCTATTGATGATTTGCTCATACTAATAGGAATCATTCTTGCGCTTTTTGGGCAGGTGGTTTTGGGCGTCATCCTTATTGTGCTAGGGATCATCTTCATGCGCGCAAAAGGGGAAAGTGGGGGAAAGCCAGGGCCCGTTGACAAGGAGGATTATGAGAAGATTGATACCAGCGGCGATGAGGATGACGGAGATGACGATGATGGGGACGATGGGGATGGCGATGACTGATTTGTAAAAACGCCCCAATAAATGACGGACCCCCTATTTATCCAACCACTTGAATGAGAGCGTCCCATAACTGATTCAAAACGCTTTTTGCCAGCGTCCTGACATTGTGG
>JBBSVW010000003.1:0-21617 GCA_038046605.1 Microcaldota archaeon | reverse complement strand
ACCATATGGAAAATTTGGGGAATTCGATTGGAAAAATCGCATCCGAAAAGGCGGGAATAATCAAGCGGGGATCAGATGTTGTTTGCGCAGGGGGAAAGAAGAGGGCAATTTCGGTGATTGAAAGGAGATGCAAGGAAATGGGCGCAAGGCTTCATTTGCAGGGAAGTGATTTTGAAATCAGTAACGGGAGCGTTTTTGAAAAAGGCGGAATATTCGATTATCGGGAAGGGGCATTTTCACTAAAAAGGTTGAAAACGCCCCTCGTAGGAATGCATCAGCTGGAAAATGCGGCGCTTGCGGTTGCCAGCGCGCTTGCTTTGCGTAAAAGGGGCTGGGAAATACCCAATTCCGCAATAATTGGCGGGCTTAAAAATACAAAATGGCCAGGCAGGCTTGAAATCATGCCGGGAAAGCCCAAAATATTGCTGGATGGGGCGCACAATTTGGATGGGATGGCGAAATTGAAAAATGCGCTTGAGGGGATTTTCCTTAAAAGAAGGGGGAAATTGGTTTTGGTGATTGGAATAATGGCGGATAAGGAATATGGGAAAATGATCAAATTGATTTCGCCGCTTGCAGACGGGATTGTGTTCACAAGGACGAAAAATGATAGATCGGCAAAGCCGGAAGAATTGGCAAAAAGCCTGGGTAAAAACCCCGGTGGGAAAGAAAACAGGGCAACGGGTGGAAATATAAAAATCGAACCGGATTTACTGGCCGCTATTGCCTACGCAAGCAGGGACGCTGGCAGGGATGGGATGGTCCTGATTACCGGCTCTTTGTACCTGGTGGGCGAGGCAAGGAAGCTCCTTGCATGAAGATACTATTTAAAACATCAAAAACGCAAATGAGATAGCCGATTTTATGCATAAGGATAGCCGGATGGAAAAAGTCGTATCCCTACTGGCGAGGCGGGGTTTCATCTTTCCAAGCGGGGAGATCTATGGCACGTTTGCGGGATTTTTTGATTTTGGGCACTATGGAACTGCATTAAAGCGAAAAATTGAAGGCAGTTGGTGGGATTTTTTTGTCCTAAGCAGGGAAGATATTGTTGGGATGGATGGCGCAATCATTTCCTCCCCGCAGGTTTGGAATGCATCAGGCCATTTAAAGGAATTTACGGATCCATTGATTGAATGCGGAAAATGCCACAGCAGGTTCCGGGCGGACCAGCTAATTGAGGATGAATTGAAGCTTTCGGTGGATGGCATGTCCCTAGAGGCAATCAATTCATTGCTTTCGCAGCACAAACTTAAGTGCGAGAAGTGCAAGGGCGATTTGGAGGTTGCCAAGCCATTCAATTTGATGTTCAAAACGCACGTTGGCGCAAGCGAGGAGGAAAGCGCTGCGGCATATTTGAGGCCGGAAACCGCGCAGATGATATTCACAAATTTCCGGTCGGTGCAGTTCACATCAAGAAAGCAATTGCCATTTGGGATTGCCCAGATAGGGAAGGCTTTCCGCAACGAGATTTCGCCCCGTAATTTCGTTTTTAGGTGCAGGGAATTTTCACAGATGGAAATCGAGTATTTCATAAACCCCAAAAAGATGGATGAATGCCAATATCTTGGATTGGAGGATTTGTCGCTTGAGTTTTCGGTTTTGAGGGCAACTATGCAGGATGAAAAGCAAACGGCGGGGAGGAAATTCACAATTAAGGAGCTTGTGGATAAGAAGGTGATCGGGAACAAATGGCACGCGTACCTGATTTTGCAGGCGTACAAATGGTTCCTATCGCTAGGAATTAGGAAGGAAAATCTTAGATTAAGGGAGCACGTTAAGGCCGAGCTTTCGCATTATTCATCGGAAACGTGGGATATTGAGTACAATTACCCCTGGGGATGGAAGGAACTTTCCGGTATTGCAAACAGGGGGGACTACGATTTGAAGCGGCATATGTCGGAGAGCAAAAAGGATCTGGCCTATTTTGATGAGGCCAGCAAAACCAAAGTGCTGCCGTTTGTAATTGAGCCCTCATTTGGGCTGGAGCGGGCAATTCTAACCGTGCTGCTTGATGCATTTGAGGAAAAGGTTGAAATCAAGGAAGGGAAGGAAACCACAATTGTGGCAAATGCAAATGGCCAAAAGGCAATTGGCGAATTAGGCAAGGATGGATCACATGCAACTACCACCGCCTCTCCAAGCCAAAATGCCATTTCAACAATTGAGGAGAAAAAGAACATCCTTCATCTTTCCGCCAAAATCGCGCCCGTGCAGGTGGCTGTTTTCCCGCTTATGAAAAAGGACGGGCTTGCGGAAAAGGGAAGGGAGGTATTTTCCCTGCTTAAGCCAAAATTCGCAGCTGAAATTGATGAATCCGGAAGCATTGGGAGGAGGTATGCAAGGCAAGATGAGGTGGGAACGCCATTTTGCGTCACGATTGATTATGATACAATGAAGGATGGGACGGTAACAGTCCGGGAGAGGGATACGGCGGCCCAAAAACGGATAAAAATTTCGGAACTTGTGAAAAATATCGGCGCCTTACTAAACGGGAAGGGTTTTGAAGAAGCGTAAAAAGAATTGGCTGGCACGAAAGGAAGGATTGGCGCATGGAAAATCGGGAGGAATAAAAATTTAGTGGCGATTTGGTAAAATCATCTTTTGGGGTTATCAATATGAAATTCAAGAAAATTGGATTTGTGACAAAGCGGACCGAGCACGCGGCGCGTGTTGCCAAGGAAGCGATTGCATATTTGGAGGGGCAAAAGGAGGAGCATGGTTTCGAGCTTTTTTTCGATAAGGCAAGCGCCAGGTATTTGGGGCTTAAGGATCATTTGGAGGAGAAGGAATTCCGCAAAAAAGCAGAAGCAATCCTTCTTGTTGGGGGGGATGGCACTTACCTTAATGCGGAATTGACCTACCCGGGAATTCCAAAGCTTGAAATTAACACAGGAATGGTGGGATTTCTTGCAAATCTCGAGGAAAACACATTCCAGGAGGGCCTTAAGCTCTTTTTGGAGGGGAAATTCAAAATCGAGGAGAGGATGAAATTAACAGTTAATTACGATGGAAAGATTGCGGATGCCATGAACGAAATAGCGGTTCATGCAAAAAATGTTTCCAGATTGGTGACATTGAAAGTCACATCGGATATGTTAAAGGACATGTTCTCGGCAAACGGGGTGCTCTTTTCCACTCCCACCGGATCAACTGCCTATTCGCTATCCGCAGGGGGGCCCATTATTTACCCCACAATTGAGAGCATCACACTTACTCCCATTTGCCCACTTTCCCCACTTAATCATCCAATTGTTTTCCCGGCTGAAACTCACTTCTATGTGGAACCGCTTGACCGCCAAATCATGATTTCCGTGGATGGCCAGATTGATGAGGATGTGAAATCAATTGAGATTTACAAGAGCAAGATCCCGGGGAAGTTCATCCGAGTTTATGATGAGAACCTGTGGGAGAAGGTGAAGAAGAAATGCGGGCTTTAGACAAAAATACGGCACTCATAATTATTATTGCAGGCATCGTTCTGCTAGTCGCCGCATTTTACATTTTCAAAACCAAACCCATTCCAAATGAGCCTGCCTTCATAGGCGAAAGGCTAGAAAGCGTGCCGCTTGGGGTTGGCTGCAAGGCTGTTTGCGAGGCTGCCGCAGGGGTTGAATGTTTCAGCAGATTTGAGATATGTCAGAGCGCTGGCGCAAATGACCTGATGGCTTGTTCTGAATATTTGACAGCCAATCCCCAAGTACTAGATAATTATCGTTGCACTTTCTCGGTAAGCCAAACTATGGAGGGCGCAACGGAATATACTTGCTCCTTTTCATGCAAATAGATTTTAACTATTTTTTCTTATTTAGGATTTTCCACATCATCTCCGGATACGTCTCCTTGACCGCATCCTTTTTGCTAAGGGAGAGGAGCTTCATTCCCTTTTCGATTTCCTTCAAACTAGCTTCAAGCTCCAGGAAATAGCCAAGCTCCGGAAAATGCGGGAAATGGTCGAGGGTGACCTTGATTTTGCCCAGAGTCCAGAATTCGGTTTGCTTCATGTATTCGAGCTTTTTTTCGAGTCCTTGCTCTTTTAGCTCTTCAAGTGCGCCCTTCAAATCATCAGTTTCAAATTCATTTTCGGTGCGGACCTTTACAGCGCCTTTACCTCTTTTTTTGCCCTTGCGTGTTACAATTGCAATCCGCTCCCCATCCGGCCAGATCGGGATCAGAACGCGAAGGCGCATGACCTCCCCCTTCTTTTTCATCCTGCCATCCGGATAATCGAAGATGCCATCCACCTGCTTGGCTGTTTTGGTGTGGAGGGCGCCAGCTGCCCTTAGCTTTTCGCGAATCTTCTTGGGATCCTTCACCCTGAGCTTGATTTCGGTTTCGAGCATCATTTTTTATCAACCAGAATAAGGGCTAAAGGGATATAAATATCCGGCATTGAAAAAATTGCATGACAGTAAAAAATTCCGGATTCCTATTGGAACATACCGAAGAGCGCACTCGCCATGTTTTTCGTGTAATTGCATTAAAGGATAGTCAAAAGGAGCCTGAGGCAATGTTCATTGGGGACAAAGCAGCGTGGGCAATGTTTTTGCCATTCGAGAAGAAGCGAACTGCGGGGTTCATTAATTTTGAAAAGACACCATATAGCAACTTGCTAGGCATATCATTCCACCCATATGAAAGATTAGGACTTGAAACCACAAGATACCTCGCCAGAAGGAGACTAGCCTCAAGATTGGAATTAATTGCACTTGAACATCTCAAAAAAACGGGGTTTGACGGGATGATTTATCATGCAGCCTCAACACTTGGAAGGCAAAAAATGCTTTCTAAAAGCGGAAGGGATTCGGTAGGAGCGCACCATATCGATGAGGAAATAGCCCTTTTGAGAAAATACCTTGAAAAGAAGAAAGAATAGAATCAGAAAAGGGAAAGAAAAATAAAAAATAAAAAAGAAAGGATCTAGATCGCAATATCCATCCGCGTCGGGGGAAGGATCCCCCTTGAGCGGATTGTTCGCTCCCCCTCTAGATCGCAATATCCAGTCCAAGCGCCTTCTTGAGCTCGCGGTATCGGTTCCGGATCGTAACCTCGGTAACTCCAGCAACATCCGCGACCTCCTTTTGGGTCCTTCGCTCGCCGGTGGATACGGATGCGATGTAAACCGCAGCTGCCGCAACACCCATCGGGCCCCTTCCGGAGATCAGGCCTTTCTTGAGTGCCTGATTCAATATCTCATTGGCCTTTTGCTGGGTTTCACCAGACAAACGAAGTGCTGTAACGAACCTGCTAATGTAAAAGCGGGGGTTCGTAAGAGGCACCTTGAGCTCTAGTTCCTGGGTGATTAAGCGGTAAGTCCTTCCGATTTCCTTTTTGGGGATTTCAGCGATCACTGCGATCTCATCAAGAGTCCTTGGGATTCCGTATTGCCTGCAAATGGCGTAAATCACAGCCGATACGACTGATTCGATTTGCCTGCCGCGGATCAAGCCCTTTTCAACGCACTTGCGGTAAAGAAGGGCGGAGCTTTCCCTAATGGATTCTTCCAATCCAAGATGGGCAGCCACACGGTTCATTTCCGTTAGTGCAATCGCTAGGTTGCGTTCAATTGAGTTGCTAATGGACGCGCGCTTGTGCCATTTGCGCATGCGGTAGAGTTGAGCTTGCTGGGATGGCAAAATCTTGCCTCCCCTAATGTCGCGGTTATATTGGTCGATTTCTGTAACCAAGCCCTTGTTTGGGGACATATACTTCAAGGGAGCTCCGGTACGGGCCCTGCTGGCACGCTGCTCGGCATCAAAAGCCCTCCATTCGGGGCCTTCATGCATGAGCGATTCTTCTATAACTAGACCGCATTGGGCGCACATGAGTTCCCCCCTACCGGGGTCTTTGCGCATCTTTGTGCTGTGGCATTCGGGACATTCCATGTTGTTTCACCTAAGTTCAGGAAAGGTTTTCCTTTTGAAAAGCGATTCCATTTGTTTATGATTTTTTTGCTGAATTGCTAAAATAACCAAATTTTTATTTGCAAACCTTTCTTCTGATTCCATTCCGAAAAATAAACCAATTCGCTCCATTTATTTTCCTTCAAGTTCCTTCCCAACAAGCAATTTTGGATCGCCCTTGGGTTTTGCCAGGTAAAAGGGCCTATCAACCCGGCCTATTGTATCGAAAATATCACCAACAAACTTCCCATTAAGGAAAAGCTGCATTTTCCTGCCAACCGGTTTTGCCTCCTTTGAAGTGAGGAGCAGATTGCCATTCGCAGTTGCATTCAGCGTTTTGAACTTCAATCATATCCCCAAAAGATGGATGCATCCGAGTAACGTTAAGTTTAGCCGGAATCATCAGTTAGTAATATAAATTCTCCCACAAGGAGTATATATACCTTCCGCTTAACTTTAGCTCTTAAATAGGGGGAAATTACGCTTTATTGGGTAAATAGCAATTAAATGACGCCGGTTTTCCTTAGTGCTTTAGTGGCGTATTTTTGCAATACACCCGCGGATGTTCGCTTTTCTGCATCAACTGGAGGAATCAAGGTATTTATTGCAGCATGACTTAGATTATAGAAGTGCCTAAGAAGCACCACCTGAACGTGGTCCTCGGTAATGATGCCATGCCTTAACTGGGCAAGCAACTTGTCAACTCCTTCCGGTTTGTCCAAAAGCTCGGCAAGTTTTGGATCGAGTTCGGTGTTTTTATTTGGGCCCCTAAAGCTCCCGGGGGGTAGTTTGGATGCCAATTGATTTATGCGATGAAGGAGTCCCGTTTCATCCATGTGGGCAAGTTGGGATCTGCCAGGATGGCTTCTGAATACTTCCCAGCGATACATTCCCCAAGAGCCGTATCCGTAAAAGCTTTTGCCATTTTCTCCGCGGCTGAGCAGCGCTCTTTTATACCACGAGGATAGTGCTGGATCGGCAGTCGGTGTAGTGGGATCACGCGTTAGGATTTCGCCAATTCTTTTCTCCACTTCTACCCTGGGAGCTCCCGTAGACGTCATGGATATATTCCCCCGCAGAGGAAATAATAACGTTTGCTTAATAATAAAATTGAATGGCACGATTCCACCATTTTCGCAACCTTTTAGAAACCTCCCCGCGTCATTCTTCGGGGGAAAGGGATGGAAACGAATGAAAAGTTAATTCAGATGCGCTCTGAAATAAAAAAAATGGGAAAAGTAATCGTCGCCTTCTCCGGCGGAGTGGATAGCACGCTCGTGCTTAAAGTGGCGACGGAAGTTTTGGGAAGGAATGCGCTGGCCATAACCGCTTCCTCTCCCTCCTTGGCGGAAAGCGAATTGGAGGAAACCAAATCTCTAGCCGCGGAAATGGGGGCAAACCACGAGATCATATTCACCCAGGAAATGGAGGATGAGAATTATGCAAGCAACCCCATCAACAGGTGCTATTTTTGCAAAACGGAATTGTATGATAAATTGCAAGTGGTGGCTAAGGAGAGGGGAATTGGCTACATTCTGGACGGGTTAAATGCAGATGACGTGGGAGATTACAGGCCCGGAATGAAGGCCGCAAAGGAGCATTTGATTATTTCTCCACTAAAGGATGCCGGAATTACAAAAAATGAAATCCGGGAAATTGCAAAGGGGATGGGGCTTCCGAATTGGGACAAACCCTCTTCCCCTTGCCTATCCTCCAGATTCCCATACGGGACAATAATCACTTTGAAGGGGCTTAGGATGGTTGACAAGGGCGAAACTTTCCTCCGGGAATTGGGAGTGAAGGGCAATTTGAGAGTAAGATATTTGGAAAAGATGGCAAGGATTGAAGTTGAGAGCAGTGAATTTGGGATCATCACGGAAAATTATGAAAAAATCAATTCCCATTTCCGCACTCTTGGATTCGAGTTTGTGGAACTTGATTTGCGCGGCTTCAAATCCGGCAGGATGAACGAAGCCATAACGCTGAAAAAGGAGAAGAATTGAGCAAAGCAGGGCAACATGGAAAAAGGGCGAAGAGGAACTAGAATTATGGTAAAGCATCACGATCACTCATACGAAGATCTGGGGTTCTCGAAGGTGGATCACGAGCGCACCTCTCGAAAGGGTTATCCGGAGGTAATTTTCTGCAAGGGGAAAACACATTTGCAGGTTGCCGAAATATTTAGGGCGCTTGCAAAGAAGGGGCACAATGTGCTTGCGACAAGGGCAAATTTGAAAATGTTCCAATTGGTGAGAAAAATTGCAAAAAAGGCGCAATTTGATGAACGGGCTGGCGCAATTTACCTCATTCAGGAAAAAATGCATCCAAAAAGTGGAAAAATCCTCATTGCAACCGGAGGAACCTCAGATATTCCAGTTGCGGAAGAAGCCGCCATTACCGCCGAAGTGATGGGTAATAAGGTGGAACGGCTCTATGATGTTGGGGTTGCAGGGATCCATCGGCTGCTTTCCAATTCGCACAAATTGAAGGAGGCAAGCATTGTTATTGTGGTCGCCGGGATGGAAGGCGCGCTTGCCTCGGTTGTCGGCGGATTGACGGATAAGCCGGTGATTGCGGTTCCTACTTCAGTAGGATACGGCGCCAGTTTCCAGGGGATTGCCCCGCTCCTTACCATGCTAAATTCGTGCGCTCCGGGAGTAGTGGTTGTGAACATAGATAATGGGTTTGGCGCGGGATATTTTGCGAGCGTAATAAACAAATAATAGCGAAAATTGACGGAATTGCAAGGGGCATATGCTTCAACTCCGGCTAATCAAAAATAATGATAAATATGAAAATCCTATACCTCGACTGCTTCTCCGGGATTGCCGGCGACATGTTCCTTGGCGCGATGGTTGATGCCGGGCTTAATTTTGAAAAGCTCAGCTTGGAACTAGGCAAGATGGATGTCGAGGACTATAGGCTAAAGGCGCAGCGGGTTTCAAAGAAAGGGATTTGGTCAACAAAATTCAGCGTGATTTTGGAGCGTGAGGCAGCAAATCCGCATATGAAATATACAAATATTGCGGAATTGATAAAGGAAAGCAAGCTTGAAGCAAAAGTAAAGGAGGATGCGCTAGGAATATTCTCTATACTTGCAAAGGCGGAAATGCAGGTGCATGGGAAAAAAGCTCTTTCTGAAGTGACATTCCACGAGGTTGGAGGGATTGATTCCATCGTGGATATTGTGGGAGCTGCGATTGCAGTAAATGAGATGGGAATTTCACAGGTATTTTGCTCAAAATTAAATGTGGGGCATGGGAAGGCGAGGATTCATGGAGTGGAATACCAAATACCAGCGCCGGCAACTAGGGAGATATTAAAAGGAATTCCGACATATTTTGAGGGGGAGGGGGAAATGGTCACGCCAACTGGGGCATCAATTGTAAAATATTATGTGAGGAAATTTGCTAAGCCCCAAATGAATATCATCAAGGAAGGGTATGGGGCGGGGGATATCGAATTCAAGCACCCGAATGTCCTCAAAGCGACAATCGGGGAAAAAAAGTGAATAAAAAAAATGGAAAGGGATGGGGTTAAACTCATTGAAGCCAACATCGACGATATGAACCCTCAGGTTTACGAGTATCTGCTTGAAAGGCTAATGGATGAAGGGGCGCTTGATGCACATTTGCAAAACATCATCATGAAAAAGGGACGGCCTGCAATAAAGGTGAGCGTGATTTGCGTAGTTAAGGATGTGGAAAAAATGGCCGGAATCCTGATGGAGGAGACAACAACAATTGGAGTTAGGGTATTGGATGCGCAAAGGCTCAAGCTGCCGCGCAAAATTGTAAAGGTTAATACAAAATATGGGATAGTGCCTGTAAAAATAAGCGAATATGGGGGGATCAGGACAGTTACCCCGGAATACGATGATTGCGCAAGGATTGCAAAGGCAAAAAAAGTGCCGCTCCGGGAGGTAATTTGTGAGGCGAACGATGCTGCGAAGATGTTGAAATGAAAATTTTTTGGAGATGATAGCTCGGAATTGTTGCGATTGGCAAATTCAAATTGGTGCTATAGATGTCAGAATATAGATCGAAAATAACAGCAAAGGTGGAAGGGGGAAAACTGCTAAGGATGGAACTTGAGCTTAGCGAGAGCGGCGAGCGAGTCAAATCGGTTAAAATAACTGGCGATTTTTTCATCCACCCGGAGGATTCCTTGCAGATTATAGAAAAAACTTTGTTAGTTACCGGAATTGGGGATGAACCGGAAAAAATTGCCGCAAATATTTCGGAAATAACCAACTCCCAGGGGATTCAGATGATTGGCATCACACCGCAGGCGCTTGCGGGTGCATTTTTGGAATGCGTGAAAAAAGCAAAAGAAGGTGAAGTGCTAGGCAAGCCTGATCCGAATGTAAAAGCGCAAGGTGGAATTAACGTCCCTGAAGGAGAAAAATCATAATTATGGTGTAAAATAACATATGAAATGGAGGGTAATTCAATTCGAATCGCACGATGCCTTCATGAACATGGCCCTTGATGAGGCATGCTCGGAGGCGGTAGCTGCAGGAATAGTTCAACCAACCATCCGCTTTTATGGCTGGACCCCATCGGCGGTTTCTATCGGATACCATCAATCCATCACCGACGAGGTCAATTTGGAGGAGTGCAGGAATTCGGGAATCGATGTTGTAAGAAGGAGAACGGGAGGAGGGGCGGTTTTCCATGATACGGAAGGGGAAATTACATATTCGGTGATTGCACCGGAAATTTTCTTCGCAAAGGACATAATCGCATCATACAAAACCATCTGCGGCTGGATTGTCGATGCGCTTGCATTAATGAACCTGAAGGCAGAATTCAAGCCCATCAACGACATCATTTTGGATGGGAAAAAGGTATCGGGGAATGCGCAGACAAGAAGGCAGGGCGTGCTTTTGCAGCATGGGACATTGCTTTTTGATTTGGATGTCCGGAAGATGTTTTTGGTATTGAAGGTTTCCAAGGAGAAGATTTCGGATAAGATGATTGCTTCTGTTGAAGAGCGGGTAACTAGCTTGAAGAGGGCGGGAATAGCCGATAAGAATATCGCATACAAGGCAATGCTGGATGCTTTCACTTTCGGGAAAACAATTGAGTTTGGCAGTTGGAGCGAGCGGGAGCTGATTAGGGCAAAGGAGCTTTCGGAAAAGAAATACAAGACAACGGAGTGGAATTTCCAAAGGTGACTAGCCGAACATTAATTCACTTAGATGTTTCCTGAAAGCAAGGCGATCTTGGGCCAATTTCCCCAATTCTATTTTTAGGTCCGATTCAACAGGCTTGGAAAGGTGGAGTCTTACGTATCTTCCGCGTTTTGGCATTTTTACCCAAATATGGGGTTGGTTTGCTGCAGCAGAACTGAAGCGCTCAAGATGGCCTAGCCGGCCGCCATATCGCCATGCCCGGTTGATCAACTGGGTAAATTCCACATCGACCCCGGAGTCCTGGCCTTTTCTTATGATGGGCTCCGCATCATTATGGAGGTAAGCCCCCATGGCGACCTTCGCACAAAAAATCCTAATCAGCGGATCAGCCTTGACTCTTTCCTGCACGGAATGATGAGCCTGAAGATGTTCAATATTTAGCAAATCATTCCGGAGATGGTCAGAAAGTGCAAGGAAAGGAATCATGAGAACGCGCTTGCTGGCATTGTAGCTGATCTTCCCTTCCTTTGGCATGCAAATAAAGAGGCAAAAGGAAAATAAAACCCATTCTATGGGATAGCTCCATTCGATTTCGCAAAATTAGGCAGCAGTTGCATTTCCCAAATCAGCTTTTCTTCGAATAGAAATGTATCGCCTTGCCCATCGCAACTTCCGCGGCTTCCATCAAGCCTTCGGGAAGTGTGGGGTGGGGATGGATTGTCAGGGCTAAATCCTCGAGCCTTGCGCCCATCTCGATTGCAAGGGACGCTTCGGAGATCAGGTCGGATGCATTTGGGCCGACCACTTCAACGCCAAGCAAGACATCCGAATCGAAATCTGCAACAACCTTGACAAAGCCAATTGGACTCTCCATTGTTGCTGCCCTGCCAAGTGCACGGAAGGGAAATTTCCCAACCTTTACTTTTACCCCCTTTTCAAGGGCCTCTTTTTCCATTAGGCCAACATATGCGATTTCCGGATCGGAAAATATGACAGCTGGTACCGCCCTGCTGTGGAATGCGGATTCATCACCCGATATTACCTGCGCTGCAAGCTTTCCTTCCATGAAGGCCTTGTGCGCAAGCATGGGATTTCCTGCTACATCACCAATGGCATAAATCCGCGGATCAAGGGATTGCATTTTTTCATTGACTTTGATGAAGCCCTTCTCGTCAAGGGCAGCTTTGGTATTCATTAAACGAAGGCTTTCCACATTTGGCTTCCTTCCAATAACCACCAAAACTTTATCGGCGATAAGTTCGATTTGTTTTCCTTCCTGAATGGCTTTTATGGATAGTTTGCCGTTTTGTTCCCCGTATGATTCGGCCATGCAGTTAAGGTAAATTTCAACCCCTAATTCTTTTAGCCTGCGCTCTACTATTGAGGAAACCTCCGCCTCAACGCCAGGGAGTATTTTAGGTCCTTTCTCGAGCATTTTGACCTTGCTCCCTAGCTTTGCTAGCATTGTGCCCATTTCTATCCCGTTGTAGCCAGTGCCAATCACTAGGAGGTCCTTTGGGATTACATCTAGTTGGAGGGCCTCGGTTGAGCTGATAATGGTGTTTCCGTTGAATTTTAAGGAAGGGATTTCAATTGGTACGCTTCCGGTTGCAACAACTGCCTGCTGGAATTCGATTGCAGCTACATCATGGTTTCCGGCAATCCCGATGCGGCGGTTGCTTTCAAAATGCGCCTCCCCGAAAACCACCTCAACGCCGTTTTGCTTGCAGAGGTTTTCGACCCCTTTGCGAAGGTTTGTCACGACCCCTGTTTTCCAAAGCTGCATTTTTTTCATGTCGACATGGATATTTTCCACACTGATGCCAATGTCAGCCATGTGCTTTGATGAATCCGCAAGCGAACTTACATGGATCAGCGCTTTTGAGGGGATGCAGCCGTGGTTTAGGCAAATGCCGCCCATTCCAAGAGGGTCTTTTTCAACTAGCATTACTTGCTTTCCTAATTGCGCCAAACGGATTGCACACACATAACCTCCGGGCCCTCCGCCAATCACAACAACTTGGGTTTCTACTGCAACTTCGCCAACGACCATAAGTTTTTTCACCTAATTTATGAATATTTTTTTATATAGAGGGTCAGGATTGCCGGAATGAACAAGCGCTTGCCCGATATTCCAGCCTTACAATTCAATTATATTTTCCCTATTGGAGGCTTGAGGGGGTTTCCAGGAGCGAAATGATGTCATTGACAAACCTTGCGGCCTGCGCGCCATCAATTATCCGGTGGTCAAAGGAAAGGGAGAGCGCAAGCATTTTTCGAATTATGACCTTGCCATTCTTTGCAACCGGTTTGTCACGGATTTTGCCAATCCCCAAAATTGCGACTTCGGGATAGTAAATTATGGGCGTGAAATACTCGCCGCCGATGCTTCCGATGTTTGTTATTGTGAACGAGCCGCCCTTTAAATCATCCAGCCTCATCTTTCTTTCCTTTGCATCTGTTGCGATGCGCATGATTTCGGCTGAGAGCTGGAAAATGTCTTTTTTGTCAGCGGCATGGATCGAAGGAACAACAAGCCCATCGGGAGTGTCGACGGCAATTCCGATGTTGTAGTATTTCTTGAGGATGATTTCATCATTTGCTTCATCAAAGGAGCTGTTGAATGCCGGGTGCTCTTTTAGGGCGGAAACAACCGCCTTAACAATGAATGGAAGGAATGTCACTTTCACACCTTTTTGTTCGCCCGCCTTTTTCAAATTCTCTCTTAACTGCGCCAGATCGGTAATGTCGGCCTCATCAAAATGGGTGACATGGGCAGCAGTCCTCTTCGAGCGGCTCATCACCTCGGATGTGCGCTTTCGGATGCCGGAAATTTTGACCTTCTCGATTGCCCCGAATTGGGAGAAGTCGGTTTGCAATGGTGGGACTGCATACTGTGCTAACTGAATTGGTACGGATGATGCTGTGATTTTTCCACTTGCAGCTGAGCCAGACCCTGCGCCACCACCTGCGCCTTTTCCCTCTTTTGAGAATTTCTCAACATCTTCTGGCATTATCCTGCCTGCAGGCCCGCTTCCTTTCACTTGCGATAAATCAACATTTAGCTCCTTTGCCTTCATACGGACAAAGGGAGTTGCAATAATGTTGCCGGCGGGCGCAACTTGGGCCGCTGATTGGGCGCCCATTTGAGTTGCGGATTGGGCCGAACTGGCTGCAGATTGATTTGGTGAAGTGCTTTGAATTGCCGCTGGTTTTTGGGGCGTTGCTTTGACCTCCTCAACTGGGATTGGCTCCCCTTTCTCCCCAATCGTAACAAGCGTCTGGCCGACATTGATCACATCGCCCTCCTTGAAATAAGTTTTAAGAATGAATCCGGTTTTTGGGGAAGGGATTTCTACCACCGCCTTATCCGTTTCAACTTCCGCAAACACCGCATCCTCCTTGATCGCATCACCTTCCTTCACGAGCCATTTCACCAGCTTGCCCTCATGGATGCCTTCGCCAACGTCCGGAAACTTGAAATTGATTGCCATAATTCCATCACAGAAAGATAATCTAATTATTGTTAAAAGATGAGCGGTTGGGGGATAAACCCATCCGCAGAGTGTGAATAATGCATTCACGCTTTGAGAACAATGCCTAGAATGTCATCGCCTTCCTTGCCGCCTTCACAATCCTGAATTCATCCGGGAGGTAGAACTCCTCGAGCTTTGCAAGCGGTACTGGCGTATCCGGCGCAGTAACCCTTTGGATTGGCGCTTGGAGGTTCATCATCGCCTTTTCGGCAATGATTGCCGCGATCTCTCCGGCAAGGCCTCCGGTTTTTGGTGCTTCGTGGGCAATAACCACCCTACCGGTTTTCCTCGCGGAATCAAGAATTGTTTTTTCATCAATTGGGGAAAGCGTGCGCAGGTCAACAACTTCGCAGCTGACTTCCTTGCTTAGGGTTTCGGCGGCTTGAAGGCAGGTTCGGACCATGGCACCGTATGAAATTATTGTGACATCGGACCCTTCCCGCTGGATTTTGGCTTTTTCCATTTCAACAACATAGGGTTCAAGCGGCACTTCCTCCTTGAAGGCACGGTAGATGCGTTTGGGCTCTAGGAAAAGCGTGGGATCGGGATCGCGGATTGCCGCTGCAAGAAGGCCTTTTGCATCGTATGGATTGGAAGGGCAAACAACCTTGATTCCGGCGGTATTTACGAATGAGATTTCAATTGGTTCGCAGTGGAGCTCAAGGGCGCGGATGCCCCCTCCAAATGGTGCGCGAACAACAACAGGCGTTGTTAGCCGTCCCCTGCTACGGTTTCGCATCTTTGCGGCATGCAAAATCAGCTGGTGCAGCGCAAAATAAGTAAAGCCATCGAACTGCATCTCAATTACGGGGCGCAATCCGTAAGCGGCCATCCCTATTGCGGTTCCGGCGATTGCGGATTCAGCAAGGGGGGTATCGATAACGCGGCCTGCGCCGAATTTGGCGTAGAGGCCTTCGGTTGCACGGAACACTCCGCCATCAACACCCACATCCTCGCCCATCACGATTACATCCTTGCTCCGTTCCATTTCCTGCGCTAGGGCGGAGTTGATTGCCTGGATTACGGTCATTTTTTCTGTTGCTGCCATATTCATCACCATAAAAATATTATTCCGAATTTTTCTTCTCCTCAACTGTTTGCTTCAATTCCTCCATCTGCTCTTTTAGCGAATCGGGCATTTGCGCGTAAACGTACTTGAACATATCCTCAAGATTTGGCGTGTTGTCGGCTTCCGCATCCTTTACTGCGGCATCGATTGCTGCATCCGAATCTGCCTGCAGCTTTGCTTCCCATTCCTCCGTCCAGATGCCTTTTCCCCTCAAGTAGAGCTTGAACCGTTCGACTGGATCCTTCTTTTGCCACTCCGCCGTCTCCTCAGCCTTGCGGTATTTGCTTGGATCATCCGAGGTGCTGTGGGGGCCTAAACGGTACGTTAGGCATTCAATGAGGGTTGGGCCTTCACCGCGCCGGGCGCGATCCGCAGCATCCAAAGTTGCCTTGTAAACGGCAAGCACATCCATCCCATCAACCTGAAGGAATGTGATTCCAGCGGCAATGCCCTTTTGCGCTAGGGTTTGCGCAACAGTCTGCTTGCTCCTTGGAACGGAAATTGCCCAGCCGTTATTTTGGCAAAGGAAAATCGTGTTGGTTTTGAAAACGCCCGCAAAATTGATCGCTTCATAGAAATCGCCCTCCGAGGTTGCGCCATCCCCAAAATAGGTGATTGCAAGGGTTTTGTGGCCTTTCAATTTGGCGGCCCAGCCGATGCCAACCGCATGGAGCATTTGGGAGCCGACGGGAATGGAAACAGGGAATGCATTGACATCCTTTGGAGCGGAATTTCCGCGCTCATTTCCCATCCAGTAAAGGCAAAGTGTTTTGAGGGGGATGCCCTTTGCAATGTAGGCGGCGGTTTCACGGAATGCCGGGACCATCCAATCCTCCTTTTGGAGCGCTGCGATGCTTCCAATCTGGCACGCTTCCTGGCCTTCAACCGGTATGTAAGTATACATTCTTCCTTGGCGTTGGAGTTTCATGCATTTGCGGTCGTATGCGCGCGCAAGGACCATGAGGCGGTACATCTCCTTGAGTTGATCTGGAGTTAATTTCGGCTCCAGGGAAGCATCCGCTTTTCCGGTTTCATCCAGAATCTGCATGTGCATGACTTTGAATTCCGCAACGGTTTTTATTGGCATAATTTTGGTCACCTAAATTGTTGAAGCGCTATTGATTGGATTGTTTGGAGCAGGAATTGTGGCGCCAATTAAGGGCTGCTTGGAATTGCCATCAATTGGAGCTTGGTGCAAATTACCCCCCACAATAAGCGTATTTTCAATCAAAGGAGTTGGCCTTGCCACACCCTTGTCAATCACACCTTTTATGAAAAGTTCGCCGGCTTTGTAGGAGGAGCGCACAAATGGCCCGCCGGCAACATACAGGAAGCCGCGCTCCCTTGCACGCTCATTGAACCATTCGAATTTTTCGGGCGTAACATATTCAGAAACCGGAAGGTGCAAAATGGAGGGGCGCAAATATTGGCCGAATGTGACAACATCAATGCTGGCATCGCGCAAATCATCAAGTGTTTTGAGCACTTCCCCATCTTTTTCCCCCAAACCCAGCATTATGGAGGTTTTAGTGAAAATGGATGGATCAATGCGCTTGACCTCCCTTAAGAGCTCAATGGATTGGTGGTAATTTGCCCTAAAGTCGCGGGCATATTTTTGCAGCCGCTCAACTGTTTCGACATTGTGGGCAATCACGCTTGGCTTGGCATCGGCAATAACTTTAACGAGATCCTTGTTTCCGCGGAAATCGCCAATTAGGACTTCAGTTAACACAGGAACTTTACGCAATTCAGCAATACATTCCGCAAAATGAGCTGCGCCCTGATCTGGGAGATCGTCACGGTCAACTGAAGTCACAACAACGTATGAAAGGCCCCATTCCTTGACTGCCTGGGCAAGTTTTTGGGGTTCAAGCGGGTCTAGTGGAGCGCCAACCCTTCCTTTGCGGACATTGCAAAAACGGCATCCTCTGGTGCAAACATCGCCAAGCACCATGAAAGTAGCAGTCCCTCCGCTCCAGCATTCGGAAATATTGGGGCAATGCGCTTCTTCGCATACAGTGTGCAATTTGAGCCCGGCTAAAGTGCCCTTTATGCTCTCAAATTTTTGTGTGGTGGGCGGCCTGATTTTAAGCCAAATTGGCTTGGGTTGTGCTTCCAACATAGCTCCTTCATTAAATCAAACAAGATTTAAAAAGGCTATTAACGAACTTGCCATCGGCGATCAACGTAAGGAATTATAATTCAAACTATGCCCTCAAAATCCCTTTTTGACCTTGCTAGCGCACCAAAAAATGCAAAAAAATAAGCAATAATCAAACCACCTATGTTTGGCTACTGCTTTATAAACGCCTTTGCATGTAGTATTTCAAACTGTTTACGAGTGAGGTGAGAGTTATATGGTTAAGGGAAGATGCATGAGGGAAAAAGCAGAACGTGAAATGAAGGATGTCAAGGAAGTAGTCATGAAGAATGGCATGAAGGCTGCTAAAGGAGTTTGTGTCAAGTGCGGCTGCAAGATGTACAAGATCATTGGAAAGGCGTGATCTCGCCTTTTTTCTTTATTTTTTTATTTATACTGATTTTAGATTGAATTTACCAGCTAGTTTTCACACGTATTAACCTTTCTCAAGCACATGGAGCGTATGGTATTCAATTGCCGGCAGATGGTCAAAGCCGTTGTGCTCAACTTTTATTTCCCTAAAGCCGTGCTTTTCGAAGAATTTGCTCCAATCCTTTGGGGTGGATAGATTATGGGGAAGATTAACCTTGCCAGCCGGGTCCTCCGAATAATGGAAAATCCGGTTATATAGGTGGTCAAAGAATATACTAGCCCGCCGTTGCTGCTCCTTGGAGAGGGCAGTATAACTTGCTGCAAGCTTTTGTTCCCGCTTGGACTTGAGATGCCCCGGTTGGATGCCATGGACTGATTCGATAACAACGAGCCTGCCGCCTTTTTTCAGAACCCTTGATGCCTCCATTAATACTTTGGAAGGATTGTCGGAATGGTGGAGCACAGCTGCAAGGAGCATTCCATCAAAATATCCCTTATCGAAAGGCAGTATGCCCCCTTGCCGGATATGGCTGAACCTAAGGCCGGCATTCTCAAGACCCGAAATATTTTCGTGCCTGTAAACATCCGTAAGATAAACCGATCGGCTGTGGGGATCCCACCTTTGGAGAAGGGCGCCCACATTGCCATCGCCGCAGCCATTGTCAAGGACTTTCCCATCAGGAAGGTGCTGATTGACCTGGGAGAAAATCTCCCTGGAGCGGCCCTTCAGGCTATCATCAATCCTATCGACCAACTTTGCAGATTCGAGCATTGACCTTGCATGCCGCTCATAAACTGGCTCACTATGGGCCATTGCAAGCCGGATGGTCTCCTCCGTTAATTTCCCGATTTTCTTTTTCCCCCTTGCTCCAAGAGATCGGTAAATCAAGGAAAGTTTTTCCCTGGCAAAAGCAGCAACTTTCGGATCCATCAGTATGGTTGAGTAGCGAGGGATTGATTTTCCGAAAAAATTGGGCATAAGATCAGTCTTTCTTTTCAAACTCATCAATTGCCGCTTTTGCAACCATAAGTGAGAGGAGAGCGCATTTGAGCCGGCTGGGAGTCAAATCGGTTCCGAGCCATTCAGTGATTTGCTCCTTTTCGAGCTTCATTGCATCCTCCAAACTCATCCCGATTAGTTTTTCTGTGAGAATGGAAGCAGAAGCCTGCGAAATGGCGCAACCCTGCCCTTGGAATTTGACTTCCGTAACTTTTCCGCCGGAGATTTTCAATTGAATTTCGATTTCATCTCCGCAAAGGGGATTGGAATCGTGGAATTTGGCATCCGGATTATCCATCTTGCCAAAATTGCGCGGGTTCCTGTAATGGTCCAGCACGTTCTCGCGGTAGATGTCCATTTTATTCACTTTGCCTTTTGCAGAGCCAATTGCACGAAATGCCTAAAGCTTCTTTTTGTATCTTCCACACTCGATGCGATAACCCGGCCTTCTCTTATGAGCGCAACTGTAGGAAAGCCAGCAGGCGCATATTGAGCCCGGATTTGCTCGTGTTCGGGAGTTGGAAAAATGGCTTTTTTCCTGCCGTCAATTTCGCGCCTTTCTGCAGATAGACTGAATCTTGCGACCACCATGCCTGCCGATTCCAATTCCGGAACGGATCCTTCGAAATGAGGCCGAAGCGTCCTGCAATCCCCGCACCAATCAGCGGAGAATTTAACTATTACGGGCTCCTTTCCCCCAATAAGCTTTTTGAACTCGGCCGGATTTTTAATCTCTATTATTCCCATTCAATCGCCTATTTCTTCAGCACCTGCTCCACCACTTTCAGCGCTTCCACAAGTTTATCAATGTCGGATTTATCGTTGTATACATAGACACTTGCACGCAAAGTCGCCGGAACATTGTAGTACATCATGAGTGGATGGGCGCAATGGTGGCCGGCACGGACGGCAACACCTTGCTCATCAAGCAGGGATGCGGCATCATGCGGGTGCACGCCCTCAAGGGAAAATGCGAGAACGCCTTCTTTTTTGGTGGCATCCTTGGGGCCAAAAATACGGATGCCCTTGAATTCGGTTAGTCGGGTTAGGGCGTAATTGGTAAGCTCGATTTCATGAGCACGTACATCTTGCATTCCTAGCTTGTTAAGATAGTCTACGGCGGCGCCCAAACCAATTGCTTCTGCAATCGCGGGAGTTCCGGCCTCAAATTTTGCCGGTATGTCTGCCCATTTGGAGTTTTCCAAAGTTACCTCCTTAATCATCGAGCCACCAGTGAGGAAAGGCCCCATCTTGTTCAAAATTTCTTCCTTTCCATAGAGCACTCCAATGCCAGTTGGCCCAAGCATCTTGTGCCCTGAGAATGCAAAAAAATCACAGCCCATATCCTTGACATCGACTTTCAAATGAGGAGCGGATTGAGCGCCATCAACTACGGCTGCAGCGCCGGCATCATGCGCCTTTTTCACCATTTCCTTAACCGGGTTTATTGTGCCAAGAACATTAGATGCGTGTGTGAAAGCGGCGATTTTGGGCTTTTTTTGCAAGAGGGCATCATATTCATTCATTTTGAGGAAGCCCTCCTGGTCAACCATCACATAATTGAGTTTTGCACCCTTCCGTTTCGAGAGCTGCTGCCAAGGTATCATGTTGGAGTGGTGCTCCATTTGGGTGGAAAGAATGGTATCAGTTGAGGAGACGTTTGCATCACCATAAGCGTAAGAAACCAAATTCAGGGATTCAGTTGCATTCTTTGTAAAAATGATTTCCTGGGGTTTTGCATTGATGAATTTGGCGATCCTTTCGCGCGCTTTTTCGTACTTATCTGTTGCTTCCTCGGAAATAGAATAGATGCCGCGGTGCACGCTCGCATTGTAATTGTTGTAGTAATCATCCATCGCGGAAATTACCTGCAAGGGGCGTTGGGCAGTTGCCGTGGAATCCAGGTACACAAGCGGCTTGCCATTGACTTTGCGGCTAAGTGTTGGAAAGTCGGATTTAATCTTCATTGGATCAAACATGATAATCACCCTTCTCATGATGAGGAAATTTTGCCCTTAACTAAAGCATTAGGTTTCGCCCAATTCCCCTTTATTATGGGTTTGGTTTTATACTATTGTGATGCTTCATGGGAGATAGAGAAGAGTTTGAGGATTTACGGGAGGCAAAAAGAATTTTGAGTGAAATAAAATCAGGTAAGCAAAAATTATATTCCAAGGAGGAATTCGAAAAAATTATCGGCTCAAAACTCTGATTTTCAACGATATTTGTAATGGCCTTCAAATATGTCTTTGGATTTGCCATCCTCCGCAGGCATCTGGGATTCGATTTCCTTTTTCTTTGCTTCCAGGGATGAGGCGCCCAAACCTTCCCATTTCAGTTCAAAGAGTGCTTTTAGCGTGATTTCAACATCCCGTTGGCGCATCTGGCGGATAACTGGCGCCATGAAGCCTTCCACCACCATTTTTTTGGATTCATTTTCCGGGAAACCCCGCGTTTGGA
>JBBSVW010000002.1:0-26824 GCA_038046605.1 Microcaldota archaeon | reverse complement strand
TACTATGCATTTGTATTGTGAAAAAGTGTAACCCAATTATCGTGAACCGCACTTTAATTTTGCGGATCAAAAAGTTTAAATACTCTTGATGTCGAGGCGAATATAGGTGATAGTATGCCCGGAATTGACGTTATTTCCTTGAATAAACAACTAAAAGAATTATGGAAATTGCCAGCAGCGGTTAATGTATTGAATCAAATCATCTTGCCAACTGAAGAAATGAGACGAATGATTTCTACAATGGCTTTACCTACTGAAGCAATAAAGCAAATGCAAACTGCAATGGAGTTGCCAACAGAGGAGATAAAGCGCTTACATTCTGCAATGGAGCAGTTCAATAAAATTAGCTCGCTACTAAATTTCCAGACATTTTTTGATGAATTTATTTCACTAAGCATGGTGGAAGCAGAATTATGGTCCGATAAGGATTTTGAGAAATTGCCATTAATATATCGTCCAAATATTTCGTCAGCAGATATAAGAAAAATTGCCGAAAACTGGAAACACCCATTATTAAGAAAGCAAATGAAAGAGGTATTATTAAGTGAAATGCGAAAACCGGAAATTCTACAAATTATCAAAAATGAATTAGTTGATGATCCGTCTTTCGGCAAAAGAAGCCATATATTAGAAGAAATAATCTGGGCGCATTTGAAGGGAAAATATTATTTATCAATTCCTGTTTCATTTATGGTAATTGACGGGATTATGATCGAACGATTTGGATTATTATTCAAAGAGAGCAAATGCGATTGCTGTGAAGCATGCAGGAAAAAAGATTACCCATCAACACATACTATTGCTGAAAAATTGGTGAAAATATTTCGAAAATCTAAACTACCTTATAAAACTCAATATATTGCTCAACTTGCATCTCTAATTTCGCGTTTTGCAACTGAGAGAAACCCCATATTGCACGGTAAAGTACTAAATTATGGCGATGAGGAGGTCTCAGCCGGATTATTGCTGACAATGTCGGCATTGAATTTTCCAGAAATAAGCATAGACGGTAATTAATTGAAAATTATTGCGGTATCGCGTAAACGGTAAGGTTAGCAATAGGCCGACCTGCACTAGAAGTGGTGACTGAATTTAACTTTATCGATATTCTCGCATTAGAAAATCTTACTTTAACTAGGCTTATTTCTTCCCCAACAGCCAGTTCAGAAATCTGATCTAGAGTCTCATTCCTTTTCGCATCAACATAATTTTCTCCCGAGGCTAAAGCATTTTCATCTATTTCATGGCACATGGCGGTAATTATTGGTTTTTTTCCACCAGCAAACATTGGAGCAATAACACAGGTCGCTGTAGAAAATATATCATCAAGTGAAAAGGCCTGGCCGTCAGTTATACTGGGCACTTCGTATAATACTGTTTTTTGAAGATATTTGCCAGTATTAGGTGTTGGTTCAGGAGTCACTGTAGGCAATGGATTACTGATTTGCATTTCCTTTTTGGTTGGGCATAAATTGGCTGATGCAACAATTGTGCCATCCGGGCAAACATATCTATAAATTTCAACTAATTTGATTGAAGGTTGAGCAGAAGGGCATGCTGAAGGATTATCAACAATGGAGCTATCCGAACAGACATATTTTTGGTTTTGGACGCATCCAAATAAAATTAATGAAAAGATAAGTAAAAACGCGTAGAGTTTCATAATCAAACGCCAGCAGTAGCTATTTCTCTGCCAAATTAATAAAACCAAGAGTCGAGGCTTTTCGGGAGTACTTTCCTGCTCGATTTCGCTTCTTCTCCTTCCACGCTTCCGCAAGCCCCTATCTTAAAGGTATTCCCTATTCGGGCTGCCTGCGCTGAAATGCCAAATCGCCAACAAAATCCCTTAAAAACCCCCGCTTCTTAATGCTGGTTTGTGGGAAATATGAGCTACTCCTATTCCAAAGCCGGTGTCAACGTCAACAAGGTAAAAGGCATCCAGAAGGGAATAGCTGGCCTTCTTGATTCAACGCTTACCCCTGATGTTTTGCTCGGAGCTGGCCACTACGCGGGTTTGCTCAAATTTGGGGGCAAAACCCTTGCTTTGCATACTGATGGAGTGGGAAGCAAGGTGCTAGTTGCCCAACAGCTCGGCAAATACGATACAGTGGGCATTGATGCCATTGCCATGAATGTTAACGATCTCATTTGCCTTGGCGCCCGCCCGGTTGCAGCCGTTGATTATTTAGCCGTTGAAAAGACAAACGGCCACCAGATTTACGAGATAATGAAGGGCGTAGCTGCCGGAGCAAAGGAATCCGGATGCGCAGTTGTCGGTGGCGAAACCGCAGTAGTTCCTGACCTGATCAAGGGAATTGCTGGCAGGGGGTTTGACCTCTCCGTTACCTGCATCGGTGAAATCGAGGGCGAAATGATAACCGGAAAGGGGATGCAAACCAATGATGTGATACTCGGCCTTGAGAGCTCGGGCATCCATTCAAATGGTTATACCCTTGCGAGAAAAGTTTTGATAAAAGGGAAAAACGGGGGGCAACAACGGGGCGCAAATAACCCAAATGAACTAAAGCCCGTTCCAAAAGGCAAGTCGCAACTTCGGGAAACTCTTGAAGAAATGCTCATCCCAACCAAAATCTACTCAAATGCCGTAATGGATGTGATAAGGCGCGTTCCCGTGCACGGCCTTGCGCACATCACCGGCGGGGGCTTTTCCAAATTGCAGCGCATCGGAGCATACGCGAAAAAAGGCTTCATCTTGGAGAATATGCCAAAACCCCTAGCGATCTTTGCCAAAATCCAAAACGAGGGCAAAATATCCGACAAGGAAATGTACCGCACATTCAACATGGGCGTTGGCTTTTGCATAGTGGCGGGGCAGGAAAACGCGCAGGAAATCATTTCCATCTGCCAAAAGCACAACATCAAGTCGAAAGTGATTGGCAAAATCGCGGATAAATGGGGAGTATACCTAAAAAAAGGCAACAATACAATAAACCTAAGCTGATCTTATGGAAGTTTTGAATTTCGAAATGATCCGGATAATCGTCGCACTCATCGGCACCGGGGCAGCCGCCTACCAGGATTACAAAACCTCATTCATCGATGAGAAAATCATCTACCTGATGCTTGCAGCCGGTCTTTTTTTGAACCTTCTGCATTTCATCATCACTAATGATCTCCTCATTGTATATGCGCTGATCGTTTCAATTGCGATCCTGCTCTTTGGTTACTTATTCTACCGCAAGGGCCAATTGGGAATGGGCGATGTGCTCTTGTTTGTTGCAATCCAGCAAATTCTTCCCCTAACCCCCGCTTCATTGCATTTCCTAAATCCCATCAACTTCCAGTTCCCCGATCTGACCGGCATCCCGGATGTGAGCCCATTCCTCCTCCACTACATGAAGGTTTTTGAAAACGGGATTTTCTTCATCACAATTTTCCTAATCAGCTCATTCATTGCAACATTAGGAAGCTCCTTCCAATACATGCTAGCGCTCTTTTCATCAAAAAAACCATTAAGGCCCAACATGCTTTATGGCGCTACCTCCCTTCTGCTCCTAATTTTTGGCGGCTTTTTCCTCTATTCGATGTTTGGGCTAAACGTGCTCTCAGCTCTTTTCTTCCTCCTTTTCGTTGCAAGCGCCTTCTTCCTCACATTCAGGGAGCAAATCCTGGACCAAGTGGTGATCCAGCGGATCCCAATTTCCCGAATAGAAGATGAGGACATCTTGGCACTGGAGAGGATGCCAAAGGATTTAGTGAAAAAATACAAGCTTGAAAAAGTGCTTACCGCCGTGCAGGTCAAAATACTAAAGGAGATCCAAAGGAAGGAAGGGATGAAACTTTTCCCGGTGAATAAGATCCTCCCGCGTTTTGGGCCCTATATTTTCATCGCGCTTCTTTTAGCTCTGTTTTTTGGAAATATTATGGAAATAATTTTATTCCTCACCGCAAGATAGCTGCTCCCTTGTTTTTCCTAATTGTCTGCCTCCATTACTGCTTTTTCATTTGCTGCTGATTTGTATCCGTACCAGTAGATTAGCGTATAAAATAGATAAGTGAAGAGGAAAACAAATCCCGCCCCGAATTCCCTAATGTACATTGGCAACAAAATGCTACCAAGAAATAATGTTATCAAAATCCCTGTATTTAGGGTGCCAAATCTGAATTTTTCTCCCCCTATCCAGGCAATCGACCCAACAATGAATGCAATGAAAACTAATAATGGCGAGGCATTAATGGGGTATGATGCCAAAATAATGCCAAATTCGGCCAATATCAAAAAGAGCGCTGCTTTCCCATTTTTAAGGTGCCTTCCTATCAGGGCGAAGGCCATTGCAACTACGATCCAAGTCAGGGAGGAAATGCTTATATCGTCTTTTGGCACATTGATGATTGAAAACGACAGTAAGTCCCCCGAGGGGGAATTGAAAACGAGGGCTGGGATCGTAGTAATTGAAACAATGAAAAACGCAGCGCCAATGAGCCCGAAAATCGGGATAGTGCTCCAGCGGATTTGGTTTTCATATATTTTATTCAGGAAAATCAGCCTGAAATCGGTCCAATCTGAAAATACCGGGGGATAATTCACATATAGGATTTTTCCCAGAGCAAAAGCAAAAAATAGCGCATATTCGAATGAAAAAAGCTTGAGGAATTCCTGCCATGAAGTCAATAGGGCAATTATTCCCAAAATGAAGCCGTAAACGAAGATTGCTCCTTGTATATTTTCGGAAAAATCCTTGGGATAAAATGCCGGATTTGCCCTTGATATCTTTAATATGGTGAACCCCAGTAGTATGAAAAGCAGCCCTAGCACCAGATCGAATACAATCGGCGCGCTGACCCATAGCGGGATTCGTTTATCCGAAATATAAGTTGCAAGTGCGGCGAAGGCAAGTATGGCGTAATAAGCCCCATTTGCAAGGTATTCGTTCTTGCTAAGGGTGAATTTATCCATTGATAATTAGTGTTGGAAATGGGTTAAAAGCGTAATTGGTTGCCTAATTGACGTCAACTTTCGTCCCAATTGCCTGCCCCGGAAGCCCCCTTGAGAAAAGCGCCCTGAATGCGCCCTTGTTTCCGTGCGCGGCCTTGACTGTTCCTTTTATGAGCTTCTTGCTTTCGGTTGTGAAAACTACCTCTTTGCCCTTTAGCTTTTCGGCATCCGCCTTGGTCTTTATCCCATCTGCAATAAGGATCATCTGGTTCCCATTGGTTGCATGCCTGCTCCTCCTGTAATTGCTGACAATTGCTTTCATACAAACACCTAAGTCAAAAACGAAACTGGTTATAAAGATTACCCGATATAACTAGCTTCTTAATTGTCAAAATCAAGTAATAAAAAGCCGATGGTTTTTTGCATCATATAAAAAGGCGCCTTTTATGGAAAATCTTCTCGTAGACGATGAATGCATGCGGCAACTCAAGCCCAAATTGGAAGCGTTATCGGAACACTTAACTAGCGCCGCAAATTCCGGCAAAACATTCGGGATCCGCTACCATAACGATTGTGATGGGATAACTTCCGGTTTATCCGTTTACCGTGCCCTAAAGGCAATAGCCAATGAGCCCCTCATCGTTTCCATACCTTCAGCTTCTGCCGTTTACAAGATGGAAGATGCGCTCTATGACATGAACCGCTTTCCCGAACCCCGGAACACTATAATGCTAATTCTCGACCATGGCTCAAACCCCGAAAGTGTTGCCTCCCTCAAAATGCTCAAATCTGCAGGAATGGAGGTTATAGTAATTGACCACCACCCTCATGATGCGCGTGTTGAAAAGATCGCCAAATTCTTCATCACTCCCCTGCTTGCCGGTGGGGATTCCTCCCATACTCCCGGCCTTATCTGCTATGAGCTTGCCAAATTGATGGATGAACACACCTCCAATGTAAATTTGGCATATTTTTCCATGCAGGCGGACAAATCCGCATTCGCTTTGAAGGATAAGGAGTTCAAGGAGGCAATAGCAATTGATTACCTTGCCAATTTTGAGGAGCTTTCGCTTCAATTCTATGATAAGACCCTAAGGAACACAGAGATGATGGCTGAAGCCTATATGCAGGCAAAGGAGAAGATGGAAAATGCAATGAAGCTTGCGGACAATTACACGGAAGTGAAGGACTTTGGCGCGTACGCTGTTGCCATCTCAAAGGTTTCCAAATTCCTCAAGAAAGGGGAATACCCACCCAGGGGCAAAATCATGAATGAGATAATTGCCAAAAAGGAACGTGAACTCGGCGGAAAAGCACTGGTATGTTTAGGGGAGGTTGACGATTCGATCTCCTTCCGCGCCAACAAGCCAATTCTTGCGATGGGCTTTGATGCTAACAAACTCATAACAGAACTCAAAACTATTTTCGGCGCTGAAATCCTAAACGGCGGGGGCCACGCCCCGGCTGCAGCCCTCCAGGCGAATGCAAGCGCAATCCCGGCAATTGAGAGGGAGATATTTTTGCTGATTGAAAAGCAGGTTTCGAAAAAATAAGTGCGCAGATTAATTTGGATGAATATGCCTTAGATTATTGGGGACTCAAAAACGCTAGTTGGTACATTCTCCCATATGCTTTTTTTTATTGGGGTAACGGCGGCAAATCGCTTCCTCCCTGCTTTGCTCCCTGAACGCACAATCTGAACTCCGGCGTTTCCTCCCAGGCGCAAACCCCAGAGATGCAGCCGCAGCCTATCTGCTTGTAGCAGGCAAATTCGGGCTTGTAAACGCAAATTGAAGCAACGTCCTTAGCCTTTTGGGGAGTTGTGCAAATTTCGCTATTGCACCCACCAATAGCGCAATCGCTATCAACTTTGCACTCCGAAAATGTGTCCCCATCCGGTAGGGGAGGTATGTCATCTGGAACATCAGTTGGCGCAATTGTAGGGGATGCGCTTGGGCAAGGCGCAAATTCGCATGAAGGCGCAACCCTGCCAACAGCGCTCCCATCTGGGCAGATCATTGCATCCAAAGTGCATACGCCCGGAGGGTTTGGCTGCGTGCATCCTAAAAGAAGAATTGCGAAAACGGCTAGGAACAATGCTTTCATAGGTTATTTCACTTTCAAAATGCATTTTACTTTTTTTCTTCAACGCTCAACTAACAAAACCATTCCTCGCTTAATTAATTTACTGATTCGCACCACTCATCATAATACTGGTCAAAGGAGCCATCCTCAATGCACTGCTCCTGGTTCCTGCTGCCGCAATCGTAATTCCAATATCCAGAGCTATCGCCAACTGTGAACATCTGCTCAGCCCTTCCGTATTCATCAAGTATGGGCGATCCATCCGAGCATTTGCGCATCGTCCGATGCAAAACTATTTTTGCAACCGAGCTTGCCTTGAAATAAACATCTATTGTCGCCTGGTTATCGCTAATCTGGGTTGGCTTGAAGATATCGTACAGCTCAACCAGGGCGGCCTCCTCATTCAAATTGATTTTCACGGAATTTCCGGAATAAACCCATGGTATGCCCTCTGGCTTCATCCCTGGATTATCGTTAGTGCGCACGTTCCCAAGGACCGGCTTTATTTGCACCCAACCGCTTCCAATCTCCTCAAGAGTAATTGCCGTTCCAAAAACAGTTTTCGTCTCCCCCTTTGAGAGCACTATGGTTTCCTTATTAAGTATTTTGGTTGGCCTTACGGGATATACCTTTGGCGTTGATGTTGGAATGTATGTTGGCACCCATGTTGATGTAGGAGCTGGTGTAACTATAGTTTCGTCATCCGGCAATGGCGGGAAATCATCATCAGTATATGCCCCAAGGTTGCAATTTCCAGACACCTTGACAAAATACCCCTCGCCGGGCTTTAGCACCTCCACTTTTTCATACTTGTTAGCAGCCGCATTGTATTTCCAAGGTCCGGACGATACATCGCATGAGCCTTTCATCTTTTCAAAAAGCGTATTTTTTGATGGGCCTCCAAGGTGGTTCCAGCCGGCTACAAGTTCCATCCCCTGCCAATTGAGCTCGTTATTTCCCGCAATTGTGATCCTGCAATTGCTTCCCGCTTTCATCCAAAAGCCATTCAATTCTGAAACTGGCGCAAATGAATCCATTTCGTACTTATCGTATGCCTTCGAGTAGCCGTTGTAGTGCCAAAGTGTTGAGGAATCGCAAGTGTTCTCGATAATTTTCAATGCCGGCGGCCTGTAGAGGAGCGGCATTTCGACCCCTTCCTCCGCCTGCGCGGGGCAAATCTCACCCCTGCACTGGTAATCGTATTGATAAAAGTACGGGAAAGAAATCAGGTTCCATCCAGACCTCAAATCAATTGTGTATTTTGCCCCCTCAATTGGTAAATCCTCGCTTGGAGGGGATGGGGGCAATTCTCCCGGCTCGACAGTGACCATGATTGGCCTAATTGCAATTGCTATTCCTCCTGCCCCTCCGGATGAACCAGATGATGGGTTTGTTTGCCCAGATCCTGTTCCTCCGCCTGAGGATGGCTTGGTTGAAGCGCTCCCATATCCGCTTCCAGAACCAGTTGAGGTTGGCACGCTGTTTCCCGAACTCCCGCTGCCAGATCCTCCTGAAGCTGTGGATGTTGGGGTGCCGCCTCCACCTATTGCCCATGAGCCTGAAGATGAGCCACTTGAGCCGCCACCAATTCCGCTCCCAGAAGTTGCCTCCTCAAGCCTAAGCGTAACTTTTGCCTTTGAAATATCGGATGATACGCTAACGCCTTCGAGTTTCAGCTTGATTTTGCCATCAGCCAGCACCAGCGTATCGCCATAGCTGACCTTTGAGCGTTCAGTGTTGTATGTCCCCGCCTCATAAACATCGAATACGGCATAGAGCGCCGAATCCCAAATCGAGCTCATCCCTGTCAATTTTATTAGGTAGCCATTTCCAGTATTTACGCTTTCGCCAATTCCAAGAGCATATGATCCCCCTCCGGAATATACCTTATAGGTTGGAACGGCACCTAAACTAGATCCTCCTCCGCTTCCGGTCACAACTGGATCGGCTGCAAATACCATTGCCAAAAGCAACAGCAAAATTCCTAGCATTATTTTTGTTTCGTTCATGTCTCTCACCAATGCGCGGATGGGCTTGAAATGGGTCAAACCCTTATACCGGCTTCATTCCTAACCTTCCTTTGCCAAATCAAGCTGCCAGCGGCGTATCGATCACAAGCGTCCTAGTGACGCCTACGTTTCCCTGGCACTGGCTGAACAGTTCGACAACTGAATTGCCCTGGTCGCCTTCTGAAAACCAGCCGGTCTCCTCAATTGAAAGGCGCTTATAGCCCTCATTCGGCTTCATTTTCACCCAGATTTTATTCTTTGCAGCTGAGTTGCAGCCCGTGATTTTGATTTTTATTGTATTCCCGGATCTTGTATAATCAAAGGCAAGGTCGTTGAAGTCCTTGTCGTAATTTGTCGAGTCCTCCATGCCTGTAATTGATACAAAATCCCCGTATTGCCCGCCCTTGAACCTCCATCTGTCATCTGGGTTGAAGAGCCGGATTTCCGTAGGTGATGCGGAATGGTCGGGCCGTATAACCAGGTCATATTCCAGCGGGATAAACGAGGCTAAAATTGGCAAAATTGCGTATGATAGCTCGTTATTGCCTTCGCTGGATTCGGCAATCAGGTTGTCTGGATCCACCTTCCAGGTAAATTGCATTGATGCTTGGTCAACAACAACCACTGAAATAATTATTTGGTGGCTTGCCCCCGGAGCTAAAGAGGGAACTGTCCTTGAGCCGGACATATGGCCTGTGAATTTGACCGTTGTAGCTGGAGAGACCGCGTTGCCAAAATTCGTGACCACTAAAGGAATATCGGCAATTTTTCCTACCCTGTTTTCAGACGTGCCCGTAGTTATCAACGCAAGGTCCGGTTTTGCAGGAACGGCTGTTGCTGTTGGGGCAACGGTGGGTGTTGGCGTCGCGCCGGATTTGACATTTACCTGAACTATTGTCCTTACCGGGTAAATTTTTTCGTCAACTATGGAATAAACCGAAAGCTGCAAATTGTTCGCTTCGCTGATTATTGAGCTTTCGCCAACTAAAAGATATACCCTCTTCAGGAGAAATCCGTATTTGGTTGAGATATCAAATTGTGCCCTTGCCGGGGCGTAAGCCGTGTCAACGAGCTTTACATAGAAATCCTCATTGGTTATGATCGTGCATCCGGCTGCAACCGCGCTGAATGTCCCATCGCCATAATAGGTGCAAGTGGGCATGGTTGTTGCAGTTGGTATTGGAGTGGGTGTTGGAACATTGGGCGTCATCTTCAAAACATATTCGTTGTTTGCCTCATTGCTCTCATGGACGTAATTGTACATGTCCGCCCTGAAAGTCAAGGCGAATGTGATATCCGGAACCCATGAGGTAACGCTTGTTGAATATGACTGCCCGGGTTCAATTGGCGGTATTGATATTGTCTGGACTGGGCCTACGCCGATTACCGAGACCGTAGTATAGGGCGATTTAGCTGCTCCCTTGTTGATCACATCAAATGGTAGCTTAACATATGTGTTTGCAGTTGGCGTAAAGGGCGATGGAACGCTTAATGTAAGATCTGGCAGCAGTGGGACGCTTGTTGCTGTGGGCGTTGCCCCGCCTACCGTGAAGTACTCGGAATATTCATTGTTTGCGGTGTTGTAATCATTCTTATTCTTGACGCTTACCTTCACCTGATAGGTGGCAACATCGTATAACGTCTGCGTGAACTTCAATTTGTAATACCCGCCTGGCGCTATGTACGCGCTTGTCACTGCAATGCCCGGGCTTTCCGAGGCAGCTATTTTACCAGAGCCGGTTTCGAATGAGATCTGGTGGCTGTCTATGTAGCCGCCGGCAGTCCCGTAATTCCTTACAGTTGCATATGCTGTGAAGCTCTCGCCGGCTTTTGGATAGTTGGGCAATACCTCAATATCCGCAACGCCCAAATCCACATAGTTTTCCGGCTTCAGTGTCGGCTGGAATGTGGCAACAGCAAGGTAGTAATCAAGTATTTCCTTGAATACCGCAAATGGCTGCGCGCCTACGACCACCTTATCCCTCATGATGAAGAATGTGGGTGTGCCCGTAACGCCCCTCTTGACTCCCTCATCGTAATCTGCCTGCACCGAGCCTTTCATCATGTCGCTATCAAGGCACTTGTCGAATGATGTTTTATCTATGCCCATGTTGTAGGCATATTTCTTGAGGTTTGGCACATCCAAGAATTCTTGGTTGCTAAACAGAGTTGCTTTGTATTTTTTGGCAGCCCCTTCCCCTCCGTATTTGCCTACGCATTCATATGCTTCCGCTGCTTTCCACGCGAAGGGATGAATCTGGCTTAATGGGAAGTTCTTGGTTATGATTTTGACATTGCTGCCATATTCCTTTTCAATCCGTGTTAGGGTTTCTTGCGAGCGCTGGCAGAATGGGCACTGGAAATCGGTGAATTCCTCGATTTCGACAACATTTCCCGGGCTAACTGTGGATGTTGGGATTGGCGTTACTTCAGGCGGCCTTGGAGGCTGGTTTCCAATCTGGCAATACTCTGCCACCTTGATAAAATAGCCCTTTGAGCTTTCTAAAAAATCGCTTTTTTCCCATTTGTATGCATTAGTGTTGAAATAATATGGGCCGCTAACCACTTTGCAATTGCCCGCAATGCTGCTAAACCTAAGCGCCCTGAAAGGAGCGCCAACCTGATTCCAGCCCGCCTGGAAATAGCCATTAAAATCTGCTGCATCAACAGCTTCCCTTCCAAGCACCTGGAAACTGCATTTGAAATCCGCCTTTATCCAATAGCCCCTGCCGGACATGACCTTTTCGCCTTTTGCAAGCGTTGCATCCGCAATATAATTGCGTGTTGAGGGCTCATAGTAGTAAAATGATTTTTTTGCGCAATTTGTGCCTTGGATTTCCACATAGCCAAAATTATCAACAGGATAATGAATAGGCATGGATATGAGGTTCCAGCCCTTCTCTAGATTGAAATTGTGGTATGTAAATGGGTTTGGTAAGCCGACGGGTTCGGTTATTCCCGTTTTGCTGCCATCCGAACTTTCAGCAGCAGCAACAAAGGGCGCTAATGCTGCAAGCAACAGTAAAAGCCCTAGCATGATTTTCGTTTCGTTCATCTTCATTGCCTCTTTTTTATTTTAGAGAATCACGGCCCTCCCGAACCTCCGCCTCCGCCGATGCTGGAAGGGTATTCGCACACCTCATCGTAATACGAAGCATACGGGTCAGCGAAGTTGCACTGTTCCGCCTTCCTGCTGGTGCATTTATAATTTGTGTATCCAGTGCTGCCTCCCACCTCGAACACCTGCTCTAGGCCTACCTGCTTATCCGTGTTGCAGTCGCGTACTGTTCTGTGCAGGATGATGTTTGCCTCCGGAGTGGGGGTGCTGGATGCAACCGGATAGATCGTGTAAGAAAACTTGTTGTTCGTTTCCTCGCTCTCGGAAATGTAGTTGTACGGGTCCACCATCAAAGTCAGTGCGATAAGCGGCTTGTCGGTGATGGCGAAGCTGAGCGTATCCCAATAACTATCGCCCGGAAGCAATTCCGGAACCGCAAAAGACTGCGAGAGGATGTCGCCGGTCACCAGAACGGTCGTTGCGGGGGATTTGGCGCTGCCATAATTATAAACCGTAAACGGCAGCTTTGCAATGCTTCCGACCAGATTATCCTTGGTACCAGTTGTGCCGATTGTGAGGTCTGGCTTTCCAGGAATTGCCGTCACCGTAGGGGTTGCACCTCCGACATAAATCGTTTCACTAAGCTTATCGTTCGCCGGGTTTATGTCTTCCGAAGGGGTTATGCCTACCGTAACCTTCCAGTTGCCTTCCGTGTATAGTGACTGCGAGAATTGCAATTTGTAATATTGCTTCGGTCCGATGTAAATCGCACTTGACGGCCCTGGGACTGCGCTGCCTACGCCTCCAGAACCGCTCTCGAAGCTGATGCTGTGGGATTTCAGGTAGCCGCCGACGTCCCCATAATTGTAGAGCATTGCGGTTATTGTGAAGCTTTCGCCCACTTTTGGATTTGAGTTTGAGAACACCAAATCCTGCACTCCAAGATCAAACCCCCCCGGAGTGCTCGTAGGCGTGCCGCCGGATCTTACCGTGACCTTGACGACGTATTGCACCGGATACGACAAAAGTGTGCTGATTCCCTCGACTTTCAGGTAGAGTTTGCCCTCGCCGAACGGGTATGCATCCGATCCATCAGATAGGTAATAATTGTATTGCACTATCGTGCCCGACGAATCCGTTAGTTGGAAATTCGCCACAAGGTAATTTTTCAGCGCCGCGTCTGCAACCTCGTATTGGCTTACTTCCTTTAGCATGACTTTGGATCCGTCATTGGCTTTGATTGTGCAGCCCGGCTTTATCGAATAGGTGCCGTCCCCGGAATATGTGCAATCGGGAGTTGCCGTAGCGGTGGGGGTTGAGGCGGGCTTCACATAAATTTTCTCCGCATAATAGTTGTTGGAAGTGTCGGCATCCCCGGACGCGGAGAATTTGAGGGTTCCGGCCCACCAGCCACCTGTTGGGAATGTGTTAGTGCCTTTTAAATAATAATAACTGCCGGGCGCGAGGTAGATGCTCCCCCCAACCGAAGCGCCGGTGCCTCCACCAACGTTCACGCCTTCCCCGCCTCCACTGAAATCAAGGTTTATTGAGTTCAAGTAACCGCCTTCAGGGCCGCGGTTGTAAATGACGCCGGCCACATCGACCGAATAGCCCGCAGCGGGATAATTATTTGAGAATGTTATATCCTGCGCAACCGGGTCAAAGCCTCTTGGTGTGCTCGTAGGCCTTCCTCCACCAATAGTGAAGTATTCGAAATACTCGTCGTTTCCTCTATTGTAGTCGTTTCTGCCTTGAACCTTTACCCTTGCTTCGTATAATCCGGAAGTGTAAAGTGCCTGGGAAAATTTGAGCTTATAATACCCGCCTGGCGCGATGTAGATGCCGCTACCGCTTTCCGACGCGCTTCCGGCGCCGCTCCCAGCCGCACCGGTGTTTACAACGCCCACAACTGAAAATGAGATGCTGCTGCTATCCAGGTAGCCGCCGGCCGAACCGTAGTTGTAAATTATCGCATAAACCGCGAAGTTCTCGCCTGCTGCCGGATTGGCTGGAATGAATTCCAGATCCTTTATCCCAAGGTCGGGCCAATTATCGATTATTATTGTAGGAACCGGTGATGTGTCCGGCGGCTTGGGCGGCCCTCCGCTTCCGATGATGCAGCTGTCCTTTGCCTTGACGAAATACCCTTCACCGGGGGAGAGCAATTTGGCCTTTTCCCACTGGTAGGCATTTGTGTTGAATTTGTAAGGCCCCGAAATCACCTCGCAGGTGCCTTTAATTTCCTCGAAAGAAACGGCCTTGTAGGGCGCTCCAATCTGGTTCCAGCCTGCAGATAGCAAACGCTCGACCGGTTCTAGGATTTCACTTCCGTAAATTGAAACCGTGCAGCTGCCATCGGATTTGTACCAATACCCTTTTGTCGCGCCAAGCGAGGCGCCCGCTGCCAAAGTGCCTTCCTTGATGTAAGTCTTGGAATTCGAATCGTAGTAATAGAATGCCCTTTCGGTGCAGTCCGTCTTGAGTACTGTTGCGAACGCGGCGCTGCCCATATATGGCGTATGCACGGGTACGGAGAACAGGTTCCAGCCCTGCTGGAACTGCAGTGAGAAATATTTATTCGGATTGACCAGAAGCTGCGCAACCGCGGGCTCCGTTACTCCCGTTTGTTCATCAACCTTTGCATTTACCCCCCCGCCTGATGCGGAACTAGGGCCCGTTGCGGCAAGCGCATCTGGAGCAATAAAAAGCGCAAAAAGCGCGAAAGCAAAAACTGCAAACCATTTGTTCATAGGTTTCACCCAAACTGTTTATTTTTTTTAAGCAAATATTTTATTTTATAAAATATTTTTATCCGCGCGGTTTTTTTTACCGGCATGCCTTTTCTGATCCGCCAAACTTTATTTTTTTTGGCAAACCCTTGGTTAGCAAGCCTGCGGACTATCCTTACGCAATTTTTGATATATATTACTTGGGCGGAACGATTTGGTGGGATATCGTTCCATTTGACTTATTGGATGATTCGGTGGTATATTAGCATTTCCATTGTGCCGAAATCGCCTGAATTTTGCTCCATTTCGTCAAATAAGCCCTAATTGCGCCCCATTAAGGATTAATTAAGCGCCTGCTTAAGTGTGGAAGCAACTTTTTTCCACCGGATAAAATGAGCAAGATTGAAGGGGAGAAATTAACATGCCTTTTCAGGAAAATGATGGGCCCTTATGTAATCCCTGGAACCGGCAGGCACCGGCAGCAAAGGATTACGGTTTGGGGTCTTCCCGCTGTTTGCGTTGTTGAAAAGAGCTGGAGCCTGAAATAACCCGAAATCCCGGCGTTGAAAATCAACCGGAAGTTTACATTTTTTCTACCCAATCCTAATTAACCCCCGGAGACGCTACTAACTTTCACTTTAGGCTGGTATGCAAATAATTATATACCTAAAGTATATACCATTATTATGGTAAAGAACTGAATAAACATGCTTTACCCATTATACCAAGGAAAGCGGATTGTCATAACTAACTCCGCGTTTAGGGAATTGGGGGATCATCTATTGGAATTAGAGGATGTAATTGAAGTTTTGGAATTTGGGTTCGAATGTTCGGCAAGCAAGAGGAAAGCGGAAATCATAGAAAGATGCCTCAAGCGTGATTCGAAGGTATTGCGAGTGGTCGTGGCTGAAAAACTTGACAGGCAGCCTGAGGGGAGCCTTGAGGAAGTCTATGTATTAATCCACGTTTCAATTGAAACATTTAAGTACGGGAGATTTAGAAATGAAGGATCTTGAGAATTCGACACTGCAGTGCTATAAGTGCAACAGCTGGATGAAGCCCGCGATTATTACTTTCAGGGAGGGAGTGAAAATGCGGGGCTGGAGGTGCGGAAATTGCAAGGAAGAGGCATTGCATCCACTCGATGCGCAAAGGTACCTCAAATTAAATAAGCTAAGGCACGGGATGCAGGTGAAGGTCGGAGAAATAAAAGAATCCCCGTATGTGCGATTCCCAAAGGAATTTTCCGATATAATCCATCCGGGCGACATGGCTATCGTTTCGTTAAAGGCGCCAGATGAAATTTCGGTAAAGTTCAAGCACCCGCATCCATCGCACACCTAATTCCTGAACCATTCGCTTAGTTCAATTTCCTTTACCTTCCCCAGCCTCCTTGTTTTGATGATGTTCTTGTTCTCCAGCGAAAACACAGTGCGGGAGAGCGTCACTTTTGGAATAAGGAGCGCATAATAAATTTTATTCTGCCTGCTCCTGCCATTGTTTTCAAGCAGGTGGTCTACAATCCTCTTCTCATTTTCGTTTAGCGTTTGAATGATTGCCTTCATTTTGGAGGAAACCTTCAGCTTTCCCTCATCATCGTTTCCATTGTTGGATTGTTTTCCACTTCGCTTTCCTGCCTTTGGTTTTACGGCGTGGGCATTTATGGCATCCTTTGCTTTCGAATCAGCCCTATCCGCTATGCCTGCGGCGCCATCATTTTTTCCCATCCATCTTTTAATGATCTTGTTGATGGCTACAATTAGGATGATTAGGGCGCCAACCAGGATTAACCAGTTGAAATTCGTTCCATCATCCTGAAGCTGGGAATCAAGGATTATTTGGATGCTTTTGTATTCGCCCCTGGTGATGCTGATTTGCGTGCTTCCAATTTTGCCGCTTGCGCTTGCGAATATCTCACAATTCCCAGCAGGGGCGCTTTGCATTGCAAATGAGCCGAACTCATCGCTTTTTACATTCTCATAGAATTTGCCCATCTCATAAAATTCGGATGCGCACCTAAGGGAAATGCGCGCTCCTGAAACGCTCTTGTTCTCAAATAGTACTTTTCCGGCGATGCTAGCTGCCGGCATCATGTAAAGCGTGAGGTTCGAATCGCGCTTTAGCTCGAAACTTTGCATTCCGAAATAATCGTTCCCCTGCGTTTCTTGCCTATCGATGAGCGCAATTAGGCGCCAATTGCCGTTTTCAAGGGGAAGGGATACGTAGCCGGCATCGGAAATAAGCTGTACACTGCGGATTTCGCCGCTATCGCCGGTGAAAAGAAGGCTAGCAACGTGCGCAATAAGCGGATTTGAGGTGTCCGAATCAAGGACCCGCAGCTGCAAATTGAATGATCCGGCGGGCAGGGATGGGGGTGAATCCTGCGCGCTTGCAATGAGGGCGAAAATGGAAAAAACAATCAGAAATGCCGGGGCTAATTTGCGCATAAAGCATTATTTTTCCGAATATATAAAAGGGGGGTATTTTTTGTGAACTCGTCACTTAATGGTTGGGGCTGGAAAAAGAAAGTGCATGCGATGCAATCTTCTAATGCCGACGGTTTCCCTTCAACCCGCGCCTAAAGCTTCTCCAGCGAAATGCCTATTGCGCGCTTGATCATCGCCTGCAGATTCTCCGTCGAAGAGGCGGCCTTCACTCCGACGCTCACAACCACCGGCTTAGGGATCGTTTCAATCAGCTTCTTGGTTTTGTGCGAGAGGCTGCCGAAGAACTCGTCCTGAAAAATGATTATTCCGGCGTCTTGCCTTTGCAAAAGCGCGTTCAGCTTCCCGTCCGCATCCTCCGCAGAGCACACTACGCCATCCCTCACGCCTACGAGTTTGAAACCGGTCACAAGGTCGCGGTCCCCAAGAACAAGGATTTTATCCATTTTTTTCATCTCGAAATCAATTGAATTATTTTGCCACCAATGGTTGAATCCGTTTGAAATGGATCCCAACCAATCGGATATTCCATCAACAATTATTTTTCATCCCGCATTGAAGCTGAAAATCATCCCCTTCAACTCTCCGGTGAACCCATACTGCTTGGCATACGCAATCTTCCGTATGGCCGCAACCTCCAGCTCCTTCAGGTACAAGTAGCCCAGTATTGCCGCAAAATCAAGCATTGCAAATTTGAGCAAATTCAAAATCTCCTCGATGAACTCCCCTTCAAGTGCGATCTCAAGGGGGATGAGGGAATTTTGCTTTTGGCATTCCTCAACCGCTGATGCAAGGTGCGGTCGCTTTTGGGCAACGCGCTGCATTATCTTCCCAAAATCATCCATCCTGCTTAATTCCTTGAGGAACCTATCCTCCTTCGAAGGCAAATAGCCAATCGCATCCGCCTTGGGGTTTGATTTCTTTACGCGAAGGATGATCATAAGGTTGCGCACGCCGTATTTAAGTGCCAGCAATTTCCAAAGCAAATCCTCCCTGCCCGGGGAGAGCCTGTGGAGCTTTTCGAAATAATAGATGCCAAGTGCCCTTGTGAGTATGCGGAAATCGCCGGTTTTCAGGTATTGCGCTTCGATCTTCCTAAGCGCCTGCCCGTATTCGGTTTTGTGCATTTTTTTCAGGATGTCGGGAACGTTTTTTGCCAAAAGCAGCTTTTCGACCTCGCGCTTTTCATCCTTGCCTACCACCATCAAGTCGCTATCGGTTATTGTTAAATCGCCCGCTTTTGCAGAAATGATTGTTGAAATGTTTTGTATCTCGTATTCCTGAAGAAGCAATTTTAACGCCTTTTGCCCCTCCTCCGGGTTTATTCTCACCAGCTTTTGCAATGTGTGCTTGAAATTCTCATGGAGCGCGCGCATAATAAGTTCCATTCCGGAAAATTTTGTCGACTGCGCAACGAAATCCTCATTGTAATCGGTCTCCTCCAAAAGCTGGATCATTTCGGAAGTGCTTTTCACCTCCAAAAGCTGCCGAAGGCGCGTTGCCGACAATAGTTTGCTTCGCATCCCCCTAACGCGGGTAGTCGAATACTCGAATTCAAGTGACATCTTTCATCCTGCCTTTTTTCAAGCATATAGCGAATAAGGCAATTATTGGAACTTTTTGTTGCCTTATTCTAATATAGCGGTCATATTTGATTGTTCCATTATTTTACTTAACCGCTATAAAGGGTTTTTGGCTTGCGAACCGCATTTGGGATGTTTGGAAATTACCATTGGCGCATCCGCCTTTTTGGTTTATTTATGCCATATGTGCTAACATCATAAAACCGCTGCTTTCCCCCTGGCCTGCAATTCATTTCTCTTTGGAGAACATCAGCTCGAATGCCTTTTGCTCGAGCTCCCCCCTCCTTTTTTCAATTAGGGCCTCGAATGTGCTATCAATGCGCATCCTGCCATCCGGCGAGGCGATGATTGCGCCCCCGATGCAATCGATCTCCCTGACCTTCCCGTATTTTTTGGCGATTGGCGCATCCTGCTTGCGAACGGAAATGAGCGCCTCCTTTATCCCAAGCGCCTTCATCCCCTCCTCTATAAGGCCAATAAGCATTCTTTCGTATTCCTTCCTGCCAAGCGCTTTTTTTTCAAGCAGTTTTGAAAGCTCCTTAAGCGATTCCTTGACCATTTCGTATTTTGCGTCTTGGATGATGCGCCTGCCTTTTAGCCTAGCGGCTGGTATCCGCATCTTTTCCATTTCAACGCTTGCCAAAGCTTCCTCCTGCGCCTTCTCAAGGCGTAAATCCACATCCTTTTTGGCTTCATCACGGATTTTCCTAGCTTCCGCTTTTCCAACGGATTCGATCCCCGCCGCCTCCGTGGCGCTTTTCTTCCTAAGCTCCTGCCGCAGCGCTTCTAGACTCATAACGTCGCGCACCTAGACCTTGTTAAGCATAAGGAATGCCACGACGAAGCCAAGGATCACGATAGTCTCGGGCAGCGCAAGGAAGATCAAAACGTTATTGAACTGGCCTTCCTTTTCCGCCATGAGCCCAATCCCTGCGGATCCGATTGATTTTTGTGCAAGGGCTGTTCCTAGCGCGCTGGCACCAATTGCAATGGCGGCGCCAAGCGCGACCATTCCACTTCCAACCTCTACCATTAAACCACCTCGCTCTTCATAAGAAGAAGCGTAAACATGAAATTTCCGCTGACCTGAATATTGCAATACTATGCAACATAAACTTTTAATGACCAACCCAAGGGGGGCAAAATCGCCTATCCTTTTTCCATTTTCCTAAGCGGCACGAACGGCAGCCCGCCGCCCTCGTAGAACTTGCTGAAGAACTCCACGTAGTGGAGCCTAAGGCTTTGGATCCCGGATTCCACGATTGCAATCACAAGCGCGCCGATATGGCCTAGGATGAAGATGGATGCGAAAAATATGAATGCCAGGAATGCGCCGGCATCAAAAGGCCTTGCCAGCGTGATCATGGCAAAGAACCCATCGAAATCAACCGGCAATTGGTTTATGATCATGGCTATGATGACGCCCGAAAGCCCAAGCGCAGCAATCCTTAGGTATGAGAGGATGTTTGCAAGAAGTGAAGGCAGCTCCATCAGGTGCGTTGGGCCTTCCATGACTGCGACAAGGATGATTCCGGCAAGAAGGCCAATGCCCGCAAATGGCATGGGGTAGATTGCGGATAGCGGCTTGAAAATCCCAAGCAGTGATATTTCCACGGATCCCACAACAGATGCAACAAGGGAAATCTCAATCAATAGCCATCCTAGCTTCCCAAAAGCGTGCTTTTTGTGCCCGTGCATTGCGTTGGTTGCGATGCTGATTATGTATCCAAGCGCCAAATGCATGACGCCGACTAGGATTGCGATGTTCATCAGCTCCGTGACATCCCTTGAGCGGTGAATGAGGGGGTGCATTTCCATCCCAAAGATGTGCTCAAGACCAAAGAACTCCGCAAAAACAAGCCCGAAGAAAATAGAGGAGACCGCGGATAGCGCGAGCATTCCCCCAAGCCGCTGCAGCGCCTCGCTTTTTGTTTTAAGCTTGATTCCAAGCGCGATGAATAGGCTAAGCATTCCGTAGCCGATATCGCCCATGATCATCCCAAAGAATATCGGGTAGGTGATTGCAATGAATAGCGTGGGGTCGAGCTCGTAGCTTTTCGGGAGTGAAAAGAACTCAATCATGAATTGGAAGGGCCTAATTAATTTGGGGTTTTTGAGCTTGGATGGGGGCACTTCGCTTGTCCTGACACTCTCCACCAGGGCGCTTTCCATCCCCGAAACACGGAAGCAAAACGCATCGAAATTCGCATCCTCGATCCAGCCCTCCGCAACTGAAAAGTAATCGGTCCTGCCAAACTTGAATGGAAGTTCTGATTTGAGGGACGCTATTTTGAGGGATTCCTTGAGCCTAAGGATTTCCTGCCCGTTCCTTTCCTTGTAATCCTCCAGCCATTTTTTGAGTTGTTGGGATTTGGCCACAAGGCCCGAAATTTCACCATCAATTATTGAAATCTCCTGCGAAAACCCCCTTTCAGCTGCCGGAATTTCAAAGAAGGCCGCTGCCGCCTTTTGGGCAACTGGCATTGCGCGTTCCTGGTGCCTTGAATCGTATGCCAAAAGCGCGAATTTGCGCCTGCCATCCTCGACAAAGAGCAGTTCGGATGGGATCTTTTTCAGGCCATCTGTTAGGTTTCTTTCGGCGGCGTGCTTAAGCTCGAAGTAGAGCATGTTCAGCCTGGCGGATTTCAGTTTGGAAATGTCGACATTCAGGTTGCGGAAGGGTAAAAGCCTCTCCTTTGCCTCCCCAAGCTGGCTGATTTGGGATTCCAATTGCGAAAGCTCGCGCCTCTTTTCATCAAGCGCCTCAAAATCAAGCGCCAATAATCGCTGGCGCATATCCTCCATCGGCGCGTCCCTTGCCTTTACGCTTCCAAGCAAATTAAATTGCCTCTCCTCCGCCCGCAGGCGTATTAGCATTTCTGAAACATCCTGGAAATCGGCAAGAGGCGTATCCAGCTGCGCGGTTTTGCATTCTTGAACCTGAATGGCGCCAAAATCGTAAAGCGCCTTGACCGCCTCCTTCAGATTGTCCCTTGGGACGATCACGCGGATCTTGCGCATTTTTTCCAATGTGAGCATATTTTTTCATCCTGATGAATTTTGGGCAATTTGATTTAAACAAGCGGTTTTTTAGCGACAAAACCCAATTCTTTCCATTCGTCGCCCTTAATTCCAATTAATTAAAGAAATTTGTTGCCATCTTGTTTGCCGCCTCTTTGGGCTTAGCCGTTTTCCTGACCTTGTCCGCCTCCCTGTCCGCCTTTTCAATGATTGATGCGACCTCCCTTTCAATTTCCTTTATGCCCTTTGCAATAAGCTTTTCCTTTTCCATGGCTGCATCCTGGATTGCCTCCTCCTGCAATTTTACGGCATCCATCCTTGTCTGCGTGATCATCTCCTCCTTCCTCTTGGTTGCGCGCTCAATTTCCCCTTTGGCCTCCTCCTCGCCGGATTTGAGATCCTCAAGGCTCTTTGAGAACTCCTTTTCCGTAGAATTATTGTGCTTATCCATATTGAGATCCACTTTCTAAAGGTTCATTTCCCCACTAGTGAGAATTTTGCTGCTAAAAATCAGCTATACGCACTCTAAGATAGCAAAAAAAGATATTTAAATGACACCTATAGGGGATCCCCCCTACTGTGTTTCGTAGAGTCTGCCTCTACTAATTTCCGAATTGCCAATCAATTCGTGCATCGCCTCTACCCCCCTTATTTAGCTCTGCGAATTGCGAAATATTGAAGTATTATTGGAAAATTTACCTCAGGTCCCTTCCTGCCAGCTCTCCAGGTATTTTTTTTGCTCTTGCGTCAAAACATCCAGTTCCGCCCCAAGCGCTTCCAATTTGAGTTTGGCAACCCAATCATCGATTTCAACCGGAACCTCATGCACTCCTGCCTTGAGATTCTTTGCATTCTTTGCCAAATACTCGCTTACGAGCGCCTGATCAGAGAACGATAGATCCATTACCTCCGAGGAATGCCCCTCCGCAGCCGCCAAATTGACAAGCCGCCCCTCTCCGATCAAATAGAGCCATTTGCCATTTGCGAATGTGTATTTTTCCAAATTTGGGCGGACGGTTTCGTATTTCTTGGCTGTTTTCCTAAGGCCCCTGACATCAATTTCCACATCAAAATGGCCCGAATTGCAAATTATTGCGCCGTTTTTCATCTCCGGATAGTGCGCGCCCGTGATCACATCCTTGCATCCCGTTAGTGTGATGAAAATATCCCCGATTTTGGCGGCATCCCTCATTTTCATGACGCGAAATCCATCCATATGGGCGCGAAGCCCTTCAACGGCTTCCACTTCCGTAACGATTACTTTGGCGCCCATTCCAGATGCCCGAAGGGCAACTCCCTTACCACAGTAACCGTAGCCCGCAATCACAACCGTTTTACCCGCCATTAGGATATTTGTTGCGCGCATTATCCCATCGAGTGTGGATGCGCCGGTACCATAGTAATTATCAAACATGTGCTTTGTTGGCGTGTCATTTACCGCAATAACCGGATATTTCAGTTCCCCATCCTTTGCCATTGCGCGAAGCCGGATCACACCCGTTGTTGTTTCCTCCTGCCCGCCAATCACGTTTTTCAGGAGTTCTTTGCGTTTCGAATGAATTGTTGAAATCACATCGCATCCATCATCGAGGGTGATGTTTGGGCCCGTATCCAAAACCGCATTCAAATGCTTGTAGTAATCGGTGTTGTCGACGCCCCTAATCGCATGCACTTCAAACCCCTCGGATGCCAATGCCGCCGCCACATCATCCTGGGTGCTAAGCGGATTTGAGGCGCAAAGCGCAACCTGCGCCCCACCCGCACGAAGGGTTCTCATCAAAACCGCCGTTTCCTTTGTCACATGAAGGCAAGCGCCAATTTTTAGCCCCTTTAGCGGTTTTTCCTTGGTAAAGCGCTCCCTAATTTTCATGAGCACTGGCATGTGCTCCTGGGCAAATTCTATTTTCATTAGCCCATCCTTGGCCATTAACAAGTCTTTGACTGAGTGTTTCATGATAGTTTCACCCTCTAAAATCAGCGAATTCTTTGGGCTACGAACGTATATAAATGTATTCAGCGAAAATGATGCATCACGTTTAGATGACCAACCCAAGGGGGCATATCCCCCTTAGTTTGGTCGGATGCCCAAACCCCCTATTCAATCGGTTGTCAAGGCAAAGGAACCCGCATTTTCTTTCATTGCAGACGGAAATGGTTAATTAGGAAATGTAATTTGGTGATATGTTTATGGGCTCACGCCCAAGAAAATGGAAAAAAAAGGGCCACATGCGCTGGAAATGGATAAGAAAACGCAGGCGCAGGCTCAAGAAGAAGATGAAGCGCAGGGTAGGAGAGCTCTAGCGCGCATAAAACAAACTTTAAATACATCGCGTTCGTTCATCAAGCATGGGCGGTTTATCGCGAAGGCTGGTTTTTAGTTTTTCCCTAATTTTATTAGCCTTGGCTTTGAATGCAAGGGCCGATTCGGTCTTCATGAGCTGCCCATCCGTCTTCAACCAGGACAACACCAGCCTTTCCGCCAACATCTACATTTCAGTTGCGGGCGCTGCGCCTGACGCGAGCTGTGGAAATCTTGGTCCCACTGCCGACAAATACTGCATCGGCGGAGCGGTGCCGGCATTCAAGGTGTTGGTCAATGGCCAAACCGCGGATATAGAGTCCTGCACATGCGATCCGGTTGGCAATCCCGGCTACTGGAAATTCAACCTCGTAACCCCGATTACCCAAAAGTACAATGTGACCGCCTACATTGTCAATGCGACCTTGGGCCCGGTAGATATTGTCTCCGCCGAATACCAGTGCATCCGGGATAGGAAATCCTTCCAGGGCCAGTTCACCGTTCCGGAAATTTCCCCCCTACTGCTCCCATTTATAATTTTTGCCGCGCTTTTTATCATGCGAAGGGCAAGGAAAAGCAGGTAAATAATTAAATTGGGAATAATCGGAGTTTGCTTTGTGGATGGGAAGAGTTGGTTTTATTTGCTTTATGCCAATTGCCGCCTAACGTAAATGATCATTTTATTCGAGGTTTCAAATTTATGTCCGAATTCACGCCGTGGGTCGAAAAATACAGGCCTAAAACGCTAACGGATGTTGTTGGCAATGATGCCATTACCGGCCAACTAAGGGCCTTTGTCAAGAACAAGAACCCTCCTCACCTCCTATTTGCCGGCCCCGCTGGCTCTGGCAAAACCTCATGTGCACTCGCCTTTGCGCACGAGTTATTTGGGGAAAATTTCCAGCAGTGCTTCCTTGAGCTAAATGCCAGCGATGAGCGCGGGATTGATGTTGTCCGAACCAAAATCAAGGATTTTGCCCGCACCCTTTCGCTCACATCCGTACCCTTCAAAATCATCTTCCTGGATGAGGCGGATGCACTTACGGCCGATGCGCAGCAGGCCCTTCGCCGGACCATGGAAAAATATTCCACCACAACCCGGTTTGTGCTCTCCTGCAATTACTCCTCGCGCATAATAGAGCCGTTGCAAAGCAGGTGCGCGGTTTTTAGGTTTTCAAGGCTCCAGGAAGCGGATCTTAGGAAAATGTTAGGGGTAATAACCCAAGGCGAAAATCTCAAAATCGACCAAAAGGCGCAGGAGGCGCTGCTCTACGTTGCCGAGGGGGATGCACGCAAGCTGATCAATACGATGCAGGGCGCCGCTTCCGTTTCGGATAAAATCACCTCGGAGGAAATCTTCAAGATAGCTTCAAGGGCAAGGCCAGAGGAAGTTGAAAAGATGGTCCACCTAGCCCTCAATGGCTCATTTACCGATGCACGCAAGATGCTGGATGAGATCATGCTAAGGTATGGAATGTCGGGTGAGGAAGTTATTTTGCAGATATTCCGTGAGATCACCAAGATGGAAATTGGGGACAAGGAAAAAGTAATGCTGGTTGACAAGGTTGGCGAATATGATTTCCGCATGGTCGAGGGAGCAAATGAGCGCATCCAGCTTGAGGCGCTGCTTGCACAGATAATGCTTCTTGGGAAAAAGGCTGCCTAGGCGTTGGAAATTGTGGATTCGACCTGTGGCAAAATCTTGTTCACATATTGTTGGCCTTTTGCTGAAATTTCGCCCCTTCGAATATCCCCATTTGGTCCGACGTGGTAAGCAGCTACTGTAAGGTCAAGATCACATTTGGTTTGTGGCTTTTGGGCAAGGTCCCTCATGTATTCCGACATTGCCCTTATGCATTCTGCATCATCCATGGGGTCGTATAAGTGATATTCTAAGGCTGTCTCCCTCAAAAATTGGCATATCCCCCTAGCTGAGCTGCCTGATGGATATGCGTACCTGTTGAAGGTGCTTTCGGCATATAATTGCCAATACAAAACCAATGCCCATTTTTCCGGGGTAAATGTGTTTTTGCAGATATACGGGAAATTTTTCTCCGAATAGGTGCGAAGGCTTGACTTGATCGCATTGCAATCAGATGTGCTTACCGCATTTGCGCAATTGAGGGGGGATAAATAATCAATATTTTTGCCTGACTGAACTGTTGCCATTCCCCCCGCCTCATTATCCGAATTTCCATTGGTGCTTCCGGGTTTAACCGCCGGATTTGATCCTGGCTTGGTTGCCCCTCCACCACCCGGATTTGTTTGTGTTCCGCCATCCGGTTTAGCCTGCGGCTTTGTTTGGGGCTTAACTTGTGGCTTAACTGCCTCCCTTGGAATGTACTTGAATTCATTTGGGATGTACTCCCTAACATCGACATATGAGGTGTAGGCTGCACTAGCGATTTGGAAAAACAAAATAAGCGCCAGCACCAGGGCGAACTTTTTAGCCATGAACGTTATAGCAATTCCGTCATTTTTTACCCTTTCGCTCTTTTAGGGAAGGAAAAGGCACTTTTGCCTTATCGAGTGTGCCATACACCTTCTGCGATCGGATTGCAACCTTTTCTCCCCGGAAGGTGTTTTTGAGCGCAAGTGCCGCAATTACCTTTTGGTGGGAGGCAAGTGAGCTTTTCACAAGCATTAGCTGCTCCGCGGAATTGAACGCCTTTAATTGGAGAGCAGCTTCAGAAGCGCCC
>JBBSVW010000001.1:0-6279 GCA_038046605.1 Microcaldota archaeon | reverse complement strand
ACGCCATTCATGCAAGCCGCCAATTAAGCGGCGAGGTATTACGCTACCTTAAGAGAGTCAGAGTTACTCCCGCTTTTTGCTAGCCCTTCACCAGGTTGAAACCCGGGTTCAGGTACTAGTAGTGAGCAGGCGTCAGCCATCGTATACAGCCTTTCGACTTAGCGATGACTTGTGTTTTTGTTAAACAGTCGATGTCCCCTGGTATACAGCCTCCATCAGATATCGAAAAATCCGTCGCTATCAACATCGTCATAGATCAGAGGTTGTTCAGACTCGTCATCTTTTCTTTCTTCTGCTGGAAGTCACTGCGACCTACAAATCCCCATCGATAAATCTTTGAAGAGATGTAGGCACCCATTATACCGAAGGTATTGGGCCAATTTGCCGAATTCCCTTGCGTCAGTTCTCCTGTCACGTCTTAGCTTTTTCAGCTAGGGGCACCTTTCAGTATCCCGCCTTCCTCGTAATAAGTATTATTTTGAAGCAATATATTTTGAAAAATCATGCCCTCCATGCTTGCGTTTAAACTCTTTGATTGCCTCTTCAAAAGTTTTTATTTGCATTGCAAGTCTTTCTCGCTCTGCTTGTCTGATTGTACCTCCATTATGCAACTCAATTACCGTTGGTAAACGAGTGTTTATACGTTTAAACAATTCATTGACTTTTACTAAATCGTCAGCAAGCAATTCAGGCATAATATCACCATACTAATTTCATACTGCACAATTAAAAATACTGAGGAAGGCGGGAATGTACTGGATCTCGGTACGGTCTTCTAGAAAAAATCATACACCCTTTTCATGGGCTTTTGGGCTGAGCCAAACTCATCGCTCATCGCTGCTTTCTCAAATGCTCCTCTCAACAAGACTTCTTTGAGATGGTCAGCTTGAATGCAATTGCTTGCACTTGGCGTACCCACAAGCGTCAGATGTAAGCTTGCGTTGCCGCGTTCACCTAGAAGGCAGCAGAATATTAACTGCTTTCCCTTTCCGCATCACGGTTACGTTTAGCGTTAGGACCGGCTAACTCTTGGCTGATTAGCGTTGCCAAGAAACCCTTGCCCTTTCGACGTCCAGGATTCTCGCCTGGAATAGATGCTACTAGCACCAAGATTTTCGTAACAAGCTGGTCCATTGGACTTCACAGCCCAACTTCTGCCCAGCCCGTTCGCCCTCCTACCAAATTTGCATTAACTATGCAATTCCACGGTATCGGTGATTGGCTTGAGTCCCGATAGTTTACGACGCCACGAATCTTGACGGGTCCGCTGTTACGCGTTGTTTAAAGGATGGGAGCTTCTGTTCCTTGGCCGTTACTAGCAGCAAGTTGAAGGTTTTTTCCCTTATCGGGATGAAGAGATCCAATTTGTTGATAAAAATTAATTACGCTGCGCTTGTTGCTTACCGAAAGTATAAACCTTGGATAATTCGCGTAAATAGTAGGCTTCCTTAATCTGACTTTGCCCGCATCAATCCTTAACTCTTGCATCATGTTTTTCAAATCCTCAAGAGGAGGACAAATGTTTTCCAAATTCCAAGATTGGAAAAAATGAAGCGCTGGCGGCTTTATTTGGGCGGAACCTTCCGCATCGAAAAATCCGCTTAAATACGATTCCTTTGGAATTGCTCCCTCAAGAACCGCACTAGGCGTTTTCCAATAAATTTGTTTTCCGCTTTGAGGAAAACCAAAATCTTTCACAAGCATTTCAAATACTTGCTTTGATTTGAATTTTAACCTCCAACCACCAATCGTCTTCTTCGGCATTGTCTTGATTTCAAAAACCTGCCTAATCAAATATGAAATCCCTTCAAGCCACACTGGATTTTTCTGCCAAACAATTATTTCACGGCTTGCGCCATACTTGTGAATGCTGCCGTCTCTAAATGCTCCCAACAGGTAAGCAATCATATGCTCCCTTGTCGGCAACTTATTCTCAAGTTCATTTGGCTTCATCTATTATCGCATCTCTCATCAAACTTATGGTTTATAAGTTCTCTTAGACGTGATTTCCAGTGAAGCTTAACTTCAACTGCTTTCGTGCTAGTATCGTCTACCTCCCCGCTGTCTGAGATCCATGACATCTTGCATTTACACTTAGCCAATTCTTTGGGACCTTAACCGCAGTAGGGGTCGTTCCCCTCACGGAACCCGCGCTTACCTCGGGTATCCCAACTCCCCGCTTCTGCGACCATAATAGCTTCGGAGTTTGACAAGGAGGTGAGGATTTTACTCCCCGCTCCCCCAAATCAGTCGCTCTACCTATTATAAGTCTCGACGGAGGCTGTACTTAGATACACTTCGGAGGGAACCCGCTAACGCCAAGCTCGAATGAACTATCATCCCTAAACAAGCGTCACCCGATCGGATATACCAGAAACGGTTGCGGGCCTCCACCATCCGGAAGGACGGCTTCACCCTGCGCTCGCTTAGATCGCTTTGGCTTCGGGTCTCATATTAGTGACTTGACGCTAATTACAACGTCGCACCTCCCGTCCTTGCGGACGGTGCGTGCGCCTCGCTTTCGCTTCGCTCAATGCTCGCCACTCCTATGAACTCCTTGGCTCTTGCTTCAAGAAGTAGGGTGCAACTTCGCTGTCACTTGCGATCATACCAGCTTTTAAGCCGCACCTTAATGTAGCCGTTTCAGTTTCATGCACTTTGCACTGCCATTTTTTGGCTGCTTTTCAGCTTTCCCTCACGGTACTTAATACGCTATCGGTCTTGGGGTATATTCAGGGTTGGAAGTTAATACTCCCATTCAAACTCGGAAATCGCCGAGCCCTACTCGAGGCCTCCTTACACCCAGCATCGTTTTCGCCTACAGGGCTTTCACCTTCTATGACGTCGTTTTCCAACGAACCTTGGCTAACTTACTGCGTTAAAAAAGGGGCCTAGCACACCACATATGCTTCTCCCTTGCGGGGAAGATTCGGTTTGCCCTATAATCCAGGTTCACTCGCGTTACTACTGGAATCTCTGTTGATTTCTTTTCCTCGCCTTACTAAGATATTTCAATTCAGGCGGTCTTCTTTCCTTCCGGAAAAATTAGGGGATCCCCGGATCAAAGGCTGCATGCGCCTACCCGGGGCGTTTCGCCGCTTGCCGCGCCCGTCGTCGTTACCCAAGCCTAGCAATCCACTGAACGGCTTGTAGCACTACTCTCAGTGAAATTCTTTCCTATACCGCTTCATAAACGGAATTATCCATGCCTAGGAGGCACAGACAATCCCTCAGCACTTTCATTCCCGGATGCCTCCCTTGCGAGGGTGGTCTTACTCCGCGAACCGCATTTCCTTGATTGTCTCCTGCAAAACTGAATTTGCAAAGGGGACGAAAATTTTACTGCCTTGACGCATAGACCGAAAGGCCTACTGCGTGCACTTTGCGGAAATATTTTTCCGCCGTTCCCCTTAATTTTGCTTCGTTCAAATGGAATCCTGCCATATTTTTATTGAATCTTTTGAGCCGGTTTTCTAGTCTCTCATCAAAGCCTTTCCCGACTGTTCCATGGGCGAAATTGCCAATTACTGCCTGGAAGACATGGCCCCTTGCCGCAATCAATTCTGCAGGCGAGAGCTTCTTCATTTTTGCAACATCCCTCAATAGGTCAGATGCATGCTTTGTCAAATCCGTTACGTGCTTTTCTGGAATGTCCAATTCCTTTGCAGCTTCGCGAATTTGCTCTTCGAGCATTTTTGGCATATTTACCCCTTGTTATTCATGGACTCGGTGGGAATTCCCCGCCTTGCTTTTCTTTTTCAAAAAAAGAAAAGCGTGTGGCGCCGCAAAAGAAAAACGATTTTCACTTTGCCAATCCCATTTTCTTTGGCGCGGAGCCATCGCACCTTTCTTTTTCTAAAAGAAAGGGGCAAGGCATTTGAACCCACGGCCTCGTGCTTGCAAAGCACGCGCGCTACCGCTGCGCCACGAGCCCATTTATTTTTTAGGGGAAAAACCGGATAAACCGATTTCTCCTCCATAAAACATTACTTTTTGTTGCAAAAATTACTCTGCAACAATTGCATGCGAAATGTTTGAAGAATATTTCAGGTGCTGAGGAATTACAATCCTAAGGAATTGCGGAAAGAACTTTCGCAACTCGCACAAAATTGTCAACCTTAGTTCATCGTCTCTACAAAGCGACCACCGGTCGCAATGCTTTGCGATTAATTGAGGTGATCTAGCCGCAGGTTCCCCTACGGCTACCTTGTTACGACTTAATCCACCTTACAGAGCTATACCTCGACTTGACCCTAAAGCCAAGCCTCAATACAGCCCCGCTTGGTTGACTTGACGGGCGGTGTGTGCAAGGAGCGGGGACATATTCACCGCGCGATGATGACACGCGATTACTAGGGATTCCAGCTTCACGGGGACGAGTTTCAGCCCCCGATCCGGACTTGGGCGGAGTTTATGGGATTACCTTCACCTTTCGGCGTTGGGACTCATTGTCTCCGCCATTGTATGCCACGTGTGGCCCAGGAAATTCGGACCATACTGACCTAGCGTCGCCTCTTCCTTCCTCCCATTTAACACGGGCAGTCCTCACAGAGTGCATCCTTCATTTCTGAAAAATTAGCAACTGTAAGCAGAGATCTCGCTCGATCTGCTCCACGCGTCCTCTTCGAAATCAACAAAATAAGCTCTTTTCTCTTTCGATCAAGAACAACATATTGAATTATTTTTTCAGCGAAATATTTTGGTTTGAGAACGAACACTTTCCAAGCCTTTCCAGACTTAAGCAGTGATGTTTCGTAGCCAAATTTTTCCAAGAATTTTTTATCTCTTTGGGCTTCTTTGACGTCTTTCAATCCATAGCAATAGTAGAGCATGCTCTTTTTACCGTCGACGCTTCCGTCGCCGTCCAAGAAACCTGCAAGAAACGAATATGCAAGTTCCTGGGAAAGCATTTCCCTATTGCTGATTAAATTTTCCAGATATCGTTGAAGCTCAGTTGAGCAAACATATGTTTCTTCCGTGTCGGAATAGCCGCTTGTTATTTTCCTGCTTCTCATTTTCTCTTTCGGGAAATATCGAAGCATGATGTTTTGGAATTTATCAAGCAATATTTTATCCTTGCTCCTAATTCCAACGACTCCCTTTGCAGAAGAACAATTGTCTGCCTTCCATAATCCTGCAATGTATGCAGTATGGATATCCAATTCGAAATTCATGCTTCTAGTACTTTTTGCCTATTTAAAGCATTTTCTAGAGGTGATTTCGACTGAAAAATTTCGAGGACGCGGGATTTGCAGGACTTAACCTGACACCTTTACCGGGTATCGGTAAGTCTTAGCGAGCTCTCCAGAGAACTGACGAATACCTCACGGCACGAGCTGACGCTGGCCATGCAATACCTCTCAGCTTGTCGGGCAAGATCTTCAGTCTGGCCTTCATTCTGCTGTCTTTCCTGGTGAGTTTCCCGGCGTTGAGTCCAATTGAACCGCAGCATCCACCCCTTGTGGTGCTCCCCCGCCAATTCAGGGAAAAGTTGCGATTAATGATAACAATCTTTGAAATTTCTCCTCATGAAAGGAATGCAATTTCAAAGTGAATGATTTTAAGTGCTCCTTCCTGGTAATCCGGCATTGCCAGACTTTTCCAGTATAAGTAAGATTCGTTGGACGTAAGTTTTCACTTACGAGAAACGACCTCACAAAATCAAGAGCGCTTTTGGATTTCTGGTCAAAGGAAGTATAGTTCCATTTTGTTGAATATGGAACCCCTCCTTCAGCATCCCAAAATCCGCTAATGTACCACCAAACTTCATCTGCATTTGCACTTTTCAAAATTTCCGGAGTTTCCCAATTTGATTGAGGACTCTGGAATCCTGAAATTGAAAGCAGCTCTTCCATGACTTCCTTTCCATTTGCACGAAGCATCGAATTCTTGATGCGGCAATGGCAATTGAAATTTTCCGTTAGGATCCTTTCAATTGTTGAAAGCCAAGGAACATAATCCTGATGGATCTTTAGCTCGTAATTTTTGGATGTCCGAATGTCGAAACTCGCATCTCTTAGCGCTCCAAGCAGATAGTAAATATCTGAATTCATAGTCAATTAGAGATTGAATTTGATTTATCTATTTTTCGGAACCTGATTTCCACTGATTCGCAAATTTTCTTTCCTTTAAGTTTCAGCCTTGCGACCGTACTCCCCAAGCGGCAGACTTAATAGCTTCCCTGCGGCCCTGCAACAGCTCGAAGCCGTTGCAAAGCCTAGTCTGCATCATTTACTGCTAGGACTACTCGGGTATCTAATCCGATTTGCTCCCCTAGCC